>CAZFVO010000034.1:0-17231 GCA_964522325.1 uncultured archaeon | reverse complement strand
TTGCATTGGTTTTGCTTCCCTTATCGTTGTTTTGTCTTATTCCTCTAACGTCTCCGACTATGATTTCTGTTACTCCTTTCTCGTGGCAGAGTTTAACGAATCTGTAGATTATGGTGTTAACAGCATGTCTAAATCTTAACTGTCTCTTTCGGTAGTATTTTCTGATTCTCTTCGTTGTATCTACTCCATTGACTTTCTTAGCTATTGACTGATAATAAGCGATTTTCTTAGCCCAATACCACCAATCTGCTAGCAAGGGCTTGCCCGAAAAAGCGATTGTTTGTCTTTCTCCTTCAATCCAAGCTGTTATGATGTTTATTACTCCTAAGTCCACGAAAGCTCTCTTCTCAGGGGAGATGGTACGCCTTGATTGATTAACCTCCACAGACTGATATGCGTACCACCTCCCCGTTAAGTCGTCGTAGAATATCTCTAACCTTCCTTGTTTCCCTCTCCATTTGATTTCTCCCGTTATTCTAATCCTCAAACCCTTAGGCAGAACCAAATAATTCTTTCCTTCCACCTCCTCTATTCTATAACAATCATTTCTGATGACAGTCATCAATTTCCTTCTACCAGACAACCTGTCCTTCCAATAACGAGGTGGAGAAACCTTCTTAATATGAGGAGGGAGTTTGCCTTGTTTCTTTAGCCTTAACAAGGAGAAGAAGCTTCTTCAAGCTTCGTTGTTCTTCCTTATGATTTGCTGAGCTGTTGCCGAACCCAAAATTGGTTTGAATTCGTTATATAATTCATCAACTCCATCTTTCCAGTCGAATCTACCTTCAAAGAATTGCTGTCTCCTAACGTAGTTTAGCTTATTCCAAAATACCGCTGACATCTCACACATTCCAAACAAAACTTTCTCCTGCTCCTTAGTTGGTCTTAGCCTGAACTTATTCACTCTTTTCATCTTTAAACACCATTTTGTGAATCTTATCTGCGAATTCTTCCCATGTCTCACACCTAAGCTTAACTTTGACTTCCATTAGCTTCCAATACGCTCCATCTGATATCGTTAACTTCTTTACCATTAACTCTTTTTAGAGTCTTTAGAGTATTTAAGCTTTTCGATAATATTAGGAAATCTACCACTAACCTCTCCCTTTCACCTCCCCTAATTCATCCCCGCTTTGAGGCTTTCTTAGCGACATTCTGTAATTCAGTGCTCTGCTATCCTTGAATTCTTTACATGCAAATAAACTGCAATCGTCAACAGGACAAAACAAAGAATAAACTCCAACATAATTTAATGACGAAACGGCTCCATTTAAGCTTTATCACGCACCATCAAAAGGTTTTTATGTTAAGAGCCAAAAGCCAAGAACATGGGTAAGACTGGTAGTGTCACATGGGTTAAGATAAAGAAGAGGAACAGTAACGAGTACAGGTTAGTGCCAACCAAATGGCAATACTACAAAAAGCCCGGTCCGAATCAGAAGTACACATCTGACGGAAAGAGGAGAAGGAGAATAAGGAGATCACCCAAGTCGATATTGGGAGTCAAGCAGTGATTTAATTTCACTCATTTTAGCATTAGTTTTGAATACTATACCCGAATAATGCACCCTTGAAGCTTCAAATCCCATTTCCTTAAGCTTTTCTATTATCCAACTGATTTTAGGTGGATTTATTCCCAAAACTCTCGAAATTGCGTGGACATTGTATGCAAATGGAACATCTAATTCATCAGCAATCGATTTAACAAATTTAATTTTATCATCGGCAACTTCTAGCATTTTCCTAACAAGATCAATATCCTTCAAACTTCCAAGCCAGATTGGCCCATAAATCCTAAACTTTTCACCACAATCACACCTCTCAAAACACTCTCCAACTTTAACAAAATCCCTGTTCAAACATCTCGGACAGTAGAGCATATAACCCAAACTTCCAACAGAATCCTTTGAAGACCTCAAAGACTTTCTAACTTTCAAATGAACCCTATAGTAGTGCTCCCTAGCCCAGCACACCAAAACCTCTATACCCTTTTCATGCTTTGCAAGTTCCCTTGCTATGTAACCTATAAGAGCCCTCAAACCTATCTCCTGATAGATATCAGTCATTTCAGCGAATACGAAGTACTTTCTCAGGCCAGATTCGGTTGCTGATCCACAAAAGGCTGCTGTATCTGTTGCAGTCACACTTAGGTACTTCTTAACTGAAAAACCAGCAGAATCCATGAATTCTGCCGGACTTCCAAAAGGATCCAAGTCTATGTGCCAGAACTTCTTTTCTCTCATGAGTATGTTGGCATCCTTATTGAAAACCTCTGCATCTACACCATTAAGATCTAGATTCTCCTTAATGAGTTTAACGGCCTTAGGATCCCTATCATTAAGATAGATAACATCGTAACCACTTTCAACCCTAGCCCTAATCCCTCTAACACCAGTTCCAGCCAAAGCATCCAGAAATTCTCTTTTATCATCCAAGCATCTCCAGACCAAAACATCCAAATCTCTGCAAAATCTCATTCGAGGATTATAAAATACATCTTTGTCAAGCTTGATCTTAACTTTACCTTCCTCAACTATCATTTCTAAACCTCCTAATTATCTCCTCAGCAACCATATCTCTGTTTCTTTCATCAATAACGTAAAGATCGAACTCCCTCTTTATCCTCTCAACGAGAGGATGTCTAGATTTGTAATGAACAGTTACAAGCAAGTTTTTCGGACTTTCGATCAGCTCTTCCATAGCTCTGATAAACTTCTCACTCTTAAGCTCCATAGGTCCCACCTCATCTACTATCACCAACTTACCTCTGCAGCTGTTTAATCTCTCAGCAAAACGATCTATAGAATTGAGAAATACCACATATTTTCCAACCTTTGGATACCCTTCTCCAACCTTAGCAAGCCAAAGTTCCTCCCCACTTCTAAGATCATAAAGCTTGAAACCAATCCTTCTCCCTCTTTCCCGGACTTCAAGCGTTACAAAACCTTCTACATCGTTCAAAGCCTTGAAGACTTTCATACACAGTGTAGTCTTCCCAATTCCCGGTCTTCCAGTTACAGCAATCTTCACGTCTCAAGGTTAAGAGATTCTTAGAAATAACTATCGATAGTCTTTACATTCAAAATACCACTCCTCTTAACGTAATCTTCAAGATTGTGTTTCAACAAGCCTTTCAAAAAGCTTAGAGTTGTTCTTAGATCTTCGAATGTACCAATTTTATTAGCTAAAGCCTTTTTAACTCCAACTCTAATCTGCCAAGAACCTATTGGAGCAAAGTAATCCTCTGTAACTTCTCTAAAGACTACCACCCTAGCCTGCCTTTTTCTTTTCCTCAAAAATTCCAAGACGCTCAGTCTTGCAGAGTAGTAAGCACCTAAAGTTTCCTTTGCATACCCTTTTCTCTTGAAGAATTCGTAGTCCTTCAGAACACCGCTGAAACCAAACAGAGAATTTGGTAACCATACCTCGAGCAGTTCAAATGCATAAGAACTTGGAATCATTAAAACCGTGTATATATTACCTAAGAACTCTGATCTGTAAACTTCATAGTGTTCTATCGGCTCAAAATCGACTATTTCTCTTTTGATGTGCTCCCCAAGCTTATCTTCAACGGCCGTTATGCTCCACCTCGTTGGTACTAACCTCTTATCTATTCCAAGCAACCCAGCAGAAAGTAACCTTACTATGTAATATTCATCAAATCCTCTCTCGTAGAGAGATATTATAGCATCATTCGCCTTAACATCATCGCTCACAATCCTCTCAACGAATCTCGGCACCTTAGGATTTTCAACAACTCTAAACTTCTCAAGTCCAGCTTTGGGATTGAAAATTGGAGATATCTCGTTGAGATCCAACTTTAAGACTGGCCTTTTACTAAGAATCATTTCTGAATCTACTGGCTTTATCGACATAACCAAACCGTCAAAGTCTACACTCGATTTGACGTTGAAAACCTTTTCACCCATGATAAGCATTGATCTCAGCCTAATTGCCTCCTCAAGAGTTATATTTTCCCATCTAAGTGGACTGTCAAGATTTGACGTGTCACCTTCTATCGGTGGCACGAGAGGTGCAACTACGACGTTAGGATATCCTCTTTCACCAACGAAAATTGAAGGAGGTGAAGAGCCAAACACAACCCTATCAAGCTTAAGAGAACTGTAAACGGACTTTATAACTTTAACTCTCTTTAGAACTGGACAAAAACTCCTTCCACACATCAACCTGTAGCCCTTACATATTGCACATCTATTCACATTCCACCATCTGATGAGATATTAAAATACCTATGGATTGAATTTATGATATATCACTAAGGATCTTCAGGACAGAGAGGAATTGGGAAGGAGTATCGTCCAAAACCCCTTATAAACGATAAGTTTAGCTATGCCCAATGACACCACCAAAGGCGAGAACCTCGTCATGAGACAGAGGTGATGCCAGTCTTTCTACGGGAAACCTACACTTTCTAGGCGGGGAGGTGATCAGAAAGAAAAAATGTTAAATTTTGACTTTAGCCATTCCAATCATGGAGAAAGGTGATGTAGCTGGGATTGGACTATCGATAGTGGCCTGGATATTCTTTGTGATTGTTATAATGCTGTTTGTGCTTTCCTGCATGTACTATCTCGGGGGACCGAAGCATTAAATTAAATTTTTATTAATTTTTTTATTAACTAAAGGAAGCAAAACCAATCTCATATAACGACCTAAGCATCCTCAGAACTTTTTTAGCAGTGTGTTGAAATCTAAACATACGTTTCTCCACTTCCCAATTTTGTAGTATCTCTACAATCTTTTCTGAGTTTAATTCATCGAGATTTTGTTCATCCTTTAAGCATATTCTGAGAATTTTCTTAAGCGGTTTTTCGAGTTTCTTTCTGTTGCCATGGAACTTAGGGAGTATCTTCATGAGTAAGGCAGAATCGAAGATTTCATTGTCATCTTTGAAATTTACGACCTTGCTTTCCTTAGCATTTTTGAAGAATAATGCTATTTCGTCTACAACTCTATAACCAAAGTGCAGGTCATATGGTTCAAGCGCTCTGTTAAGATTCTGAAGAATTTGCCAGTATTGTGATGACTTTAGTTCTTGAAGCACTTCTTTGATTACATCTTTGTCAGCATAAGTTAGAAACTTGCCGTTGTTTCTTAAATCTTCGATGATTAATTCTCTCAGGTTTGAAAAGTCTACATTCTTCGATTTAACTTCTGGAGAGGGATAGTTATCCAAATCAACGTCATGAAACTCTATTGTAAAAGCTCTATCAAGAACCTTTGGACTGAACATATATGTAGTTTCGTCTATATTTACAGTTCCAATTATATAGAGGTTAGGTGGTAATCTAATTTCTTTAGGAATTCCTTGCTCCTTTTCGACTGTGTCTTCGTTGTGGAGTTTTATACTCTCCGTTGTAAATCCATCTTCATCCCTTCCACTCTCGAGGACGCTCAGAAATTCAGCAAAGTAGTATTCGACATGAGCTAAGTTCATCTCATCGAGGATTATAAAATAGGATTTAGCCTTTTTCCTATCTTGCTTATAGTCATCAATTGCCCTTAGAATTAGCTCCAAAAGAGGTGTTTTATAGTATTTTTTGTCGAGTGGATTGTAATAGCCAAGTAAAGGTTTAGAGTCTCTCCAATCTGGACGGACTGAAAGGAATATGTAGTTTTTAATTTCGGTTTGGCTTAAAAGCTTGGCAAGCTCCAAAGCAATCTTGGTTTTTCCAGTTCCACTTAAGCCAGATAAAATTACGAAACCTTTTGTTTTCAGTGCAGTATAGAAAGACAAAATAATATGTTCAGGAAAATGATAACCCTTTGATGTGAAGAAATTATTCAAGAGATTTTCATCTGTACTCTTTTCTCTTAAGCTTTTTTCTTCGTCTTTAGATATATATAATTTTTTCGGGGAATCGAAACCTAATCTTTCGTCTAAATTTTTTGCTTCTTCTTTTTTCAGCTTTATGAGAGAACCTCGTCCATAGAATACACTTATGATGTAGTTTTCAAATACATCTATTTTCTCTAGCTTGTTAAAAAATTGCTTTGGATTAGTCTTAAACAAGTTTAGATCTAAATTTGGGCAGACATTATTTTTAATGAACTCTTCTAAAGGTCTAAATATATTCACATCACCAATCTTTATTCTATAGGAGTATCTACTTTCCTCTTTATATTCAGCTGGCCAGTAATTTATGTTGTCTACAAACTTTTCGACTATTATCCCTCTTCCAAAGACTCCATGGGATTCCTTACCGTTTTTATTAGCTCTAAAATATACTATATCACCAACCTCTACTCTGTCATACCATTTTTTATTATTAAACCCCCAGATTAAATGTTCGTTATAATAACCAGAAATCTTGCAGATATAATCCACTAAACTCCATGCCCAGTGAAGTCTAGATCCCTGAAGCACCCAATAGTTCTTCTGAATATTTTCATCAACCATTTAATCCACCCCCAATTCAGGTTTAGACCTCAAATACCCAACTCCTTCAAGCTTGGCACGATCTTTATCCAACAACTTATTTAAATCAAAATCTTCAACTCTTTCTCCATCAACCTTAAAAAACAAACTCCTATCTCCAGGATAAAATATCACTGCAAATTTAGCTTTTAAAGCATCTCTGTAGGTATGCATCTTATAGATATCTTCAAGCTTCGCCCATGTCTGAAGAACTGGAAACATCCCCATCTCTTCCTCCTCTTCTGCAAACTCATCTACATTAATAATATCGAGCTTAAACTTTGCGTCAAAAACGCCTATAAGCTCTTCATACTTGAAAAGCAAGAAATCTGGTTTCAATGAAACAGAATATCCTTGTTTTTTCAAGTTATAGAACAGTTTCCATCCATCTTCAAATTCTGCATAAACTATCCCACTCTCAGATAGCTCACCAGTCGGTTCAACAACAATTCTCAACTTGCATTCACCAAAAATTTCACAAAGCTCTTCTACAAGCTTAAAAAAGCACCAGTATTCGTAAAGTTTCGCTATATCTTTATTCGCTATTGCTCTTTCAAGCTCTCCGAAAAATGGAGAGTAAGTCCTAAACTCCTTCCAAAGTTCGAGTAAATCTCTATAGCCTTCTCTCTTCAACAAAACTTGCGAAGTATATGGGAACATCGTGAGCTCGCCAACATCACTAAAGATTGGATCGTTCCAAAAACATTCGAGTGTTGTATAGAGTTCCTCAATTTTGTTTCTTTCAGTAGAAGGTATGTTATTCCCTAATTCACTTAAAACTCTATTACACCAATTTATCAGCTCTCCTAAAAAGTATTTAGTAAATCGATTTTCCAACGTATCAAGAGTTTCAAATCTTTCTCTCTGCAAAACCCGTATTGGAGCATATCCCCTTTTATCGATTACCAAAACATGATGCTTAGACTCAATTAAGCGTTCAGGATTATACAAAATATCTAAGAGAGTTTCTTCATCAACATTTGTAGTTTCGTAGGCATCTACAAGCTTAAAATGATCAACGAGTTTTCTATGAATATACTTTTTAATAATCTCGTATGCTAAGGTAATACGCTCAATGTTACTTTTAAGGAAATGATAGGCAAAGAGTAAACTTACTGGCTCCTCCGACTCTATAAATTCAAATCCAGTTGGAGAAGATATGGTAAATGGCAAAGCTGTGCACTTTTTGGTTATATCAAATACAATTTTTTCACAAAATTCGTCGTGTAAATGGATAATTTCATCAAAAGATACTGTATCTCTGCCATATATTTTTGGAATCTTCTTAGATAAGACTCTAACTTGACGCTCTACTATCCGACTTCCTTTGACAATTCGAATTTTCGTAAAACCGATATAATTCCTAACGGTAAACGGAATCACAACTTTATCATCAACTTCGTAGTAACTGTCTAAAGGTACATCTCCAAAAAAGACTTTCGCATCCTTATCGTCTCCAACAATACGGTATTCCGTCCATTCAAAGATGTAAAGAACATCATTTTTGACTATACAATTCTCTGCAACGATTTTAAATTCATCATCTAAATTTACAATCATCAAAAACCTTAAGCTTTTTGCGGTCATAATTTTTGTCCTCCATGTTGTCGATAAAGCTTTAAAAAGTATGCCTCATCGCTGAGCATGAGCGAGTTAATGGAGATGCTCGCAAGGAGAGGATTCTTCTGGCAATCATTTGAGATATACGGTGGAATGGCTGGATTTGTAGATTATGGTCCTCTTGGAAATGCTCTGAGGCGTAAAATTGAAGATATATGGAGAAAACATTTTGTGGTTAGGGAGAGAGCAATTGAAATCGATACACCGACAGTTTGTGTTGAGGAGGTTTTCATAGCTTCGGGACATGTCTCATGCTTTACGGATGTAGCCATTGAATGTGAAAGCTGTGGTAGGGTATTTAGAGCGGATCATTACATTAAAGATGTCTTAGGAATTGAAATCGAGCCTAGCATAGATACTGTGAAGGAGATAATTGAAAGTTACGATTTGAAGTGTGTTTGTGGTGGTAAATTCAAGGAGCCTTTCCTCTTCAATCTGATGTTCTCAACTGTGATAGGGCCAGGAAAGGGTAAGAGGGGATACCTTAGACCAGAAACAGCTCAAGGAATTTTCATCGACTTCAGGAGGTTACTTGAGTACTTCAGGCATAAACTGCCCTTTGGTGTTGCACAGATAGGTAGGGCTTATAGGAACGAGATAAGTCCAAGACAGGGTGTGATAAGGCTCAGAGAATTTAATCAAGCTGAACTTGAATACTTTGTGAATCCTATGGAGAAAACGCATCCAAACTTCAAAAAGTATGAGAATGTCGTTGTAAAACTCTTAGATAAGAACGATGTCCTACATGAGATTACGCTTAGGGAGGCTGTAGATAAAGGTGTAATCTGTCATGAATTGATGGCTTACTTCATAGGAAAGACAAGAGAATTTCTGCTTGAGGTTGGAGTTGACGAAAATAGGTTAAGATTTAGACAGCACAAGGATGATGAAAGGGCCCACTACGCTATAGACTGCTGGGATGCTGAAGTTTTAACTGCTTACGGCTGGATCGAGATAGTAGGTATTGCGGACAGAACTGACTACGATCTTAAGAAGCATATGGAGCATAGTGGGGAAGATCTGAGAGTCTTTGTACAGTTTGAAGAGCCGATAAGGGTGAAGAAAAGGATGATCATACCAAACATGAAGAAGCTTGGTCCAGTTTACAGAAGTAAAGCTAAGGTGATTGCCCAAAAGTTGAGTGAACTTGAAGTGAATGATAACGTTAGCTCGGTTGTCATTGAGGTTGATGGTGAGAAGATCGAAATTTCTAAGGAGTTCTTTGAGGTTAAGGAGGTTGAAGAAGAAATTCACGGTGAAAAGGTCGTGCCTCATGTTATTGAGCCGTCATTTGGCTTGGACAGGATAACTTACACAGTTTTGGAGCACTGCTTTGATAAGGATATAATTGAAGGTGAAGAGAGGAGAGTTCTGAGGTTAAAGAGGTGGGTCGCACCGATACCAGTTGCCGTCTTGCCTTTACTCTCAAGAGAGCCTTTCATATCCAAGGCAAAGGAGATTGCTGAGATGCTCAGGAATAATGGGATATACACGGATTACGATGATTCAGGAAGCATAGGAAGGAGATATAGGAGATTTGACGAAATTGGGACACCATTTTGCATAACCGTAGATCATCAAACGTTTGAAGATGATACGGTTACGATAAGAGATAGAGATACGACAAAACAAGTTAGAGTTAGGATTGATGAGCTTCCAAGGATTTTAAAGGAGCTTCTGACAAGTGAGAAGGATATAACGGAGTTTGGAGAAATCTTTAGGGAATAATTTTTGTTTTGTTGAATTTAAAACATGAGATGCTTTATTAGTATTTACTTTTGATTAGTTTATTTATAGATTAAATTTTATTATTTATATTGCAACTTAGGTTCATTTTAAGTAGAGTATAAAATCATATTTGTTGTGTTCTCATTTTAAGAGATCAATCCCAAGAAAAAGGTTTAAATACAGTTTATAAGATTGAGTTTCAATGTTCAGACTAAGTAAATCTATAAAAGATTGTGATAAAAATGCTATAATTGCAGAAATTAAGATTTATTCACCTAAGCACGGTGATTTGCTTAGAGGTAGAAATCCTATAGACATCCTCAGAGCTTACGAAAGGACTGGAGTATGTGGTATATCATACATAACTGAGCCTAATCACTTCAAAGGGTCGTTTGAGTTCTTTAAGGAGTTGTGCAAACTTACAGATTTACCAGTTCTGAGAAAGGATTTCATAACGACAAAGTTTGAAATAGAGAGAACTGCTGAAGCTGAAGGTTCCGCAATCTTGCTTATAGCAAGAATTTTAAAGGATAAAACTGCTGAATTTGTCGATTACGCTAAGGAGCATGGGTTGGATACTATTGTGGAGGTTCACACATCACAAGATGTTGAGATCGCTGTAAATACGAATACCACAATTGTCGGAATAAACAATAGGGATATAGATAAGCTTGAGAAAGATGACGGCAGTGTTGAAGTGACAGAAAAGTTAGCTCCTCTTATACCCAACAGGTTTGTAAAGCTCAGCGAGAGCGGAATAAGGAGTTTAGAGGATTTAAAGAGAGCTTTGAAGTTTACCGATGCTGTTCTTATCGGCACAGCTTTCATGCTTGCGGAAGATACCGAGAATTTTGTGAGGTGTTTCGTGTATGCTTGAGAAGATAGTTGAGGGTAAAAATCTGAGTTTCGAAGAATCCTACGAGCTTTTCAACCAGCTGATAAACGAAAGTCCAATCAGAATTGCTGGTATTCTCACAGCTTTACAGACCAAAAGCTATACGGCTGAAGAGCTCGCTGGATTTGCTAAGGCTATGAGAGACAACGCCGTAAAAGTGGATTTAGGTGAAGTTATGGATACATGCGGGACAGGTGGTGATAAATCTTTCACGATAAACGTGAGCACAGCTAGCGCAATGATCCTTTCATGCTTTACTAGAATTGCAAAGCATGGAAACGTTTCGATAACATCCAAGAGCGGTTCTGCAAACCTCTTGGAGGCTTTAGGTATTAACTATAAACTAAAACCCGATCAGGCTAAAATCCTAATCGAAAAGACAAACTTCACATTTCTTTTTGCTCCCCTTTATCATCCAGCTCTAAAGAACGTCATGCTGGTTAGAAAAGAGTTGAGGATAAAGACAATATTCAACGTCTTGGGGCCTTTGGCAAATCCTTCAAATCCTACCTATCAGCTGATCGGAGTTAGTTCTCCAGATCTGGTCGATAAGGTGGCCAGTGCACTCGAGTTCTTAGGAGTTAAGAGAGCTTACGTAGTTTACGGTAATGGGCTGGATGAGGTGAATCCAAAGGGTGAAACTATCGTTGTTGAAGTTGGTGATGGTGTTGAGAGGTTAAAGCTAAAGCCTGAAGACTTCGGTTTGGAACCTGTTAGCATAAGACCGTGTTATTCACCGCAGGAGAGTGCTGAGAGGATTAAATCTGTGTTGGCTGGTAAGGGTAGTAAAGAGGATAGGAACTTTATACTGATGAATTCTGCATTAGCCCTGAATCTGATTGAAGACGATCTGAAAAGTTGCGTTGAACTTGTTGAGAGTGTTTTTGGTGAAATGGCTACTAAAAAGCTGGAGGAGATAGTATGCTCGTCAAAAAGTTTGACTACGTAAACCCCCTAAAGCTTTACAACGTTCTAAGAGATGAAGATTTTCCGTTCATACTCGAATCTGTTGGGAAGCATGAAAGAAAGGCAAGATATACATATGTTTCAGCAAATCCAGATTTTGTGGTTGAGGTTGACGGGAGAGGTACCAAGGTAGATGGAAAGCTAGTCAGTAGGGAGACTAATCCTTTTAAAGCATTGAAGTCAATTGAAATGGATGTTTTCGACGGTAAGAGGTTCAACGGCGGTTTTGTTGGTTATGTGGCTTACGATGCCGTCCATAACTATGTTGAAGGTTGTATAGAGGAACCTTCGGTCTTCTGTTATTATAGGGATGTTTTCGTATACGATCACATCTCGAACATCTTTTACTATCTCTCTCTAGACGGAGATGAGGAAAAAGCTAAGAAAGCTGAAAAGGTTGTGAGAAAGGCCAAGAGAACCAAGATCGAAAATGAAGAGGGACATTCTGAAGTGGTTAGATGTGATGCTGACAAGGATACGTTTGTAGAGATGGTTGAAAGGGCTAAGGAATATGTTTATGCTGGTGATGTTTTTCAGGTTGTCATTTCCAGGGAATACGAGGTTGATACCGATTTATCACCATTTCAAATTTACAGGAACTTGAGGGAGATAAATCCAAGCCCTTACATGTTCTGCTTAGAGTTTGGAAAGGCTGTTGTTGGTGCCTCACCAGAGACGATGTGCTCTATTGAGAAAAATATTGTTAAGGTAAACCCTATAGCTGGTACAGCTCCTCGTGGTAGAAACGAGGAGGAAGATGAGATCATTGCTGAAAACCTCCTCTTAGATGAAAAAGAGAGAGCTGAGCATGTCATGTTAGTTGATTTGGCAAGAAACGATGTGAGAAAGGTCAGCAAGGCTGGAAGCGTAAAGGTTACCATGTTCATGGAAGTGCTGAAGTACAGCCACGTTCAACACATCGAGAGTGAGGTTGTCGGAGAGCTTGATGAAAATAAGGATATGTTCGATGCTGTCGAAGCATGTTTTCCAGCAGGAACTCTTACCGGAGCACCTAAGATAAGAGCTATGGAGATAATAGACGAGCTTGAGAAGTCAAGGCGAAAAGTTTACGGTGGTTGCGTCGGTTACTTTTCAGTCAGTGGATATGCTGATATGGCTATTGCAATAAGGATGGTTGAAATCGACGATGTTTGTAGGGTTAGAGCTGGTGCTGGAATTGTAGCAGATTCTAAGCCTGAAAAGGAGTTTTTTGAAACTGAGAACAAGATGTCCGCTGTTTTGAAGGCTTTGGGGGTGATAGGATGATCGTGCTCATGGACAATAGGGATTCCTTCGTATGGAACCTTGCAGAATACGCTTCCATATTTACAGATGTTAAGGTTTTGCCCAACACTGTAAGTTTGAACGAGATAAAAAAGCTGAATCCAGATGGTATAATAATTTCTCCCGGCCCAGGATCACCAGAGAGTAAGAGGGATGTAGGTGTAAGTCCAAAGGTCGTTTTGGAGATGGATGTGCCAATTTTGGGTGTCTGTTTAGGACATCAGATAATAGCTCATGTCTTCGGTGGCGTTGTCGGTAGGGTTAAACCTATGCACGGTAAATCGAGCGTGATCGAGCATGACTGTGAAGGAATATTTAGGGATGTTAAAAATCCAATTGAAGTTGGGAGATACCACTCTTTGGCTGTTTTAAAGGTTCCAAGGGGTTTTAAGGTTACAGCTAAAGTTGTAGGCGATAATTTAGTCATGGGGATAAGGAGTAAAGATGGAAGAATTGAAGGTGTGCAGTTTCATCCTGAAAGCGTTTTAACTCCAAGAGAGGAAGGTTTAAAGATGATAAGGAACTTTGTCGAGATGTGCAGGTGATCACATGTTCATAAAGATCTGTGGAATTAAGAATTCAGAAGAGCTTGAGATAGTAGAGAGATACGCTGATGCAACTGGTGTCGTCGTTGAGTGTGAATCAAAGCGTAGGATAGGCCTTGAAGAAGCTAAAGAATTGATAGCTCAAGCTAAAATTCCCGTTTTTATCGTTTCAACGCTCACGAACTTGGAAGATTGGATTAGAGTTGCTGATAAAACTGATGCGAGATATGTTCAGGTTCATTCCGATGTGAAGCCAGATGTAATTGAAGGATTGAGAGACTTGGGATTGTTTGTAATGAAGGCTTTCAGAGTTCCAAAAATAAGCGAGAACCCTGAGAGGGATGCAAAAGCTTTGATGGAAAAAATTGAGAAGTTTAAGGTAGACATGATTTTGCTTGATACAGGAAAAGGTTCTGGCTTAACACATGACCACAAAGTAAGTAAGATAGTCGCCGAAAACTACGATATAGTTTTAGCTGGTGGGTTAAATCCAAAGAACGTTGCAGAGATAGTGAAGTTTGTTAAACCCTTTGGAGTTGACGTTTCAAGTGGTGTTGAGAGAGATAATAGAAAAGATGAAGGTCTAATCGCTGAATTTATGAAGGAGGTGAAGAGGTTTGGATAGCATCATACTACATTCAGAGAGATTCGCTGTTGTTAAGACAGATGAGATTCCAAATGATTTCTTTGTGGTTATCAAGTTCAACGATTTTACGACAGTGGTTCCAGAAGGCATTGTTGATGAGTTGAAACCTAAGGAGGTTGAAGGATGTTTCAGGTTGATAACATTCAATGTCAAATTACCTTTCAACACAGTCGGATTCATCTCAAAAATATCCAAAGCCTTGGCTGAAGCGAACATTCCAATCCTCGTCTTCTCATCTTATCATACAGACCACATACTCGTTAAGGATGAGTTAGTTGAAAAGGCGATCGAAACATTGAGAAGCATTGGCTTTAAGGTTGAGAGAGGTGATGCGATTTGATAGAGTTCGTTGGTGAAGAGGTCGAAATTCATCCAGAGAGGTTTGCAGTGGTTAAGCTTAGAAATCTACCAAACGTAAGCTACGTTGCCGTTGTAAAGAACAAGTACTATGAGGTTGTGATGCCTGAAAAGGAGATCATGAAGCTTGAGAAGTTTATTGAATATGAAACTGGTTACAGGCTGATAACACTCGATATCAGCGTTCCCTTAGATGTTATAGGCTACATCTCAAAGGTTTCGAGTGCATTAGCTAATGCGAAGGTTCCAATCCTTATTCTCTCACTGTATTCTGACAAAATACTAGTTAAGGAGGAATACCTTGAGAGAGCTTTGAACGTCTTAAGGGAGCTTGGCTTTAAGGTGAGAAGATGAAATTCGGTGAGTTCGGAGGAATGTTCGTAGCTGAAACGCTCGTTACACCTTTGAAGGAGCTTGAAAAAGCCTATAACGAGCTTAAAAATGATGAGAGGTTCAAAGCTGAGCTCGATTACTATTTAAAAAATTACGCTGGAAGACCAACACCACTTTACTACGCAAAGAATCTGACGGAGAAATTGGGTGGAGCTAAGATTTATCTCAAGCGTGAGGATTTACTTCACAGTGGTGCTCATAAGATAAACAACACCATAGGGCAGGCTTTACTTGCGAAATACATGGGTAAGACTCGTTTGATTGCTGAAACTGGTGCTGGGCAGCATGGAGTTGCCACTGCAATAGCTGGGGCACTGATGGGGTTGAAGGTTGATGTCTATATGGGCGCTGAAGATGTGGAAAGACAGAAGATGAACGTTTTCAGAATGAAAATCTTAGGTGCAAACGTCATTCCGGTTGAAAGCGGAACTAGAACACTGAAAGATGCCATAAACGAAGCTTTGAGGGATTGGGTTGCAACTTTCGAATATACCCATTACCTAATTGGCTCTGTTGTTGGACCCCACCCCTATCCCACAATCGTCAGAGAATTTCAATCCGTGATAGGAAAGGAAACTAAGAGACAGATTTTGGAGGTTGAAGGTTGCTTGCCAGACATAATAGTTGCATGCGTTGGTGGTGGTAGTAACGCCATGGGTATATTTTATCCCTTCATAGAAGACAAGAACGTCAGACTTATTGGTGTAGAAGCTGGTGGGAAGGGTATTAAGACTGGAAAGCACTCAGCATCACTCTGTGCAGGCAAAAAGGGAGTTTTGCATGGGATGCTTTCATACTTCCTACAAGATGAGGATGGGCAGATCTTAGACACCCATAGCATTGCACCAGGCTTAGATTATCCAGGAGTCGGTCCTGAGCATGCTTGGTTAAAGGAGATTGGAAGAGCCGAATATATAACAGTGACCGATGAAGAGGCTTTAAAAGCGTTCTTGGAGCTTTCAAAGACCGAAGGGATTTTACCAGCTTTGGAATCTGCCCATGCTTTAGCTTATGCCATGAAGATTGCTAAAGATATGAGCAGAGACGAGATAATCGTTGTAAACCTTTCAGGAAGGGGAGATAAGGATTTGGATATAGTGATGAGAGAGGTGGGATTTTGATAAAGAAGCCATCTCTGATAACATATATCACTGCCGGAGACCCAAACATTTCTGCAACGCTCGAGTTTTTAGATATACTTGCGAAATTCAGTGAGGTCATCGAGCTCGGGATTCCTTTCAGCGATCCGATGGCTGATGGAAAAACCATTGAAAAATCACACTATCGAGCTTTGAAAGCTGGAACTAAGGTCGGAGACGTTTTTAGGGTTGTTGAGGAGTTTAAAGATTTGCACAGAACACCGATAGTTCTGATGACATATTACAATCTAGTATTTGCAAGAGGTTTGGAGAACTTCGTCGAAAATGCAAAAGCTTGCGGAGTCGATGCCATGCTCATAGTAGATTTACCGATTGAGGAAGCCAATGAATATTTGAACGCCTGCGAAAAATTCGAGATGAAAACGGTGTTTTTAGCCTCTCCAAATACTCCAAACGACAGGCTTAAGGCAATAGATGAAGCAAGCTCCGGCTTTGTCTATTTAGTTTCACTTTACGGAACTACAGGTGCAAGAGACAAGCTTTCGAACTTGGCTTTCGATCTAATTAAGAGAGCTAAGGATGTTTGCACGAAACCTTTAGCGGTTGGTTTCGGTGTTTCTAAGGCGGAGCACATTAGAGCACTAATAGAAGCTGGAGCGGATGGTGTAGTAGTAGGAAGTGCGATAGTAAAGTTGATAGAGGAGTTCGGTGAGAATGCTGGAGAAAAGATAGAAGAAAAGTGCAGAGAGCTTAGAAAGGGGCTAAATGTTTGACAGAAGAAGAACTAGCTAAACATATCTAATACTTTGCTCAAAGTCCTGTAGATAAGGATACTCGAAACTATTACAAGTAGGGTACCAATCACACCAACTATAAAGATTAATATAATTTCCAATTGGATAAATCATTCCAGCTGTTTTAAATTCAGAATCGATCTCATCCATACTAATTAGCACGACTCCGAAAAGTATTGCACCAATAATGATCAGAATTGCTCTGACGATAAAGACTATTTCAGCGGAAAATATTAGACCTATCACAATCTTTAGAGCTTGTTCCATATTAATTATTGTATTTATTAGAGCCAATACTGTTGGAAGGATCAACGCATTGAGACTATCAAGATATTATATTTAAAGTAATTTATGAGGGGGGAGTGATTTTATTTGACTTGGAGTAGATTTAAGTTGAACTTTATTTTTAGGGGATTTGTTATAAAATCTTGAGAGGAAAAGAATTGTTCTACGCAATTTCTTCT
>CAZFVO010000033.1:0-17286 GCA_964522325.1 uncultured archaeon | reverse complement strand
CCGCGAACTCCGGGTGCTCATCTGCGAGGCGACGCATTATCTCTAGGAAGTTCTCCGTGTTATACCTTAGCTCCCTCCTCAGGATTACCTGGAGTTTTCTCTTGAATTGTTCGAGTGGTCCTTGTCGTGTTGGGATTCTCCCCTCGTAGTATCTTGTTATTGTTGTTCTGTGCCACAATCCGCCGAGTTGTTGGGCTACGATCTCCACTGGTAGTCTCCCATATCCCTTGGAATCCGCTATTATCCTGAATAACGTATGGAGCTGTTCGGGGGTTGCATGTTTTAGGAGTATGTATATTTCTCCCTCAACATCGATGAATGGTGTCTCCTCAACTTCTTCTCCTGGGGTTTCCTGAGTTCTTGGTGTTTCTCTTGGCTGCGGAGAGGTTTGTTGCTGTGGGGGGTGCGGTGGTTGCTGGGATGGTAGTTGTGGTTGTTCTTCACGTCTTTCTTCTGGTTGTCTTGTGATTTGTCTTAGTGGTGTTATCGGTATTGTCCATTCTTGTGGTGGTGGTCTCCTTATCTCTATTTCTGTTGCTGGATCCCTGATTATTATGTCTGGTACGTACAGCCAGCCCATCTCCTCCGATCTCCTGCATTCTTTTAGGTATTGGTATAGCCATGGGTATTCCTCGAACATCCTCGGTAATGCATACTTCGCCTTCCACCTCCTCTCTGCGGCCCTATATATTCTCCTCGCAATTATCGAGCTCTTCACATCCTCTATTATTTGTAGGAGTAGCCAGTACCATAATGCCAGTACGGCGAGTGAGAATAGCCCTATCCACCACACATAGTTTGTCCATATGTATATCTCTATTATCGTGAATATTGCTATTATGGTGGTTTTCTCGTACCACTTTGGCTTTGTCCATGCCACTACATCGTCCCCGCTCCAGTCCAGCACATCTCTTTTCTCTCTAGGATTCCTGCTTCTAGCCATATTCATCACCAATTTCACATTTTCAGTCGAAATGGGAAAAATAGTAGTTGCTTATCTCCTCCTCTTGAGGTATATTGCTCCCCCAATTACTCCTATTAGGCCCAGTATTCCTAGCAGTCCCAGTATATTTGTTCCCCCTACCTCTCCTACTGTAGTGGGACCCGTGGTTGTCCCTGTTCCCTCCTCCCCTCCTTCTTCTCCTCCCTCTTCTCCCTCCTCTTCAACATGCTGTTTCACCGTAATATGTAGTGCCACAGCCTTCTCGTTTCCAGCCTTATCAACAGCAGTTATGTATATTGTGTGCTCCCCAACTGGAAGAATAATCGTTGCAGTCTCCCCAATCTCAAACGTAGTATTTCTGTATGTAAGCAGTATCCTCTCAACACCAACATTATCCCCCACGGAAACCTCTATCTCAACCTCAGTATAGTTACCAACAGCATAAATCACCGTGTTATTTACCGGAGACACAATCTCGACGCTTGGTGGCGTAAGATCAATCTTGGCCCACAGAGTCCTAACAATCCTATCATTGTAGCCGACAGCCACAAGAGTTATGTTCCATATTCCCTCCCCAAGAGTCAAAGTCAGGACGCCATTGCTATCCAGAACATCCCTCAGCTTCCCATTAATGTATAGGTATACCCTATCAATGTGTGTTGAGCTCCAGGAGAACGATATGTTGGGGCTGTTTATCCACACGTTGTTATAGTCGAAGTTCACAGTGAATGACGCTGGGAAATCAACGGTAAAAACAATTTTTGTTTCGTTCGTGTTTCCAGCAACATCATAGATTCTGAAGCGTAGTATGTATAGGCCATCATTATAGAGCGTCAAGTCAATTGTTGTATCACTGGTGACGACCCACCCACTACCATTAATACTATACTCGACACGGTCAACCCCATAATTATCATAATATTCTATCTCTACATGAACGACAAGGACGGAGGTGTTAGAGACGAAATGAGTGTTGTTCTCCGGAGAGAGAACACTTATTGATGGGGGCTCAAGATCAATATGGACATATATCGAGTATGAGACATTAGCCCCACTACCATAGGCAACAACATCAATTATCCAGAAACCAGAGTACAACCCAGTAATGTTTACAGAACCATTAAGCACAGTCGTCGTGCTGAACTTCTCAGAACCATTAGCATAGACGGCGACCCTGTCAACAGTACCAGTGGTGTTATACTCAACAACAACCCAGCCCCTCCTAATCAGGGAGTTATTATCGGCACAGTAAACACTCAGGGTAAATGAAGGAACAACAGTAAAACTCACAGAATCCACAGTGGTTCTACCCGCCAGATCAGTAACATTCAGAACAACAGTATGATTGCCCTCATATACATTATAGAAAGTATACGAGGTCAGACCAGAAACATCAATCCAGCCCCTATCATCAAGCCTCAGAAGCATACTGGCGATTCCAGTATCATCATAAACATCCCAGGAAACAGTGATAGTGTAATTGTTGATTATCTCCCCATCATAAGGCTCCCTTATGGATACATACGGATCCTGGAGATCCTCAAAGCCAGTGACATTCCACAAGATGTATGGCTTGGAGACACATATGGATTTCGTGAACTCCCCCTCCTCAGCAACACACAGAATCAACCCCTCAAAATCTGTGACATGGCTCCCCCTAGTGCTATATATCTTAATCTCCTCATCCGTAAGGAGGACACCATTACAGGCCCAGACAGCACTCCCATTCAACGTAACATTATCATATACACCACTAGAATGATAAATGATGAAGTTCCCACCAAACCCCATAAACGCAAAACTATCATTGAACGGACGTGCGGAGTACAGATGCTTTGACCCGATCCATGTCTTCGAATCATAATGTTTGACACTACCATTACAGTAGAATACATCAACCACACCATCATGGACAAAATACTCATACCCATCATACCAGACATTTACTGGGTACTGCTCAGGCTTATAGTGATAGAACAGGGTATACGCGACCTCATCATTACCATCGCCATCATAATCCCACAGACACAAAGACCCGATCGCGAGATCCAGCTTATAGAAAGCTTCGGTTATCTTGGAAATCCACAGATCCTCTCCCCTAAACAATAATATGCTAGCCCTAGTGGCCGTATAGTTAACAACACTACAGTACCGAACCCCATTCCTAAAGTAGAGACCTATAGGTCTCTTAGTCCCAGACGCTGGTGGTGTCCACCTAGAAACAATAGCGTCACTATTAACATCAAACGTCAGCACCGTCGTGTTATCAAGCATAAAGTATATGTACTTGTTCGGTAGGTCGAAATCGGCAAATAGAATCGTGTCCGAGATACTGCTTAGATCGGCACTAAACTCTGCACTAAGCCCAGACCAGTACACTACTCCCCCTCCACCACAGAACAATACTACGAAGCCACCAGTGATAGCGTACACACGCAATATTGCCTCCGAGAAATCATAAGTATCCATGCCCCACGGATATACATCTATGACATGATGGAGATTGTAGAAGACAATGTGGGTATCCTTCTGGCTGTAGTTCCAGCCGAAATTATAGTCCAGATCCTCAACATTTGTGGGCCCATAAATCTTCGCTATCTCCCTAGGCCCATAACAATATACACTCCCCTCGATACGTGCTAATGTTTTTGTCTCTAGGTCATGTATGGGTTGAGTGGATATTTCATCCAGAGTGTTATATTGCAGAAAGTGTAGCACTCCATCCTTGAGATACACGACATAGCCGGGGATCAACGCGTAGTCCTCAACCCCCGAGACCTCCTTTCTGAGAACTATAGTATCTTGGTCTCCAGAAGCCATGATAAGATGAAGATGAGTGCCATTGTATATGAGCCAGTCTGGGTCGCCATCGTCATCGACATCACACATAGAAAGCTTTCTTCCACTATAAGAATCTATGTATCCCGCGGATGTATCATCAACCTCCCAACATGTCTCATACCCCTCCCTACCCCATACTTCTATATAACGCATAAAGTAGTCCGCGATGAATACATAGAGTTTATCCATGTATATGCACGGCATCGAGGTGTATCCCCAGCCAAACTGAACCCCGCCCCCCTCAACAAATGCTTTAATATGACAAGACTTATTGTCATCACTATAGAATGAGCAATACCAATCACCACCAACATAGTATATCTCTCCAAGCTTAACCCCAACCTCACCATGCCATACATAATCCCCAGTACAGTTCCAATAAACTGTGAGATTACCCCCATACTTATACGTGACTATAAGGCTATGGTCTGGCGACGTAAAATTAGCAATAAAGACACTATCAACCTCCCCAGCAAAACCACCAAGCCAACGCCTCCAGACGACATTAAGCCTATCATCAAGAACAATAAGATAGTCACCATCAACAATCACAACCTCGTCAAAACCATCCATATCCAGATCCCCAACATCGTATCCACACTTAGAAAAGCCGTCCACAACATAAATATAATCAGTACCATTAATAGCGATAAAATCGGAGCCCACAAGGAGAAGACGTGGACCATAGTGTGTCATGATAGTATCAATATGTCTAATTCTTCCCGGAAACACACCCAAGTACTCGACATGGGTGAATGGGACGATGCCATCATCGCGAATAGAAAAGTCTCTATCTCGAGGATAAGAGCTTACTTGATGACTGCTTATCCCATAACCCGATGTTAATGAATTTTCCAAAAAGTAGTTCTTGCCCGATTCCATATCAAGTGATGTATTATCTGTGGGCTCCATTAGGTGCCCCGAAAGCACGACCAAAGACAGCATCAGGATGCCCAGTAGCACGGCACCAGGCATCCTCAAAGCACTCACCTTTATATGAGTGCTTTAATACATAATGCTGGTTTAAGTATTTAAAAGAAACACAAAATTCTACATCATCCTCATAGTGGGTGCTCTCTAAGGAGCCGGAAATTAATATATGAACTTCAGATATGCACCTTTAAATTATATAGGCTTATCTGCTGACTTGGAATAATCAACAAAAGTTTTATAGTAAAAATATTCTGTATTAAGAGTGTCATCCTAGTGGGTTTCTAAGACTTTACCCCTTTTTTGGAGCGTCTATTAGCCATGAATCCTCAGAAAATATATAAAAAATAGTCTGATGAAATCTTCTTCAATGAATCCTTCGACTGAAGTTACAATTTGTATGGCTGCGACTTATCTGAGATATAGTTAGCTTTTTAATAGAAGAGTAACAAAAACGTTATTATTGCCCTAATAATAAGATACAAAATAGATATGTAGGGAAGTAATCTTAGAGACTTTAAGTTTTTCAGATCCCTCACCGATCTTATTGTTCCTTTAGCAAGATTATATAGAATCGAGGCTCCAGTCAATAACACTAAAAATATTAAAATTTCTGCTATGATGATTTCTGCTATGATAGTTATTGGCAGAGAAAGTACTATTGTTAGTGAAGTTATTGTACGCGGAATAATGATTGTTGTGCCCAAAACAGCTAGTAGTCCCATAAAGAAAATAAATTTTCTGGTTCTGTCAATATTTTGAATATCCCAACGAGTAACATAGGTAATAATGTCTTTTGAGGCCAAATATAAAGCCCCGATGGCAAGAGAGACTGTAATTAGGTCAAGTCTTCTTCTCTTTTTCTTAGTCACATAAAGCTCAATATCGATCGGTAAGCCATATAAGATATCCTTTTCTAATTGCTCATTAATATTGGACAAACGTGAACTAATGGTCTCACCAAGAAAATCATATACGCTGGTTAAGTTATTAATCACAAAAAAGACCCACAATTTTATATCCAAAGCAAAATTTCTGATGCTTTCTAGAGGTTTCTCAATAATAAATTGTTCAGTCCCCTTAGCAAAGCTAAGAATTTTACCCTGAGGATCCCGGCGAAAATCTGGATGTTTTTCCAATAATAACTTGAGACTTTCGGTAATCCAGTATAAGCAAGTTATTATGCTAGCAGAATCCCATCGATTTACATTGTACCAAAACTTATGTATGTTATGTATGTACATATCTATTATAGTAGGGTAATCCTTCATGTTACCTATGGATAGTACTATAATCACTAGTAATGAGATTGCCATCATTTTAAATTCATAATTCTTAGATCTTTCAATGATTGGAATGATGTACTTGATGAGCCCACCTATTATACTCCCAACGTTTTTCTCTTCACTCTGGTAGTGTTTCGTGATTGTAGCGATTGCATGAAGATAAGTTAAAACGTCTCTTTCCTTAATATTGTAGATTTTCTTATTTAGTTCTCTTAAATGGAGTTCTAGTATTCGTATCAGAGCATCACATGAGCGGGCATACTTATGTTCTTGTCTATAGTGCTTATATGCATTCTTAGTGAACCATAGAATTAGTGCCGAAAGCTCTATGTCTGGTTGCATGAAGTGCGAGTCCCATAGAAAAAGTGGTGTGCGTTTCCTTTCAATAAAACTTATGAGCCTAGTCAATGTCACATCGATAGAAGGACGATCCTTCATTATAGAAACCACAATCTCTCTCTAATCTCACTATTAGGTGGTCTTAATAAGTATTCTCTATGAATGATAAATGAATTTTCGATATCCTCCGAGTCGAGCATCCGCATTAACCTTGAAAGAATACTTGAGTAATAGAGAGGTACTGGTAGTCTTATCTGCCCCCAAAAGCTTCTCCAACTGAGAAATGTCAAAGAGTGTATAGTGAACAAAACATCCCTTAATGTTTCTTTAGGCTTACCAGACGATGACATCTGAAGGGTAACTTTTATTGGTCTAGGGGTACCCATACCATAATATTTTCTCATATAGACACCCGTTGTTGCTAAATAGGCTTGATTATTGGAAACTATACAGTATACTCCTTTGTCAGGCAGATAATTTTCGGAGTCTATGTTATACAATCTTATAGGATCCATCACGGAAACTATCGCAACATCAACAAATATTCCCCTCCTGATAAGCTCAAGAATAAACCCTTTAATAAGCTCATGTTTAAATGGTTCTCTTGTCAGTATTAATACCTTTCTGTAATCCCTGTTAGTCGAAGTACTACTTACACATTCATCTATCACTGTTTTTATAGCCTTTACTAGCTCATCCTTTTTTGTACGGCATAAAAAGGCGTCCATGTATTCCCAATTCCCAAAATTATCAAAAACACTTACAACCCCATAAATCTTTACTGTTGGACCCGTTATTTTTTCATATACCTTACGAACACCCCAACTGATCCCAATGGTCAAATCATAAGGAGTAGCATTATATAATGTCCACGGAACCCCTCCCGCTTTAGCGAATATATTTAATGCGAGATTTAACAATGCAGGCGTAATGTTTTGTCTTGTTTGCTGAGTTAGGAGAGATGATCTTAATAATCGTATGATTCCGCTATCGCTATACACTTGTGTTATGATATTATACCTGAGTCCATAGGCTTTTAATTTAGCATAGAATTTATCTGGATTATCAATAGCCTTGGAAAGTAGTGGTATTAGAACTACAGTATTATTGGTGATACCACCTTCAAATTCCTCTACGATTTCCCTTATAGCCTCCATTCTTAATTCAGTGAGATCAGAATATGTTACCTGCCTTTTTTCAATTCTCACAGTATTACCAGACATAGAAAGAACATCTGAGAGTATCTTCTGAACACTCTCTTGGACAAAATTAAAGATATTTCCGTACTCCGTAATCAGATGGTCGTCTGAGGGAACCAAATGTATAATATTTACATCGACGCCCTTATATGGACCGTAACTCTTTAGACCAAAATATGGCCTATAAGATACTTGTTCTCTGCCATACAGTCTTCTAAAAGATAGCGGCACGCGAGGCAGAACTCCCGCTACCATATACACTTCTAATCGCCTATAAATAGCTTTAATGGAGTACTCTCTATGGTTATTTCTCTTCCAATGAATTTCATTCCTTGTAAAGAGAAGATAAGGTTCTCTAGCAGAATTTGAGTATTTTCAAAGCGTTTAAGAGCTGCATATCTATCCTTCTTTGATGCTTCAGTTATATGAAATGATGCTAACTTGACAATTTTTGTGATCGAACCATCTATGCGCAGTTTCTCACGAATATCGTCCAAAACTTCAGGTCTTGGTAAAGGATAACATTCAGACAACAAAAATCTTTGCTGAACAATCCTCCAATCGGATCGTACCTTCCTTATTCTGACACATACAATATCCTCTTCAGATATTTCTTTAATCTCCCATACGATCTTTCTCTGTTCCTTGTAGAAAAATCGATCAATTTCAACGTTAACACTTATAGCATTGTAAGGATATACAATTTTTTTCGATACTATTTGCTCCATTGTTATTGTGGGCTCTATAACTAGACTATAGTCGGCTATTAATCCAATGATCACTCGCTGTGAAAAGCTAGAATCCATGGCGTTAAAGGGAATAACCTTAATGCTTAATGATCTATAAATATCAACTATTTCTCTTGTTCTGTCGTGATTAATTACATGCGATTCATGCCTCTTATATATTCGACGCCGCGAAGTGATTATCCATCCTTGTTCATGTATACATTGAAGAATTCTATTCTCAAGATCCTTTGCAACACCATACAATATACGGTATTGGTCTTCTAAAGAAATATCACGAAGCTTTATTAACCTATCTAACAATAACTCTATATCCATAGTGTCTTCCAAAAGTATTTTAAATTCATCCCGCAGAAGATCTCTAATAGAATCTTCACTCGAAGAAAAAATTACTAGATTCCCATCAAGAGTTCTGCCAACACTCAGATCTTGAGGCAGTTGCCCACTGCTCATGAGAGCCACTCTGAGATCCCGAATAATCCTTGTGGTCGATACACTCAATACCTCGTGGGGTATCTCTAGGAAGAACAGATCGCTTAAGTCCTCAATGATTATAGGAAATATATTCGTGCTATAGCGCAATTCTATGCCCCCTATTAAAATATATCCCATTGAAATAATAAAAACAGCTTTTAAAATTGTTTGCAATATTAAGATGGTTATTAGATTTCGTGTTGAATACTTGATTTGTTTAAAATATAACAGTACATGCAAAAATTTAATCTATTCGGTAGAAGACGTCATCAAAATGTTATTGTTGGTACATATGTGCTATAGGGTAACCATAAAGATTTTTCAGTTAGCCACTAATAAGATCTTTATTATCTTATCTATTTTTTCTTTTAGTAGTCTAAAATTCAGAAGGAAATCTATATTTCTTATCGCATAATCTAAAGACCTTCTCATTTTTCTCCATGCAGGCCCATCTGTAACCCATATAAAATTATAGCCTCTCCGTCGAAGTTCATTTTGGAGATGAATATATGACTTGACTATTTCTTCTGGTTTGCTTCCCGTTATATTGTAGAAATTTGTCTCAATGATGACCCTCGGTACATCATTAGCATATATCACAAAGTCAACTTTTTTAGGAATATTTAGACCAAAGCTTGATAACGGAATTTGCCTTTTATATGTGATATTGGGTTTGGGCGTGATTGTAGGGATTTTAGATGCTAAAATAGAATCTACCAGTTTCTCAAATATATCTCCACTCCTATTTTTTCTGGCATTTGTGTCCAAACCAACTTCTACACCGATCAAGTAATCATATAGATTTTTGACATCATCAAAAAGCTTTATAATACCCGATTTATCCGCAAAGTATACAATTTGATCGATATTTTCCTGAACCTTACTTACGGAGAAGGAAATTTGAAGAATCTTTAGCGCACCATCAACAAGGTCTAAAACTTCCAAACTTCTCTCCCGAATGGCGATAATCATAGGTATTACTTTAACGGCGCTAGGATACTTTAATAATAATTCTCTGAAAAGATTGCAACGCTTTTCGTAATTTGCTTCGCGAGCTAAGGAATCAAACAAATGTATTTCGAACTTAAATCTTTCAACGTTTTCTCGTACTTTATTCCAGTCTACGAAGTATTCAAAAGTTTTGTTTGTTGGTAGTAATGTTCTAAGGAAATATTCTTTAAATTCTTCAAGCGAATTAAATCCCAGCACATCATACCTAACCATTATTATCAGCCTTTTTCTTCCAGCAAAGGCTACTGTACTTATATTTTTTGTATTCGTCTTCGCTTTCTGGTTTCCTAAAGATAAATAATTTTTCATGATAAATAAGCAAGAAATCTCTTGAACTAGCCCTCGACCATACTTCTCTTGTGGTTTTCATTTTATGCTGTATCTTTATTACCTCTTCTTTGAGTATGAATCCTGCCTTTAGGAAAACATCTAGCACATAATGGGATATAGGCACATAATGTTTTCTAGTTCTAGTATCCCCAATAAGTATGGCACAGTATTTTCCAGGTTTCAGTATGCGGTAAAATTCCTTCGCGATCTTATACATCCAATCTAAGTATTCTTGTAGGTTTTTAGCTTTTGAAAGGTCACCTTCGATCCTCCGGCTTTTACTATACTTAATTATATTAAAGTATGGAGGATGCGTGGCGATCAGATCAACACTATTGTCTTCTATCTTGTCGAGATTTCTAGCATCACCATGATATACTTTTACCCAAGCTCTCTTGATAAGGTTAAGATCCTCCTTATTAATTCCCCAGAAGCCCTCAACCCTGTTTTTACTAATGTACTCCTCCAATTTCTCTATATATTTTTCTAGATAATAGAGCCTATGTAAAGTTAATATGACAGCAGGAAAGCTTATATCAACAGCAATACAATTGCGACCCAATAATTTCGCTTCTATAGCTGTTGTTCCACTACCAACCATAGGATCCGCCACAATATCTCCCGGTTTTGTGTACATAAGCATTAGTGCTCTAGGTATCTGTGGTGCCCAGTTCCCCCTATAATCACCTTTATGTGTAGCCCATGCACCACGTTTTGGGAATGACCAAACTGTTGTTGATACATCCGTTAACTCGTCAGTTGTCGGTTGTAATCTATCGATCTGTATAGGTTTTAAATCAATTTTTTGGTCTTCAATTGTTATATGATCATATTGCTCGACGTACATCTGATATATCCTATATGTGATCTCCCGCATCTTAATTTCATTTCTTTGCTCATTTTTTGCCATACTAATGACCATCAAAAATTACAACGCATACCAATTATAAAGTAGCAAAATAATACTATAAGTAGCATAGGAATTTTTATCATGAATTTCTGTAGCCGTATCGATAAGTGCATTGGTATAAGTCTTTTACCACATAAAATCGTTTATTTTACTAGTGGCAATCTGTTTCTTTATTTCCTCCATTAGTTTTGCCCTGCGACTGTAATTCCAGTAGTATATATCCTCAAGAATAAACATCCATTTCAATACCTTAAGTATGAACTCTATGCTCTCACCTGCTTGGAATTCGAAATCAACTTCTTTCAAGATATCTTCAGGATCGAAACAATTATAGACTTTAGTAATCAAACTCATAAGTTTTTTGAATGCATCAGGATTCTCCTTCTTTTTCTTCATTAGATCGTTAATTATTTCATCATGTGATGGCATATACGTTCTTTGCGGGCTCTCAACCCAGATCTCAAAGTCAAAATTGAATCTACGCGTTGGCCTCCGTATAAAAATTCTTCTTCCATCCCGTAATTCCTCGACATAGTATACATACCTTGTGAAAGGTCTTTCTTCTAAGAAGGCTTCAAGAAGACTCCGCACTAGTTGAAGACAGTCACCTTGAGCTTTTAAATGTAATTTTCTTTTTTCTTCGCCTCTAATGCTCATATTTTTCGCCCCATTACTATAATACAAAAATCAAGAATAATTTAAGCTCGTTAGTGTCAAGATTCTAGTAGATAGATCTTATGACTGTTGCTTGTCTTTTTAAATATTATTTTACGATCATCATTGATCGTTAGGTGATCTTCGTATGGCGTATTGGCTTTGTATTACAACTAAGGAGAATTGGGGAATAATTAAAGATAAATTAGTTTGGGGGGTCGCTGATAGACATTATAAAGTCATAAAAAGGGTAAAGAAAGGTGATAAACTCCTCATATATGTCATCTCACATCGGGAAGATAACAGAATAGTTCCATCCCAAATAGTTGGTGTCTTCGAGGCTACTTCAGAAGTATTCAGAGATGAAACCCCAATTTTCGTTTCACCCCGAGGAAAAACAGAAGTCTATCCAAATAGGATAAGGCTAAAGTTAATAAAGATATTTGATCCTCCAATCGAGTTTAAGCCTTTAGTTCCAAAATTAAAGTTCATTGTTAACAAAAGAAAGTGGGCTGGCTCATTGCAAGGAAGAGCTATGCGAGAAATTCCAGAGGAAGATTTCAATACTATTATGTCCGCTGGAGGATAAAGTTATGTCTGTATTGTTGGATCTAAAGTCATTAAAGCGAAAAAGCAAGAGAGAAAAAGAACACGAACCTAGGGTACTTAATGCTATTGTAAGGAAGGAATATATTGACAAGACATATTTGATGAATCAGATGCCTTCTATTAATGTTCGTGAGTGGTTAGAACAACATTTTCGAATAAAGGATATTCGAACCCAATTTAGACTTTTTTTAGTGGAGGATCTTGGCGATTTTAAAGTTTTTATAGAGGTTCCAAATGGAAAAACAGAATATGACTTTAATGTATGGTTTTGCATATTTAAAAATAATGATGAGATAATACTTAAAATACCAACACATGATTTGCTAGGAAGATGGTTCATCAAGCTTAGACAACAGTCTCCTTGCATTGAGGAATATCTCATAAATGCCATTCTGCGTTTAATACGTGACCGCATGCCTATTGGACAAGTTCTCAAGAAGTACTTTACTGGGCTTTCTAGTGAACTATATGATGAGATTCATAAATTCCTCTCAACTCTAAAATGGATAGCGATACAAGAAGATGCCAATTATCCCCCCTCACAGGGCAATCTTGGTTCACGTTTCTCACTTGCGGTCTATGTTCTTTTGGAAGCTGGATTTGAGTTAAAAGATATACGCCGAGTGATCAAATTTAGATAATAGCGGGATTTCTTTGCCTAGAAATCTATGAAAGTCTCTTAAAAATTAATTTTTATAATATTTACAAGAACGGTAATGCATTATAAGTTGCAGTGAAATCATTTTAATAGTTCAAGTAGAGCTAATATGGGAGTGGTGGGCTTATTCAGAATCGTTTGTATTCATTAGATAACTTCGTGAACCTAACATCTGCTCTCTTGACCTTCTAAGTTCTTCCCTCAGCTTTCTTTGTTCTTCATTCAAATCAGTAGAATCAAGATATTTCTTAAGCATTTTGAGGAGTTTATCATAATCCTTGTCTCTGTAGAACCTAAATGCAAAACCTCTTCTCGGGATACTAATAATGGGGTTTCTCCCCACGATACATGTCATAAATATGTCACCCCCATAAACTGTTTCACTTACTGGGCGTCTAGTCATTATTTCCCGCAACATTATATCCTCCAAAAATATGGCTTCTTCTTTTTCTAGAAAAAATGCCAACGTTATTTCTCGTGATAGATCTGCATGAACATCTAGTCTCTCCTTCTCGTCAACAATGATATATCTTTTGTTATTTACATTATCGAATATCGACCATACATCAATATCATCCTTAGATATTTCAGCTTTTTCAGACAGAGAACAATTGTGTATACTAAATACTTTTCTAAGCTCCTCTGAAACAACTTTATTGTTGAGATCTCTCTTAAAGTTAGGACTCATACTGAAAAGGAATTCGCCCTCTCTAACAATGTATATGCAAGAAAATTTCCCAGCGACGGGGGCATACCCATGGAACATAAATTTTCTGGTAGGTGTAAGAAAGCTTACGAGTTCATCAGGTACATGTTCTGGGATATGAACTGGAGCATAACCCTCAAACCCAAACCGTAATATGGTAATTAGTCTTCTCTCTCCCACTAAAGCCACCAAAGCTAACTAATTTAATATTTAAAATCTCGCTAAAAAGCATATGTTCTTATGCGGGCCTCATCTTGCCATATAAAGAGGTCTGGACTCCTAGATAGATTTTCTTATAATCTCTCCAATTAGATCCAGAGCTATATCTCTTCTAGCGATATTCTGACACATTTTCTCCAAGATTCGTTTTGTTCTTTCCATATCAAATTCTGTGGTTACTTCTGCCGCTAGGATGTGCGTTAGTTCTCTTCCGTGATACTTTGTTGTGAATGTTCTTATTACTAGTCTTGTATCTCCTATTTTTACCTCCTCGGCTCTTCTGCTTATTGTTGATAGTGTTACTGGTATCTCTGGGTTCTCCATTAGGAGTCTCGCAAATTTTGTATACCTCATTGAGCAGAGTAGCATTGGTCCGTGTTGTGGGTGGAAGTATATTATGTGGATGTTCTTTATTCCTATTTCTCCGAGCTTTGCTGCTTTCTTTTCGCTTATCTCTAGTGTTGGCACTCTCTTTGTCCCCTCGATGATTGTCCTCAGTTTTCCATACTCCTCTATTAGCTTCTCTATGGCCTCCCTGTTTGTCACGTAGATTTTTCCTAGTTGTTTCAATAGTCCGTATCTGTGTAGTGTCTCTAGGATGTCCTGTGTTATTCCCATTCTTTTTGCCTCTTCTTTGCTGAACGCCCCCATTATCAGTATCTTTTTGAGTGTTTCTGGATCCAGAATCGCGATTCTATGCGCCATATACCTCAACCCTTTCCCTCCTGCATACCAGTGACAGGAACATTATGGCTATGACATAGGATAGTGTTATGTATATCCCAATATTCATTCCGAATCCGTATGTGTTTAGTGCGAATACTATTGGTGTTAGTGCTAGGAATATTATGCTTAGTGGCTCGTAGTATATTGATGCCTTCAGCACCATTCCCATGTCCTCTATGCTTGGTATTCCCTCGATGAATATGCTTACTGCTAGCCACAGAAACAACATTGCGAATATCGTCTGTGCTCTAAACAGTATTGCCATATTCAAGAATATAATGTATAGTGGTATCGCCACCAGCGCGGGGAACATCGCGAATATGAATATCCATACTGGATGTTCCTTCGTGAGAATCACGCCCAAGACGCTTCTTTCCCAGCCTATCCTGAACATTGCTATGAACCTCATCTTCATCCCCTTTAGCCTCGCAAAGAGCATGTGTGACGCCATATGTATCAGCATTCCTGGGAACAGCAGTATCCTAACCAGGTTTCTCAGTCCACTCCAGCAATATCCTAGGATTAGTAGGAAGAACCATATGACTATCATTAGTGCTGGGTTTAGGGCTATGCCCCACAGCATACCATAGACAAATTCTGATGGGTCAAAAACCCCAAAATCCATACTACCCACCAAAGAACCTTCTGATAACATCCTTAAGGCTTAGGGTATTCGTGACGAATGGGATATCTGGAAATATTACGACTCTCTCATCAATAACCATACATAACCCTTTCTTCCTCCTACCAGCCCTACCCAACAGCTGCACCAGAGCCCCAATCATCTCGCTATTCATGTAGTCTCTAACAAACTGATTCCTGTCAACCCCGATCATTTCCGCAACCTTTCCAGTTATCCTTAGGAACTTCTTATCCACCGCTGGGTATGGGAGCCCCACAGCAATGACGACGTCTGGGTTTCTACCTCCTATAGCGTCTATCCCCTCGGAAAGCTTTCCCCTGGCATATGTAATTATTAGGTTCTCCTCGGTGCTTCTTATCTGGTTCGGGTCCGATATTACCTCCTTGTTTAGGATTTCTGCGATGTATTTTGCGAACTCCTTTGATACACAGAAGACAACTATTAGTTTGTCTGGCGCGATCCTATGGATGTACTTTATCAGACCAGCAATAGCCCTATAGAGCCTTTTATCCCTCCTTTGGAGCTTTGTTGTTATTCCCGGAAGCACAAGGCCTACATAAAGCCTATTCTTTGTCCTCTGTATGAGCTTGCCGACAATCACAGCCTTTCTTATTCCCCAGAGCTTCTTTATCATCCCGATTGGGTATAGTGTGGCGGACATAACAACAAACCTTCTAACACGGTTTCGCCTCATTTCCAGAAGTGTCCTTGGAGGCAAAACCTTAATCATCTCATCTCCAACGAAGACCAATTCTCCCTGACGAGACCTAAAGAACTTGTATTCCTCATATAGGAGTATCTTTTTCCTCTCAAAAGCCCAGTTCTCCAAAATCCAGCGTTTAACTGCACCAGTCTCACCCCTCTCTTCGGCCTCTCTGATAATCCTAGAAACCTCCTCAGCGATAGATCTTCCTCTCTCATATTTCTCCCTCGATATGGAGTATGTAACTATGTTCAACGCGTGTGCCTCATCAACAATGGCAGTGTCGACATCTCCAAGATGCCTAAACAACTCATCCTGAGTAAGGAAAGGATGTGTAGCAAAAACGACCCTAGCGTTCTTGGCAAGTCTAAGCAAGGTATGATATGCACAGGCCTTGTACCCCATAATATAGCTAACAAAATCCCTTAGACTCGTGTATAATTTTGGTGGCTCAAGAATCCTCCTAAATCTTACTGGACATTCCATAACTAGGCAGTATAGGGATTTTGCGAAGTCTGGAAGACCCTCAAAGCCTCTTGAACCAAAGGGGCATAATGCCTCCCTACCAGCGACAGGGATTATCGCTCCAGCCTCAAGCTCAATGTTGGCATTATCAATAATTGTTTTTGCTATCCCCAAAGCATTTTCGAGTTCTGCCCTTGTCCTAAAAAATATTACGGTTCTCTTTTCCTCGGTTGCTTTTGCTATTGCATATGCCACCGCCACAAACGTTTTTCCGCTCCCTGCAGGTGCCCTTATTATCATGTCCTCATCGGTGTCGAAGAATGCCGATATTATCTTTTCTGTTCCCTCCTTTCTCGGGATCGTGTTTAGGATTCTGCTATAGTCTCCACGCCCTATACTCATGCCTTCCACCACTAACAATGCATTTGCCTAGATTTTCTACTTCTCTAACAATAATATTGTATGTCCTCTCTCCCCTAATCCTGCTCCTCATAGCCTTTCTAAACTCCCTAACAACAATCGTTCTCCCCCTTCTATTGAGGTAGCAAGCCCTTCTCCCCCTTCTCTCTGTGAAATGAAAGCAGTTTTTGCCCATTCTCTTCCTCAACTTGACTGCTAGACGAATGGTTATGTATGGCATGAAGATATCCTTGATGTCCAGAGGAAGACTAAACCTCCTCTTTGGAGATGGCTCATGGACAAAACTAATCATTGGATCCAGACCGACAAGGAGAATAGCGTGGAGACACTGAGCATAGAGGAGCCCATTAAGATAGCTAATCAGCGCATTTAGTGGGTCTGCGGGTGGCCTCCTTATCCTCCCATTGAAATCATCAAACATGTTTCGGAGGACAAAGAATAGTGCTCTCCAAGCCCTAGCCTCGCATAGCATAT
>CAZFVO010000032.1:0-17456 GCA_964522325.1 uncultured archaeon | reverse complement strand
GGGGATTTGTTATAAAATCTTGAGAGGAAAAGAATTGTTCTACGCAATTTCTTCTACCAACATTTTTGTAATCGAAGTCTATCCCTTTAAGTTTTTATACCAAACCTTTATCCTATTCTTACAACAGAAGCGGCAAATTGATGTCTAGTCATGATTCCTAACTCTGTGTCTATGTAACTATATAAACACTTTTCTCCTATCTTAACTATCTTCTCCTTTCATTCCTTCTAGATTCTTTTGGCAGTATTTACAAACCAATTCGTGACTTTCAAAATAAATAACCTCTCAATGAACCAAAGAAATATAACATCCACTACATCTTAACTCCCAAACTTCCCTCCCCACACCTTAAATACCTACCCCCCTCTTCGCCCTTCATTAATCCCCACACCACCCAAATCATTTACTATCCTAAACCTTCGTCTCGACAGTCTCTTAGAAAATGTAATCAAATACGGAAAAAGTAAAGGAAAGCAGTGTTACTTCTGTAAAGATTGTAAACACAAGTTTGTTGACAATGAAACTTTTGTTAGAATGAGAACTAAAGATGACGTCATAGTTACTGCTTTGGATTTATATTTTGAAGGTTTATCTGTGAGAAAAGTTCAAAGGCAAATAGCGAAAATATTCGGAGTTAAAGTTAGTCAAGTAGCAATCTGGAAATGGATAATGAAGTATTCTAAGCTTGTTAAGGAGTTTGTTAATAATCTAAAAGTTGAGCTAAGCGGAAAATTCCACGTTGACGAAACCATGATAAAATGTGATGGAGAATATAGATAGTTCTGGGAGATAATTGATGCTAATACCAAATTTTTAGTTGCTACTCATTTATCTAGAGAAAGAACAATAGAAGAAGTAATAAAGCTGTTTAAACAAGCAAAGGAAAGATCTGCCGAAAGACCAAAAGAGTAGTTGTAGATGGGTTGTGTGCTTATGAAAAAGGTTTCAAGAAAGTTTTTTACAGCAGGTATAAAGAGCATAGAGTCGAATTTGTGAGGAGAGCTGAAATAAAAGCAAGAGAAACAAATAATGTCGTTGAAAGATTGCATGGAACTTTAAAGGATAGACTAAAACCTTTAAGGGGTTTAAAAAGTGAAGAAACAGCTAAGATTTGGTTAGGAAGTTGGTTTGTTTACTATAACTTCTTAAGACCTCATCTGAGCTTAAAAGGTAAAACACCCACTGAACCTTGTGGAATTGAGTTAAAAATTGGAAATAGTTGGGAAAATTTGACAAGGAAGGCTACTTATCATCAAACTAAGTTGACAAGGTTTGTTTCTACGGAAGCGGAAACGCAAGTTCAATAATTTTTATTTTTCATCTTCACCAACAATAAGTTAACAGAACCCTATTTAGTAAAGTATTTATATTTATGTGATTGTAATGTTTATGATGAAACTTGAGAGATGCCCCTCAGGAATTCCTGGATTTGATGAACTCTGTGAAGGGGGCTTCATAAGGGATAGAACTTATCTTATATCTGGTGTTTCTGGTGCTGGTAAAACTATCTTCGCATTACAATTCCTTGTTAAAGGTGCAGAAGAATATAATGAACCTGGAATATTTGTTGCAACTGAGGAGAGACCGCAGCACATAAGAGAGTACGCAACGACATTTGGATGGGATTTGGAGAGACTTGAAGATGAAAATATGCTCGCATTGATAGATGCAACATCTGCAAAAATTGGATTACCTAGTGATGAGAAGTATGTAGATATAAGACCATTTGACACCCGTTCCCTTTTAGATCAGGTGATCGCAATTCAAGATGAAATTGGAGCGAGAAGAGCAGTTGTAGATTCAACGACATCCATAGGATTCATGATAAATGATGTCTCCAAGTTTAGAATAGAGTTATTGAAGATTTCAACCACATTTGAGATATTGGGTTTAACTTCTCTCTTCACTAGTGAAATCGTTGAAGGATCACCAATGATTTCAAGGTTTGGAGTTGAGAACTTCGTCACTGAAGGTACAATTGTTTTGAGATTTGAGAGGAGTGGAAATGTCAAAGTAAGGGCTTTGGAGATAGTTAAGATGAGAGGTACAAGGCACAGTTACAAGATTCACCCGTTTGACATAACTGAAAATGGTATAGTCGTTTACGCCGGAGAGGAGGTTATAACGGGAATTTAAATGATCCATCATACATAAATGAGGTACTTTACGACACAATGACATAGCTACTTTATTTAAATAAGATTTAAAAAATAAAAATATTATAAAGTTAAATAGCTCCCCAGAAGTGCTCCCAGAAGTACCTTGGAACATTCTTAGGATACTTACCCCTTGTCCAAGCGTAGATCATTGAAACCGTCCTGTAAAGTATGTGTGCAAACTTTGAGTAAGGTGCATACACGAGCAACATGAATACAAAGTACAGGTGTGCCATGTAGAGCCAGTATGTAGCTGTGCTTTCAAACAGCCTTGCAATGGCAACGCAGTAACCAGTTATACCGACCAACAACACTATGAGTAGGAAGAACCAGTCGTAGTAGCTTCCCAGTTCCTTCGACTGTTTATTGAATAACCTGTTCCAAATTGCAACGGCACTGCCTATTATCACAGCTAAACCACCTAGCATTCCAATGAGCTTGAAGATTGCCATAGTAAACACTGCTATATCGAATTCTCTCATGTAAAGAATTTCCCATGGCCAAGGCGGTGGGTATACTAGTTTAATCGGAAGCTTTACACCAGCAACTTCTCCAATCCCCATAACGTCACCTATCGCAGCTATGAACAAAGCTACGAAACCGTAGAATATCAAAAGGTGTGCTGGAAATCTCGGTCTATTCGCTTCACATATCTTGAACCAGTTATGGTACAATATATCTCTTAAAACGAAGAAGAACGCTTCGATAAAGTACATTCCCATGAAACCGCTACTACCCTTAACCTCTATCTCAGCATTTTCAAGTGGCTTTACTCTATACTCCATTCCTCCCCCATCTGTTATAGCCAACCAGTATCTCCATAAGCCAATGAGTCCTATCAGCAATGCAAGACCACCGAGGACAAATCCAGCGATTTCAACGTTCTCAACTGGAAGGAACTTCCCAGTTTCTATCTCACCACTGGGTATAACCAAGCCAGGGTTAGCCCAGTATATCAATGCACCTAATATCAAAGCTGGCAAGATTATAACGAAAATTGGAAAGCCCCACGGTCTATTCAGGATCCTACCGATGAATTTTGGCCAAGCGTATTCAGCAATTACCCTTGCTCTTATAGCGTTCAAAACCTGTCCAGGTTTGGCATCTCTTGGACAGTACTTTGAACAGTCTCCACAGTTGTAGCAAAGCCAAACATCTGGATCTCTCAAAAGTCTCTCCTTTAGACCCCACTGAGCCCATATCATCTCCTTTCTTGGAAACGGATTTTCATCTGGACTTAACGGACAAACTACACTACAGTTTGCACACTGCATGCACTTCTTAAGTGTTCCACCACCCAACGCAATAATTTCACGAGCAAAGTTTGGATCAACTTCCACGAACACCACCTCCACAAAAATAAAAAGTTAGAAGCCCTTGTATGGGTTAGGCCCAATCTTCTTGATTTCCTCTACGAAGCTATCTATAATTTCAGGAATTCTCTGCCAATCCGATATTTCAACCTGTTCTATCTTAACCCTCTCAGGCTCAATGAACAACCTCTGCAAAGTCTCCTTGACATTCTCCATCCTTCTATTTGCCAGTTCACTACCTCTTATGAAGTGGCATTGATAATCCTCACCGAACTTACATCCTAGCATAAGAACTCCGTCTATTCCCCTTGACATCGCATCAGCTATGAAAACTACGTTTACTGAACCAAGGCATCTAACTGGTATTATTCTCACAAGTGGACTGAACTTCAAGCCATTCTTGGCAGCCATGTCTATGGCAGGATAGGCATCGTTTTCACATGCAAAAACTAGTATTCTCAGCTTTCCTTCCTCAGATGGAACTGACATAGCCTTTATCATGGATGAAATCATGTCAACGCTGTACTGCTTGAAGGATATGATCTTCTCTGGACATGCACCAAAACAGATACCACATCTTCTACATCTAAGCGGATTGGGTTGTGGTGTTCCCTTCTCATCCTCATCAAGCGCACCAAATGGACACTCCTCAGTACATCTCTTACACTGCGTACATCTCTGTAGGAAGAAGTTCGGGTAGTCTATATCTCCAGTTCTTGGGAATATCGTTGCTCCCTTCGCTACTAACTCCACAGTTTGGATAGCCTTCAAAGCAGCTCCTCTTGCATCAAGTTCACAGTCTCTTATCGTCATCGGTGCTCTGACACATCCAGCTGGATAAATTCCTGTCCTTCTACTCTCATACGGGAAGCAGATGTAGTGCGAATCTGGGAATGCATATCTAAGCGTTGGAAGCTCTGGTCCTTGTCTGTACTGCAAGTTGAGTATCCATTCCTTACCCCTGCTCTCCAAAGCTACCTCCTTAGAAACGGCTGGCTTTATGTGAGTATACGGTGGTTCTCCTTCATCTGGATACTCTTCCTTCACAGTGTACAAGCCGTACATCGATGAGAGCATTCCAGTTGCAAGTACAACCATGTCAACATCGACAGTTATATCTTCACCCAACAGCGTGTTGGTCACTTCAACCCTAAGCTTATCTCCATTCTGTGTTATGCTCTTGATTTCACCCTTTGTAAGAAATATACCTTCATCTTCTTGCGCTCTCTTGTAGAATTCCTCATAAATTCCAACAGTTCTTAAGTCTCTATAGAATACGAAGACATTTGCATCCTTGTTCATCTCCCTTACATACAAAGCCTGCTTGAGAGAGGTTAAGCAACATACAGTTGAACAGTATGGAATGTGTTCGGGATCCCTCTGCCCAGCACAGAGTATGAACGCTACATCTTTAACGGGTTTACCATCAACCTCAAACCTACCCTCTTTAATCATTTGCTCAAATTCGACGTTTGTAACAACCCCAGGCAACCCGTAACCCAAGTGTGAAAGCTTCGAAGCATCGTACGGTTTCCAACCCGTCGCAACTATTATCGCACCAACCTTAAATATTTCTTCAGTACCATCTTTCTCCACAATGACGTTGAACATTCCAGGCTGTCCAGAAATGGACTTAACCCTTGCGGAAGTGTAAACCTTTATCCTTTCGTTATTCATCACCTCGTTTATCTTCTCGTTTATGTAAGATTCAGCATCAACAAGATCCCTGTACGGGAACTTACCAGGTAAGATCTTCTTGAACTTCTTAACCCATCCTCCAAGCTCTGCTTCCTTCTCAACCAAATAAACGTTGTATCCAGCCTTAGCACACTCAATCGCTGCTGTTAGACCAGTAACACCACCTCCAACTACAAGTATATCCTTGGAAGTTTCCTCTAAGTAAGGCTCAGGTAATTCAGTCTTTTGAGCTTGGACTATACCCATTCTGACATAATCCTCAGCTAACTCTTGAGCATGCTCATCTATGTCATGACTCCAGACGACATCTTCTCTGAGGTTAACCCTAACAGTTATTATGTCCTTTCCAAAGTTGAAAACTTCCTGCTTAACTCTCGGTGAACATGCACAGATTACAACGGCATTTACACCACCCTCTATGTCCTTCTTGATCATCTCTACTCCTTCTCTGCTACAGAGGGCGTTATGGATTTTTGGGGTAATCTTAAACTCATTTTCAACAATTCCTTTGATCTTCTCTATGTCAAGCTTGTCTATACCACAACCCGTACAGATGTAAACACCCACATTCTTCTCCATCTAAATCACCCCCTAACAACCTGAATTGCTTTAATAACGGCTCCAGTTGCATCCCTGTTGCTTGAAGCTACATCCGCTGGCATCCTTGCAACACCACACGGTATTATCCCTTCCTTTTCTATAACAAAGCCATAGTCGTCGTATTCTAATCCCTCGATCTTCTCAACAGCTGTTGTAGGCTGCATTCCAGTCGCTAAGACAAGCATATCCACCTCCATCTGCACCTTCCTACCAGTAGATGTATCTTCAGCGTAAACGACTACATTTCCATTGTTCCCAGCCTCAACCTTTGCAACTTTCCCCTTTATAAACACAACGTTTTCATCCTGTACTACTTTTTGGAAGAAGTCTTCGTACCTACCATAGGCTCGAATGTCTATGTAGAATATATAGACCTTCGAGTCAGGTATTTGCTCTCTTACATACAAAGCGTGTTTCATTGTAGCTAAGCAACAGACTGCTGAGCAATAAGGCAAGTGGTTTTCGTCTCTTGAACCAGCACACTGAGCAAAAGCTATTACCTTAGGCTCCTTTCCATCCGAAGGTCTAACGATTTTACCCTTTGTGGGTCCATTTGGTGATGCTAACCTCTCCATCATCATGTTCGTAATCACATTAGGATATTTGCCAAATCCAAGTGTTTCAAGCTTGGTAGCATCATATGGGTTCCAACCAGTGGCGACAATTATTGCTTTTGCGTTTATCGTAATCTGTTCCAGTTGTTCATCTAAATTTATGGCATCGTACTTACAAACTTTAACACACTCACCACACTTATTGCATGCATTGGGATCAATTACGTAGTACGGTGGATAAGCCATTTCATGTGGCAAGTAAATCGCCTTAGTTCTATTAAGTCCAAAGTTAAAATCGTTCGGTCTCTCCACTGGACAAACTTTTTCACACTCTCCACAAGCTGTACAGTTTTCATTCACATACCTTGGAATCTTTTCGACAAAAACCGTGAAGTTCCCAGCAACACCTTCAATCCTCTTAACCTTTGCATTTGTTATAACTGTTAGATTTTCACAGTTCTTTAGTCTCTTTAGGAATATTTCGAGTCCACAGTACGGTGGACACATTTTAGGGAAGTATTTTGTTAATTGAACAACCCTACCACCCAAGTATGGATTTTTCTCAACGAGAGCAACACTGTATCCTGTCTCAGCTGCCTCCACAGCTGCTGTTAAACCAGAAATACCACCACCGATAACTAAGATGTCTACGTTCATATCGATCCCTCTTTAAACTCTAAGAAAGGGTACAATACAAAGTTTAAAAGAGTTTCTATTTAATTGTGTTTCTTTTTTAGCAATAAAGGACGTACAGAATAGGTAAAACAAAAATGAGGAAAAATTTAGAGTTGCCAATCAACAATCTGTATGTATGGTACCTTCTGCATCTCCCACTCGCCAGTCTCTGGGTTCTTCCTGCCAACTACGAAGCACTTCCAATTCTCATCATCAATGTCTGGGTAGTCCATTCTGTAATAGTATCCTGGCCATCTTGTCTCCTTCCTGAAGAGCATGTGCTGGACGTGAGCTTCTGCAACGATAACTCTGTGGTACAGCTCCCAGCATCTCATTAGCTCGTGCAGGTTCCTCGCAGCAAGCTTCTCTAAGTCCTCTTTGAGCATCTTAAGTCTCTCAAGCGCAATCTGGAGCATCTTCTCGTTCGTTCTGTACCACATCGATGCACCAGCTGCATATTCATCCATGATCTTCTGCAATCTCCATAGTGCCTGCTTGGGGAACAGGTAGTTCGGGTTGATGTCATCTCTTGTTGAAGCGTTCTTGAACTGCTCGTATGTGACCATTGGCTGGAAGATCTTCTTCTTCAACTCCTGCACCTTAGCTTCGTCGATCTCCGGTGTTGGGTTCTGCTCAACTACGTATCTTACTGCAGCTTTACCAGCAATCCTTCCCTCAGTGAATGAACCGCTTGAGAACTTGTGTGGGTTAGCACCACTGCAGTCTCCAACTGCGAACAGACCCTTTATCGTGGTCATTCTGTTGTAGCAGAACGGGAACAGCTTCTTGTATTCCTCTGGCATCAAGTCCTCTGGACCACATACCCACAATCCAGCACAGCCTGAGTGTGAACCCATCATGTATGGCTCAGCTACCATTATTTCAGAAGGTACCTTTTCAGGCTCGATGTTCAATGCTGCCCAGAGCAAAGCCTGTGAAACAGTCATGTCGAGGAAGTCTTCCCAAGCCTCCTCGACGAGCTTCTTCAAGTCCTTACCTTCCTCCTGCAACTTCTTGATAGCCCACTCAGTCCTCATTAGGATTGGTCCTCTACCGTTTACTAGTTCCTCAATCATCTGGTGGTTTCTCAGTGGTGTCGGTGTTGGTACAGCATCGGCGTATGGCTTGTACTTGGCGATTGTCTCCGTCTTCTCAATGTAGACTTCATCGTATGCGTTTGTAGCTACCGACTTGAAGAGTAGGAACCATGCACCGACTGGTCCGTAACCGTCCTTGAATCTTGATGGGATAAATCTGTGTTCCATCTGGCATGTATGAGCTCCTACTTCTATGGCCATTGCGTAACCACTTCCAGTGTTGAACACTGCATACCAGATTCTACCCATACCCTCTCCAGTGCTTCTCGGTCTGAACAGTAATGTGGCACCACCAGTAGCCAGTATCACAGCCTTAGCCTTGAAGATATAGAACTTCGGCTCTCTTACGCTGAAACCGACAGCTCCAGCGACCCTCTGTGGATCGTTCTTGTCCATGAGTAGGTGTGTGACCATCACTCTCTCGTAGATGTTCTCCTCACCCAAAGCCATCTTTGCAGCTTCAGCAATGATTGGCTTGTAAGACTCACCGTGAATCATTATCTGCCACTTACCCTCTCTTACATACTTACCGTTCTCATCCTTCCAGATTGGCAATCCCCACTTCTCAAATAAGTGAACTGTACCGTCAACGTGCCTTGCATAGTCAGCAACCAAATCCTCTCTTGCAATACCCATCATGTCAAGTGTTACATACCTTACGTAGTCCTCGATCGTGTTCGGTTTGTCTCCAACAACCTGTGCCCTACCAGATAGACCGAGGTATGTGTTGATAGCAGATAGACCCTGTGCTACAGCACCACTCCTCTCAATTGCAGCCTTCTCTACAAGCGTTACTTTCAGACCAGCAGCTTTAGCCCAATATGCAGCTTCATATGCTGCACCACAACCTGAGAAACCTCCACCGATGATTAAGATGTCTGTCTCCACAGTTACGTCCTCCACATCTTCTGGCTTGTACGTCTCTATATTCCTATATACCTCAACCGCCATTCAAAACACCCCCTTAAAATTTTAAAATCAAGCCTTCTTCTTAACCTCAGGCAACTTGTCCATGTCCAAAATCTGCGGCTCCCCAGCAAGGAGCTCGTTCTTCAAGTTGTCCAAGCTTGGCTCTGGGAAACCCTCGAATGGCTGAATTGAGCCCCATGGGGTAGTTCTGATCGGGAACTTGAATCTCAAGATCTTACCATTCCTGAACTTGATTGTCCACATGATTGCATCTGTACCTCTCATTGGTACACACTGTGCACCAAGTGGTACGAAGTCTGCATAACCTCTCATATCAATGGCACCCTGTGGACAAATCTTTACACAAGAGTAGCACTCCCAGCACATGTCTGGCTCTTGGTTGTACGCTTTCATCTTCTCTTTATCTAAGACCATGAGGTCGTTGGGGCAGATATACTGGCACGCTGTCCTCTCTAAAGCCTTACATCCATCACATTTGTCTGGGTTTACATAACTTGGCATTCAAACCACCTCCAAACCTCACAACACCCGAATTCCTCGACTTTCGATACTACAAAAAATTTAAAAAACTTACTATTTTGATCAGACCTCAATTTCTGGTGGAGGTATGTACTCATCCTCCTTCTTAGCAGCCTCCTGAATCTCTGGCAACCTCTCAAGAACTTTGTCTATTACATCAAGAGACTTGGCCTTTGCAACCTCTTCGAAGAGAGCTCTCTTGAAAGCAACTGGTAAGTCTTCAAGGAATCCCCTTGAGTCGATTCTTGCCCTGTCAAAAGCCTTCAAGATCTCGTTAGCCTTATCCTCTGGAACTTCGACTACGAGCATCTTTAGCTGTCCTCCGAAGAGGCTCTGAACTTTCTCCTCCAAAGGAGTACCTTTTATTTGTTCAAGCCTTTTTTCATCCAAAATAAGACCTATGTAATAAACCATAACTCATCACCTCACGCCTTTGGAATTTCCATTGGTGGTACATCAACCTCCAACTCCTTGTTCTTGATCTCCAAGTACTTCTTGTTCACGAACGGATAGCCGAACACTTTCCACCACTTGACTATGACCTTGTAAACCTCTGGTCTGAAAATGACCTTTGGCGGGAATATACCTTCAGCTACCATTCCTCTTATGAAGCTACCACTGAATTTCTGCTTCTCCTTTGTGTGTCCACAACTCTCACTGTAAGCAATTTCACCACAGACAGGACAATACCAGAACTCAGCCATGTTCTGTGGCAGGATCTTAAGACCCTTATCAACCTCGTTCGGTGGTGCATCGAATCCGAAACTTGGAATTCCCTTAGTCCATAAGATCTGAGTTGCGTACATGTCGTAGTAGTCTCCAACAGCAGCATGATCTCTACCAAACATGTGATGCGTACATCCCATGTTCTGCCTGATAATACCGTGCAACAACGATTCGATTGGATTACCATACCTCATGTCCCAGAGCGTAAACGTGACCATGTGCCTTGATGGCTTTATGTATCCATACTTGTTGACAGCTTCATGTCCCTCTAATATAGCCTCGTCCGGATAGTCTCCCCTTCTCTTAGCTCCAATGATAGCATTTACAAGTATTCCATGACATGGTTCTACATCACCCGTGAACGCGGCACACTTCATTAGCATCTCATGTCCAACATGCGGCACATTCCTCGTCTGGTGCGCTATACAAGTCCTCCACTTCTTCACGTTCTTTATCATAGCCCTACACTCAGCTGGTGGCAACCAGAACCTGTCATATGGCTCCTTAAACTTTGGCTCGTTAATTATCGTCCATTTACCAGCTATAACGTATGGATTCATGCACCTGTAGATCAACCATCCAGGATGCTTAGCATCGAAAGGTTTCCTAACGACTTCAGGGTTCTTCTCAGGAGTTCCAAATGTCCTCGTTGCTACATCCTCAGGATCAATCTTGTAGATCTCCTCAACATCCATCACTGCAAACGGCTGCCCCTTAAGCTTCAACAGCAACCTGTCACCCTCTTTGACATCCAGAGCTTTTAAATCTTCTTCACTGATGTCGAACAGAATCGGATAGGGAAATACCCATCCGTTCTCAAGTCTCCTCTCCTTTAAAACGCTCTCAAGCTCATTCTGGGTCATCGAACCCTCAACAGGACTGAAGAAACCGTAACAGACTGACATTATCTCTCTGTAAACATGCCTTATAGGAACACCATCTGGTGTCGTCGTAGGTTTCAACTCGTACTCTATAGCACCAGCAGCCATGCTCTCAGCAAAATCTTTTTTCTTAACAACCCTGTAAACCAACTCTCCACCATGTGGTGGTGGCATCTTCAACAACGCCATGTTTTCACCCCCAACTCCGTATTCGATACCGTTTTCAACGGCATCGTATATATACCTTTCTATTTTTTTCGATATTTGATCTCATTTAATTCAAGTTGAAGGGTATGCCACATGGGGACAATATAAGAGTTTCGAAATTTTTCAAAAACGACTCAATTAAAAAGCTTAAGCTGTTTTAACCCAACGAGTTCGTCAAAATCTGAAGCAGAATAAAAATTAGTTTCGTCAATTTTAAAACCTCTATTCGTCTTTATAAGCCTATCTACACTCAAAAACCGCCAACCCTCCCCTTTCACCTTAACAGCTATATAAGGTTCAGCACCAAATCGTTTAGAGAACTCAATTAGATCTTCAACATCCTTTTTAGGAATGTATATAGGTAGAGACGATCTCATTTTTACCTCCATAGCCAAATACCTCCTACCATTTCCCGCTATTATATCCGGTACAGGGTAGCTGATGGAACCGCTTGCTGGAGTTCTCACAGCTGCAAAACCCTTACTCCAGAGCATGTGAACCAGTTCCCTTTCAAACCTCTCTCCTTTCGACTTCATGAATAAATCACCTTACGGTACAACCATCGTTCCTATTCCCTCTTTAGTGAACAGCTCAAGCAGAATCGAATGTTCTCTACCCTCTATTATGTGAGCCTTTTCAACACCGTTTCTCAAAGCCATTAAAACAGCCTCAACCTTAGGAAGCATTCCACCACTAAAAATACCATTTTTAAGCATTTTTTCAAGTTCATCTACTTTGATTCTCGATATCAGGGAACTCCTATCCTTCGGATCCTTCAATATACCAGGCACATCTGTCAATATTATGAGCTTCTTGGCCTTAATTGCAGAGGCTATATGTCCAGCTACTATATCGGCATTTATGTTGTAGATGTTACCAGATAGATCTGAGGCAACGGGTGAAACGACAGGTATAAATCCGTTGTCTATCAAAATTCTTAGGATATCAGGATTAACGTACTCAGTTTCACCGACGAAGCCCAAGTCGATTACCTCCTCTAAATCTCCTCTCTTTCTCTTTATGAGTTTCTTTTTGGCAACTATGAGTAGACCATCCTTGCCACTTATACCAACGGCCCTACCACCGTGTTTTATGAACATCGAAACTATTTTAGAGTTTATCTTGCCATCCAAAACCATTTCGACTATCTCCATTGTCTCAGCATCAGTTACCCTTAAACCATCTATAAATTTCGGCTTTATTCCGAACTTCTGCATCTTCTCACTTATCTCAGGACCACCACCATGTACGACAATTGGCTTTATTCCAACGTAATATAGTAGCAGAACATCTTTAACTACACTCTCCAAAACTGTGTCATTAACCATAGCATGCCCACCAATCTTTATAACCATGTATGAGCCGTAGAACTCTCTTATGTATGGCAGAGCTTCTATAAGTACCTTGACCTTTTCCATAAAGCTGGGTTTGTGGAAATGATTTTAAGCTTAATCCATACTTGGAACATGGATCTTCTAACTAAGTACATAAAGAACGACAAACTGATCAAGCACTGTATAGCCACATCTGCTATAATGAGAGAACTTGCAAAGGAGTTGGGGGAAGACGAGGAGAGGTGGGCGTTAATAGGTCTGCTACACGACATAGATTATGAAATAGTTGGAGGTGACATGAACAGACATGGTATTGTTGGTTCAGAGATTTTGAAGAATGAGGGTTTTGATGACGATTTCTGTGAAATTGTCAAACATCACAACTACTATCTCTTCGAGCCTAAAAGGAAGGAGGAAATAGCTTTAGTGGCATCTGACAACATTTCTGGATTAATAATAGCGTGTGCACTCGTTAAAGATAAGAAGATAACCGCAGTTACACCCAAAACCGTTAGGGAGAAGTTTAAAGAGAAGAGCTTTGCAAGAGGATGCAATAGGGAGATGATTGCAAAGATTGAAGAGCTTGGAATTAGTTTGGACAGGTTTTTTGAGATTGCCATAAAGGCTCTAGTGGGAGTCAAGGATGAACTCGGCCTGGGTTGAAGGTTTCATATTCCTCACAATCTTTATCGTTTACTGTACTATCGTAACTGTCTTTAGAAGTAAATTGGAAAAGAAAAATGTATCTGTGATTGGGCCAATTTTACTCGTAAGGACAAAAAGAGGTTTAAAGCTTTTAGACACCTTAGCGAAACCCAAGAAGTTTTGGAAGATTTTTGGAGACCTTGGAGTAATTTTAGTTTTCCTTGGAATGGTGTACATGATCTTTCTCATTCTATTGATGGACTACATTATGATAACTTCTCCACCTGAACCCTCACCAGCCACAAGCCCAAGGAACATCCTACTGATACCCGGTTTAAACGAGTTTATTCCTTTTGTCTGGGGTTTAATAGGTTTAATCGTAACTCTAATAGTTCACGAGTTTAGTCATGCGATAGTTGCGAGGGTTGAAAATATTAAAGTTAAATCGTTGGGTGTTGTGTTGGCGTTGATTCCAATCGGTGGATTCGCTGAGCCTGATGAAAAGGAACTCATGAAGAGTGAGAAGAGAAGTAGGATTAGGATATATTCGGCTGGGATAACTGCAAATTTTTTAATGGCTTTGATAGCATTTGCAATATTCTTCTCGCTTTTGGGATTTCTCAAGCCTCATGTCGTCGTCCTGAAAAGCCTAAACGATAATTTTGAGGAGAGATCAGCGATAATAAGCATAAACGGAATTGATGTAGAGACCCCGCAGGATATTCTGAAAGCTGTTGATGATTTTGATGTTGTGAATGTTGTTGTGAGAAAGCAAGATGGGCAGATTGAAGAGCTTGAAGTTAAACCCGTGATGGGTGTCTACATAGTCGGTATACTGAACAACACACCGGCTGAACGCGTTGGGCTTAAGAAAGATTCTGTCATAATTTCCGTTAATGGAATAAATACACCAAATACTGATGTTTTTAGGAAAATAATGCTTAAAACTAAGCCCAACGATACGATAGAAGTGGAAGTCTTGGAAGATGGGGCAGTTAAAAGGTATTCCGTTAAGTTGGCTGAGATGAAGGGACATGGATTTTTGGGAGTTCTAATTGGTGGAGACTACTTCGCTGGAGCCGTAATAGGATATTCAAAAGGTATAATAGACTCATTAACAAAGATACCTGCAAACGTTCAAGGTCTATTTTATCTAACCGCAATGCCTTTTTACTTTAGAAGTTTTGATGGAATAACAAACTATTTCACTCCACAAGGAATATTTACCAAACTTGGAGATGCATTATTTTATTTATTGAATATCTTTTATTGGGTTGCATGGCTAAACTTTTATATAGGATTATTTAACTGTCTTCCAGCGGTTCCCTTAGATGGAGGTAGGCTTCTTGGTGATCTGTTGAGATATTTTATGAGAGAAGATTTTGCTAGCACAATCACAAGATCCTTAACATTCTTTGTATTTTTCTCAATATTACTATCCATTTTGATACCAAACATACACGGATTGATGGGTTTTGGCTAAGTTGCTTTGAAATAAAAATATTAATAGCTTTCATTAAGTAGAAAAATAATTCATGATTGTTGCTTAGACCTAACCTCCAACCTCTTCGACGCAATTATGCAACCGGGATCAGGCTTGAGGTAATCCTTAAAGTATGCGTAAGCTCTAGCCCTACAACCACCGCAAACGTACCTATATCTACATTCACCGCATATCTCAATTTTGTCTTTATTTCTAAGGTCTTCAAGAACCTTGTTGCTCTTCCAAAATTCCAAGAAGTCATCACCGTTTTCAAAATCCTTTATATTGGCTAAAGTTAGTGGGAAAAACACACATGGTTCTATGTTTCCATTAGCTCTCATAGCCAAGTAAAACCTACCACACCCACAACCTCCTATAAAGTCGGCTAAAACTCTGAGCTTACCCTCAAGCTTTGGATTGTAGAAGTGAGTTGGAACAATTTCACTCTCCTCCTGCATGGCAACCCTTGCGTAGTATGGTGCCGTAGACATAAAGTTTATTCCCGTAGCCTTAAGTCTACTCCAAAGTTCTCTTAAAAGCTTCTCCTTCTCTTCAGCACTCAAATCCATCTCAAAATCCCCTCTACCAACTGGAATGAAGTTGTAGAGCATGAACCATTGAACTCCTAACTCTTCAGCTAAATTCATGACCTTTGGAATATCGTGATAGTTCAACTTCGTAGCTGTTGTTGATATGCAAGTTATAAGACCTTCTTCAACACAGTTCTTTATACCTTCAATTACCTTTTCATATATTCCCTTTATACCTCTAAAAGCTTCATGCGTCTCTTTAGTTCCATCCAAACTTATCTGGACAAACCAAACTTCTGACTCTTTCAGCTTTCGAACATTTTCCTTATTCAAAAGTGTTCCATTCGTTGCAACGGCCACAAACATCCCATGATCCCTAACAGCTCTAGCAAGCTCGAAAAAGTCCTTTCTAATCAAAGGTTCTCCTCCACTAAACGCTATTGCAGTAACTCCTGCATCAGCTAAAATGTCTATAGCCTTTAAAGCCTCCTGAGTGTTAAGTTCGTCCTTCCAAGGTTTTCCTGCAGTTGAGTAACAGTGCTTACATCTCAAGTTGCAAGCATATGTAACATCCCAAACTATTAAGAAAGGAGCGCCGGGAACGAAGGGTTTTCTAACTCCAAATTCAGCTAAACCTCTTAAAACAGAAATAAATCCCCTACGCCAATACGGATCTCTCAACCTCTCCTTCAAAAGATTTTTAGCATTTTCATCTCCAAAAGCTCTTAAACCAGCTTCAATTATCTTTTTAATAGCTTTGAATTCTATACTCTTGACATCTTCATCATTTGCATATGCTAAAAGATACTTATCAAGCTTCACAACACCATCCTTATCCCTTTTGAGCGTATGCTTGATAGCCATTCGTGTGAGTGGATTCCCAACTATATGTCCAAAGAATTCGACCATTCTGTCCATACCTAAAAATTGATTTTGTAGTATATTAAACTATCGTTGATAAAACCTCAATGGCAAAGTCGACCTCCTCCTTTTTCAGTATCAAAGGTGGAACAAACCTCAAATTATCTTCGGACGTTGCATTAATAACAACACCCTTTTCTAAAGCTTTTGAAACTACTTCAAATGCGTTGTTAAACTTTGCACCTATCATAAGCCCCAAGCCTCTTACATCGTCGCTAAGTTCCTTCAATCTCTCTCTAAAGTACTCACCAATCCTTCTAGCATTTTCAAGGAGTTTTTCTCTCTCTATAACTTCTATCGTTGCAAGAGAGGCTACACATGCTAGTGGATTTCCTCCAAAGGTCGAGGCATGCTCGGTAGCTTCGAGCTTTTCAGCAACATCGTTCGTTACACCAACACCACCAATTGGAAATCCAGAACCCATAGACTTAGCCATAGTAATTATATCTGGCTTAACACCGTAATGATCCTTTGCAAACCACTTTCCAGTCCTTCCAAATCCAGTCTGAACTTCATCGAATACTACTAAGAATTGATGCTCTTCTCTCTCCTCAAAGATGGCTTTGATAAAACCTTCATCGAGTGGATGAATTCCAGCCTCTCCCTGAATAAGTTCAACTATGACACATGCAGTCTGATCGTCAACCTTCTTCTCAAGGTCATTTACATCATTTGGCTCAACAAATTCTACGGGCTGGATTAGTGGTTCGAATGGCTTTCTAAACTTCTCCTTCCAAGTAACAGATAGAGATCCCATAGTCCTACCATGGAAGGAATTTTTCAAAGCTACGAACTTCTTCCTACCTGTAACCTTCCTCGAAATCTTTAAAGCACATTCTACAGCTTCGGTTCCACTGTTACAGAAGAAAAACTTGTCCATACCGCTGATCTCCCTCAATTTCATAGCTAATTCGACTTGTGGCGTTGTATAAAACAAGTTTGAGACATGCACAAGTTTCCTCAACTGCTCCTCCACCCTCCTCACAAAGTGTGGATGTGAGTGACCTATGGCAACGCAAGCTATTCCAGCAACGAGGTCAAGGTATCTCTTTCCCTTCTCATCGTAAAGCCAACATCCTTCTCCTCTAACGAAAACGACCTTCTGCCTTTTGTAGAAAGGTATGAGATACTCTCTTTCAAGATTAAACCAATCCATGCATCAAGTTTTACTTAGATTAAATTAGTTT
>CAZFVO010000031.1:0-18038 GCA_964522325.1 uncultured archaeon | reverse complement strand
ATTGAAGATGAGTCCGGTAAGTTGTTTAAGAGTCAGTAAACCTTCAAAACGTTGCAGAATGTATCCCTCTGTACTGGAACCTTTCCAGCCCCTTTGATCAGCTTTATTATCCTTTCTACAGTCATGTAAGTAGGTGAGTCTACTCCAGCTGAATGCGTAACTCTTTCTTCCATTATAGTCCCATCCACATCGTTTGCTCCGTAATTTAGAGCGATCTGAGTAAGCTTTTCACCTAACCCAACCCAGTAAGCTCTAATACTCTTGAAATTTCTCAAAACTATTCTTGAGACTGCAATCGTCTTCAGTATGTCTACAGGATTTGTTCTATCTTCAACCAAGCCCCACTTCTTGAGCATCGTATTTTTTGGATGAAAGACTAGGGGTATGAAGGATATGAATCCCTTAGTTTTTTCCTGAAGTTTCCAGAGCTTGTAGAGATGGATTGCTCTATGCCTAACCTTTTCAATGTGACCAAAGAGCATCGTTGCGTTACTCTTCAAACCCAACTCGTGTGCTATCTTCATAACGTTTAACCACTCCTCAGATTTTGCCTTTCTTGGACATATTATCCTCCTGATGTCGTTACAGAGTATCTCAGCACCACCTCCTGGTAAAACTTCGAGTCCAGCTGATTTTAGCCTTGAAAGAATCTCTCTAACACTACTCTTCTCCTTCTTAGCTAAGAAATGAATTTCGGTTGCTGTCAAAGCCTTTATGACGACGTTGGGATATCTATTCTTTATTTCTCTAAATATGTCCTCAAAGTACTCAATACTTACATCGGGATTGTGTGAGCCGACTATGTGCAGTTCCGTAGCTCCAAGCTTTACAGCCTCATCAACTCTCTTTAAAATATCCTCCTTACTCATTAGATAGCCATTTTCACTCCAAAATGCGCAGAGTGGACACTTTGAAACGCAACGATTCGTATAGTTTATGTGTCTGTTTATGACGAACATCACTCTATCGTCGTTCATTGAGTTTGCGATCCTTCCAAGTTCGTGAACATCCATTTCAAAAAGATCCTTAATCTCTTTTACCGTCCACATCCTTCAACTCCTCCAAAGTTCTCTTAAGCTCGTAAAGCTCCTTTCTAATTTGAACGTTACTTCTCAAGACAAAATCACTTATGACACCGAATAAAATTATCTGTAATCCAGAAATAATCAGGAGAGTAGTTAGAATAGCTAAGAGATCGTGTGATATGTTTTTAAACCACTCGTAAATGACGTAAACTCCAACAACCAACCCCAGAAATATGAGTAATAATCCAAATAGAAGGAAAAATCTTGCTGGACTAAATCTGATTAGAAGGTTGTAAATCGTCCAGCCTATCTTGAATCCATCCTTAAGCGGATTGAGCTTGGTCTTACCAACCCTCCTCCTGTAATGGATGGGCACTTCAACTATTCTAAACCCTTTGGCTAAAGTCTCAACTGTAAGCTCAGTCTCAATCTCAAATCCATGCTTCTTCAAATCTACACTCTTATAAACTTCCTTTCTCAAAGCTCTATAACCTGAAAGTATGTCGTTTAATTCGACACCGTATATGAACCTAAAGAGAGCATTTAATATCTTGTTTCCTACAAGATTCAACCTCGTAAAAGCACCCCTTTCAAAATTCACAAGCCTATTACCTATGACATGATCGGCAACTCCTCTCCTTATGGGCTCAAGCAGTTTTTCTACATCCTCTGGCAGATAAGTCCCATCGCCGTCTATCAAAACCAACACGTCACTATTTACAATTTGAAAAGCCTCAACAATTGCCTGTCCTTTTCCCTTTCCACTCTGAACTACAACCCTAGCCCCCTTCTCCTTTGCAATCTCTCTAGTCCTATCTGTGCTGTTTCCATCTATTACTAGTATATCATCGTATCCCAACTTCCTAAATCTCTCTACAACTTCACCTATACTTTCCTCCTCATTCAGGGTTGGAATCACTATTGTGACTTTCATTAGATCCTTACTATTTTGAATAGGCTTAGCACTGGAACTCCTTCAATCTCATTTAAGCCTCTTTTGTCTATAACCACAGCAGAACATAGAACATTTCCCTTCCTCACTTTAACCTGCTCTATCGTCTCTCTGATTGTGTTTCCAGTGGTTATGACATTATCAACTATAACACAGTTCTTGTTGTCGACCTTGGCAAAGTTCTCGCTGAACACACCTCCAACCCTACTTTCTTCTCCCTCCCACTTCAACTTCTTTGGATAGTACATGCTCAGATCTGCATTCAAAGCTTCAGCTACGAACGTTGCAATTGGGACTCCACTTGTGGCAATTCCTATCACAACGTCTGGCTCAGTTTCAATCTTATCGTAAATCATGTCAGCCATTGCATTTGCTATACTCCTCATCCTGTAAGGATTTGATATAGCCTTCAAATCAACGTAAACATCTGAAATGACTTTATCCTCTCTAACCTTTGTCAGAAGCCACATCGCAGTTTCTCTTGAGACGTTAAGTTCAGAAGCAATTTCTCCTATCGTTAAACCCTTCTCCTTCAATCTTCTTGCCCTTTCAATTAAATCCTCTATCCTCATCTTCTCACCTTCTTAACTATCGCCTCACTACCACAGATTGGACAGATCTCACCATCGACAATTCTTCCACAACCTCTACAGATCTTGATCCATCTAAAACGTTTCGATATCTTAGGCTGGACTATGTTGTCAACTTTCAAACCTAAAGACATTGCAACGTTCTGAATTGAATAGTCATCGGTTACGAGAATGACATCTTCACCACTCTCACGTAAATCTAAGGCTTTGGCTATGAGCTTAATGTCGGTCTTAGACAGTTTATGAATGTCACCCGTTTTTATAGCAACTTCAACGACCCTCTCAACATTCCTTTCACTAGCCTCCTCAACTCTCAAGTTTAGGAGCGAGAAGTAAAGTTGAGAATTTTCATCCTTTATTTCGTCAACTACCTCTGGGATTGTAACCATATTCTCGTAGTAAGCTTTCCTCATGAATATCGTACTGGTGTCTATCACGTGAACTGTCATACTTCCCAAACAATATGTTATGACACTATATAACTATTTTCTGAGGCTTAAAAATCAGAGAGTACAGCCTTCATCATCGCTTACTCAGATCCTGCCTGATTCATCACTAAAGTAACTCTTTTTGATGGTTAGATAAACTTTTCTCCAACTCTTCTTCAATTTCCAAAACCTTCTCAAGTTTAGCTTTCGTAGTTGGCTTCTTTGGAACAGCTTTACAATCCACAGGGATTATGGAGTATTCGAACGTTCCAATTCTTTTTGCAATCTCTTCAATTTCAACCTTATCCATACCTATGAGCGGTCTGTATATCGGTAGTGTGCACGCTTGACTTATCACCATGAGGTTGTCGAGGGTTTGACTTGCCACCTGCCCTAGAGAATCACCCGTAACTATCCCCTTAGCATTGCTTTCTCTTGCAATACTTTCAGCAACTTTCAACATCCTTCTCTTGCAAATTACACATATGTAGCTTTCAAGTTTCTTCTTCTTAAGGATTTCCTTTGCTTTTTTTAAAAACTCTCCGTGATTGACAATCTTTAGCTTAAGCTCTGGATCGTAAGATCTTAAAACCTCTACAACCTTATTCACTCTCTCTAAAGCCCTCTCAGTTGTAAAGGGTCTGATGTCAAAGTAGATTGGAATTACCTCACAACCCCTCTTCATCATCAACCATGTTGCCACTGGCGAGTCGATACCACCAGAGAGTAATGACACTACTTTACCCTCAACTTCTAGTGGTATTCCACCGACTCCCTTTACAACTTCATCAAATACGTAACAGTCTTTATCCCTTATTTCAACATAGATCGTTTTATCTGGATTTGTCAAGTCGACTTTTAAATGGGGGAACTTCTTTAAAATTAGTGCTCCAAGCTTTCTCTCCATATCTTGTGAGGTAAAATCGTGCTTTCCAACCCTTTTAACCCTTACAGCAAAAGTCTTTGCAGATTTTAACTTTTCTTCACAGAACCTTAAAACGAAGTCCTCGAGCTCTTCAAGCTTACAGTACAAACAAGGTGAAAAAGATACAATTCCAAAGACATTCCTCAGTTTTTCATCAACTCTTTCATCCGTGATAAGCCAAATTCTACCCCTATCAATCTTGAACTTACACCTAACTCCTAGTATCTTTCTAACATTCTCCAAAAGTTTTCTCTCCCACCTTTTCCTGATGTAATCAGATTTTAAAAAAATCTCGGAATATCTTATGAGATAAAGATATTGCATAAAAAATAAAGTGGAAAGTTACTTAGCCATTTCAACTGCGAGCTTTATGTCATCAACCTTTACGGTCTTTCTACCAGCGTGTTTAGCAATGTCGACAGCCTTCTTAGCGACAGAAATTGCGTAGTCCTCCAACACTTCCCTCAACTTCTCCACAGCCTCAGCACTTACTCTCTCGGCACCAGCCTTCCTAACCAACCTGTCAATTGGTGCCAACGGCAACTCCGCCATTTATACCACCTCCAATTGTCTTTTTGTCACAAGAGGTATATAAATTTTTATCTCGTTAAGCATGGTTACCATATCTCTAGTTGCATTCGATGGAAGTTCTATGGGCATCCACATGCCTGTTCAAGCAATTGATAATAAAACAAATAATGACTTATTCTATAAATTATTTAAACACTCTTGAAACCCAAAACATGATCCATGTCGTATATTCCAGGCTTGTCTACATTCCTTATCCATTTGACTGCCTTTATAGCACCACTTGCAAATGCTTGCCTGCTCCAAGCTCTATGCGTTATCTCAATTCTCTCTCCCATCCCTATGAAGAATGTAGTATGTTCACCGACGACATCTCCACCCCTTAGGGCCAAAACACCTATCTCATCTCCTCTTGGACAAATTCCCTCCCTACCAAACACGATTTTCTTTTCACCCAGAACACCCTTTAAGATCTCAGCAGTCTTTAAGGCTGTTCCACTTGGAGCATCCCTCTTAAACCTGTGATGCATTTCCAAAATCTCAACATCGTAATCCTTGAGGAACTTGCATGCAAACTCAACGAGCTTCCAGAATATGTTGACACCAACACTAAAATTGGGTGATATTACTGCTGGAACTCTCTTACAGTATTCCCTTATCTTCTCCCAATGCTCCTGTGTAAAGCCAGTAGTTCCAACGACAAGCTTAACACCCCTTTCGCTTGCAACCCTTATGTTTTCAACAGCTCCCTCAGCAGTTGTAAAATCAACCAAGACATCTGCATTCAAAACATCCTTCATCTCCCTCGCATATATTATTGGAACATTAATCCTTCCAACTCCAGCAACCTCTCCAGCATCCCTCCCAATTTCTCTAATGTCGAAAGCCTGTGCAAGTTCAAGCTCATCATCTTCAACCACATTCTTAACAATCAATCTACCCATTCTCCCCGCAGCACCAGCTATGGCAACTCTGACCATGTTCTGGATTGATTAAGAGCAAAGATAACCGTTGCGATTTTCAGTGTAGGACAATCTCATCACGCATCAGAGCGTTAGCCCTTCATCATCACAATAAAAAGTGATAGCCCCGCGGGGATTCGAACCCCGGTCGCGGGCTCCAAAGGCCCGCAGGATTGACCGCTACCCTACGGGGCTCCAGTTAAACAATTGACGAGATGATAATAAAGATTTCGATCAATCGTCAAAAATTTTAAAGTTTAAATAGTTCTTTTGAATGCCTCGCGATCATGGGCTGGGTTGAAAGATATTTTGAATTTGATAAATATGGGACAAACTTAAGGACAGAAGTTTTAGCAGGCTTGACAACATTCATGACCATGGCTTACATAATCTTCGTTAATCCATCGATTTTAAGCGTTGCAATGGGTAAGGAAGCAGTTCCATCGCTTGTAACTGCAACAGCAGTTTCTGCGGGAGTGGCAACTCTTATGATGGGACTTTATGCAAAAAAGCCATTTGCACTGGCACCTGGTATGGGCTTAAACGCCTACTTCACGTACGGTGTGTGCTTAGGGTTGGGTTATCCATGGCAAGTTGCTCTGGCAGCAGTCTTTATAGAAGGTCTGATATTCATCTTCCTATCGGTTACAAAGGTTAGAACAGCAGTCATAAATGCGATTCCACTATCTCAGAAGTATGCGATAGGAGCAGGAATAGGTCTTTTCCTGACATTGATAGGGCTAAAGGAGGCTGGGATAGTTACAGTATCTGTAACGAATCCTAACGCAACCGTTCCAGGATTGCTACACCCAGCGAATTGGCTACCAACTTTGAACACTGCCTTCTTCAAACTTCCCCAGTTCTGGCTTGCAGTCTTTGGTGTCTTCTTAGCGAGTGCATTGATGGTTAGGAGGATTCCCGGTGCTTTACTGATATCAATTCTAACCGTCACGGGGATATCAATTGCCATGGGGTTATCACCACCTCCTGAGTCCATAGTATCTCTTCCAACACTTGACTATACATTCATGAAGCTTGATTTAACTGGACTTTTAAACGTTGGAGCCATTGGAGTTGTCTTTGCATTCTTCATGGTCGACTTCTTCGATACACTAGGAACTGTAGCAGGTTTAAGTGCTAAGGCCGGATTCATAGATAAGAAGGGAAACATACCAGACTCTGAAAAGATTCTACTGACAGATGCTGTCGGCACAACATTTGGTTCTATCTTGGGAACATCAACTGTAACGACATACATAGAGAGTGCTGCTGGTATTGAGGAGGGTGGTAGGACAGGATTTGTAGCTGTTATCGTGGGATTACTATTCTTAGCCGTAGGACTCTTTGTATCGCCAGTTGCAAAGATAATACCTTCCTTTGCAACTGCTCCCGCTTTGATAGTCGTAGGATTTCTGATGTTAAACGTCTTGAGTAACCTCGATTTCAGTGACTACACCGAAGCTCTACCAGCATTCTTCGTATTGGCAACGATTCCATTCACGTACAGTATTGCCGATGGAATAGGAGTTGGATTCATAAGCTACTGTGTTCTGAAGTTAGTAGCGGGAAGGGCTAAGGAAGTTCACCCATTACTGTGGATATTAGCTGGAGTCTTTGTGATATACTTCTTATATCTTGGTGGCTTGATTTAATTTTTATAATTTTTTATAATTTAAAAAATTTATGGATTATCCTTAAACCATCGATAAATCGCTTTTAGCAACTGTATAAATGTGTAAACAGAAGAGGGTAATCCAAAAATTAATCCAACGACAATTGCAGTAAAAGACAAACAACCTATCAGATCGTTTGGTGTAACATAATCAATGATTATATCCCCAGGAGAGACATTACCAGCATATTTGATTATTGGTTGTCCAGCTTCAACTGTGATTTTAATTGGAACTGGATGCTTGGAAACTTCTCCCGTGTCCCACCCTTCATATGTTACATCTTTAAACCTTCCAAAATTAATTGTTTTATCGTAAAATTCACTGTAAGATAAATACTCAAATGTTGGTTCTATGTATCGTATTGATGCATCTCTAGGTAATATCACAATGACATTAACATTTTTATATTCTATGTAATCTGGAAGTAAGGAATCGACATAAACTCTTAAGCTCATTAGCCATTCATTAGAACTATTCCAGATTTCTCCTCTCTTCTTAATGACAATGCATTTTGTAGTATAATGAAATACTATATCATAAAATTGAAATATCCTAGCTACAGACTTGTTTAGTCTTATTTTTAACTTATTATTGTTAGTAAGATCATAATTTAAAAAAGAACCTTCATAAGTGCTCTTGTTGGGTATAATATAAAAATTTTTAATATTGTTTGGTAATTCCAATTCGAGGTAAAAATAATGTGTGACTGTTGAATTAAGAAATTTAAACCTTATTTTTACCCATACATCTGCTGTTCCATCGTCGTTTATTTGAATTAATTCATACCAACGCCAAATATGCCAATCTTTGTCAGTAAATGGTCCTACTTCTTCAGAAGAAGCAGTTGGGATGAGTAACAGCAATATTACAAATGATATCGTAATTATAACTATAGTCTTAATCGTAAATCTTTTAGCTTTGGACATCTAAGTTTGATTTGGACTATTTGGCTTTTAAATTTTTAGCTCTTTTTTATTGACATTCTACATATTTAGGTAGAACTAACTTTATTAAGGCTTTCTCAAACTGCAAGGAACTCCACATGCACACTTACCGCATACATCTGCAATCTGCAAATCAGCGAAATATTTATCATTCTCAAGCAAAATATCGTAACACTTACGCTTATCTAATCCATCTTCTGTTAAAGCACCAAATACACATCGCTCGACACACTTCAAGCATTTTACACCTCTTTTGTGAAGGCAAAACTCCTCCTTAAGTGGTTCGTTGTAGTTGAATTCTGCTGTTGTTATTAAACTGCCAATCCTCCCACAACAGCCCTTCTCCGTTATCAACATCGTGTGATGACCGAATGTACCTAAGCCAGCTAAATATGCTACGTGCTTGTGTGACCATCCACTCATCAAAGTCCTCTCATCGAAGTTGTGCGTTGGCTTTATTGTTACACATTTGAATCCAACCTTTTCAAGCTTTTTCGCTAACAAATCGTTGATACTCTTTATGAGATCGTTAGTTTTGATGTATGCGTAGGCCCAGAGCTTCGATGGCTTTTCACCTTCAACGTTGCTTTCAACAACCCTCTTTGTGAATGGAATGAAATACACTATTACACTTTTGGCGTGCGGAAGGATATCCTCAGCTGTAAAATGATTCTTAACAATCTTTGGTAAAATTTCAGTAGATTCTGCTGAGCAAAAGCCTACAATTGGTTTTCTCCAAATTTCACCTCTGACAAAACTTTCTATCCACATTTGAACCCTAGCTTCCATCGAAAATGTTCAAATTCAAAAACTTTATTTTATTTTGCTCAAACTTCCATTATGATCATCGAAGACGTAGTTTTTAGAATAGTTTTTGATAGTAGGGGTAATGAAACGGTTGAGTGCGAAGTTTATGCTGGAGATGTAATTGGAAGGGCTATAGCTCCGAGTGGTGCATCAACTGGAACGTATGAGGCTGTTGTTGTAGATCCTTACAAGATTGACGAGATAGAGGAGAAAGTTTCAAAGGCACTTGTAGGATATTCCGTTTTTGATCAGGAGGGCGTTGATGAGAAGCTTAGAGAGATAGACGGAACTGAGAACTTTTCAAACATAGGCGGTAACTTTGCGATAGCAACGAGCTTAGCGGTTGCAAATGCAGGAGCTGAGCTCTTAGGCGTCCCACTCTACGAGTACTTAGGAGGTATATTCGCAAAGGAACTTCCTTATCCTCTTGGTAACGTGATAGGTGGTGGGAAACATGCAGAAGGCTCAACAAGCATTCAGGAGTTTCTTGTAATTCCTGTTGGTGCTAAAACCTTCTTTGAAGCTCAAAGAACGAACGCTCTGATTCATAAAACACTTAAAAAGATCTTCAAGAAGAGAGGTATATTTGCCTGCAAAGGTGATGAAGGAGCTTGGGCCTGTCAGATAAGTGATGATGAAGCTTTTGAGATTTTGAGTGAAGCCATCGAAATTGTGAAAGATGAAACTGGTGTTGATGTTAGGATGGGCATAGATGTCGCCGCTACAGAGCTTTGGAATGGTGAGCATTACGTTTACAGAGATAAAAAGTTGACGAAAGAGGAGCAGATAAGTTACATAGCGGAGCTTGTGGATAAGTACAATCTGCTTTACGTTGAGGATCCTCTCCATGAGGAGGATTTTGAAGGCTTTGCTGACCTCACAAAGGAAATTGGTAAGAGATGCATGGTGTGCGGTGACGACCTGTTTGTTACGAACATCAAGAGGATTCAGAAGGGAGTGGAGTTGAAGTCTGCAAACACAGTTTTGATAAAGCCCAACCAAATCGGAACACTTACAGATACATTTAAGGCCGTAAAGCTTGCAAAGGACAGTGGTTGGTACACCGTAATCTCACATAGAAGTGGTGAGACCGAAGATAACACCATAGCACATCTGAGCGTTGCATTCAATGCAAAGCTGATTAAGACTGGTGTTGTTGGGGGAGAGAGAATTGCAAAGCTCAATGAGCTCATAAGGATTGAAGAAGATGACTTAAGGATGACGAAGTTACCATTTGTTTAATTTTATTAAATCTCAAACTTAAATCTTTTCACACTCAGCTTTTCCTTTATTTCGTAAAGGTCCACTGTAATAACATTCCTCTCAATGTTCAAAATCATGAAACTTGGTACTCCACTTCCACCACCACCGCCCCAAGCGCCAGTAGCAGAACCGGGATTTAGTATGAGAACATCTCCCTTGTAGACGTCAGGACTGTGCGTATGTCCCGTTATTAGAACGTCAACACCTAGATCTAAAGCGATCTCTGTAAGCTGTTCCCTGTTTCCTCTAGGATATACTCCATGACCGTGAAAGACACCAAACTTTACATTTCCAACATCGAACACCTCATGCCTTGGAAGTGGTAGAAAATCCATGTTTCCCCTAACGGCTATCACATTCCCAAAAGACTTTAACTCTCTCAAGACGTTTTCACCAGTTAGATCTCCAGCATGAACTATGAGATCAACTCCCTTCTTCAGAAAATATATTATCTCATCTGGAATTTTCAGTGCCCTTTCCGGTATGTGCGTGTCGCTCAGTACTAGTATCTTCATAGGTCACATGTATCATCGAGACAACTAAAATTTACCGCTCAAACCTCGACTGCTTTAACTCCAACACCCATCAACTTCCTTATAACCGCATCCAGGAACCTGACATGTATTCCTCTTTGTCCAACAAAAGCTCCAATCTCCCCCTTAACCTCTACTGTCAAACACTGACCGACAAAGTCGACATCTCTTATGTGCTTCCATATCCACGAGACAGGGTGTATAGACCTTATAAGTTCTCTGAAGTCTAAGGTAAGTTCAACACCTCTTATTTTCTTTTCAGTATCTTCCTCAATAGCTTTAATCCTCTCTCCACCTCTCCCAACAAGCCTTCCATAGTGACCCTGCTTAACGATTATCAGAGCATCTGGTGTATGTTCAGACCTTATCTCAAACCTCTCCTTATCCTCACTAAACTCAACGACAGTTATTATATCCGCATCTGGTGAATGTATCTTTGCGGACTCCAATATCTCTTTCTCAACATCGCTCAACTCTCTACTTCTCATTCTGTATTCGATCAGTAGCCTCAAACCTCTCTTTGCACCTTCTCTGATGATATCCTTTATACCCAAATCAATCACCTTTGCATTTTCCTCACCCACCAGTACATCTCTAACCATACTTGCTGGATCCCTCGTTTCTTCCATTCTGAAAGACTGAAATATTGGATCCCCTGCTATCAACAGCCTGCTGTTTTTCCCAACTCTAATGAGAACCTCTACGACGCTTTCAGGTTTGAGAGTTTGAATCTCATCTAGAAATACTACGGAATCGTCGAAAGTCCTACCCTTCAAGTAGTGTGGATCTACGAAGATAACCTTCTTTTCCTTGATTAGATCTTCTATCTCACTCCAATCGACGAACTGTCCTATAACATCCAAAACATAAGCCTTTACAAGTTCGAAGAACTTTTCGCCATCAGCCAATGTCAGCTCCTTTCCAGTCACAACATCTATCACTGGCTTAACAACTACGAACCTTTTGTAATCTCCTTTTACGACAGCATCTATTCCGTAAGCTAAGCTGAACAGCGATTTTCCTGTACCCGTTGGACCAAATATACCAATTATATCATAATCGGGATTTTTCAGAGCCTTTACAATCTCCCTTTGACCCTGAGTGAGTGGAGTAATATTCTCTAACACCATAAAATATTATAAAAGATTGGATTTAAATAGATTTCCTACAGTCTAACCCTCCTTCTATCCAAAAGTTCCTGCCTCTTTCCGTCATTCCAACCGCTAACTCTCTGATAGTATCCAGTCACACGAGAATACCACTCCACATCACTACTGTTGCAGAACGGACAGTTTCTATTTATTCCACCACTCAGCTTTCCACAATTCCTACAGAACGTCATGTCCTTCGTGTAAGCCCAGTAACCTATCAATGTCTTTTTGGCGATCTTCTTCGTGAGCTCCCATAGAAGCTCTGGATTTGGTGAACTTTCTCCTATCCATACATGAGCCATCATTCCACCGTTGCAGAGTGGATGGAATGATCCCTCAATTTTAAGTCTTTCGAAGAGTGGAACATCTGCACTAACCCTCACATGGGAGCTGTTTGTGTAGTAGACAGCACCAGTCTCCACGTTACCCTGCACTACAGCCTTACCGTTAAACTCCTTCAAGTCAAGCAGAGCTAACCTGTGGGCACAGGATTCAGCTGGTGTTTGTGTTATAACCCATCTCTGTCCAGTCTCTTTACTCCACTCTAACGTTATGTCCATCATTCTCTTTATAACCTCCAAGCCGAATCTCCAAGCGTCTTTGCTTTCATGAAGCTCTTCTCCTATGTGAGCCTTTAGCATCTCGTTCAATCCGACAAATCCTATGGATCTAACAACCTTGTCAACCCTATAATATGGTTCCCCATTAACATCTTGTGTTAGGAAGGGTAGGGCTCCTTGCTTCATCCTCTTTATTATTATCTCCCTCTTAAGTTCTATAACTTCCCTTGCAAGTTCCATCCTCTTTTCAAGTATCTCAAAGAGCTTCTCATCATCTCCGTTAGCTTCGTAAGCTATTCTTGGTAGATTTATTGTTACCACTTGCAAACTACCTGTTCTCATGCAACCCTTATAGAAGTCTTCCCAATCTTGACTATCAGGAGCTAGAACAAGCCTACAGCACTGAGCAAATACGTTATCTGGCAGATAACCGGCTAGGAGGTTTAGGAAGTAAGGAGAACCGTACTTCGCCACAACTTTGTGAACTAATATCATGAACTCGTCAAAGCCCTCTTTCTTAAAGCATTCCTTTCTGAGTTTGTAGTTTGGCTTGGGGAAGAAGAAGGGTTTACCTAGGTAGTCTCCCTCTAAATATACCTCAGTGAGAGCTTTTGCAAACATCATAGCCTCTTCTTCAAAATCACCGTATGTTACCGATTCTTTAACTACACCGCCGGGTAAAACAGCTGGCAAGTCTTGGCAAATCTTCGGAACACCGTACTCGATGTCTATGTCACTAAACACTGTCTGTCCTCCTCTCGCCACGTACATCTGGGACATTTCATAGATGAACATCTGCGCCAACTGCTTTATCTTCTCGTAGCTCAACCCCTGCATGTATGGAGCTAACCAAACGTTGAAGAAGTCTAAACCCTGTCCACCAGCGAAGTTCGTCTGTGCAGCTGCTAAAGCCTTTGCAGCATGTAAAATTGCAACTTCTGGATGTTTAGCTGGCCCAGCAACTGCTGTGTTTTCACCAGTCCCATCAACCTTTAACCCATTCTTAAGGAACCATCTGAGATCGTGCTGGAAGCAGTAGGGACGAGTAGCAAAGTATTCTAAATCGTGAATGTGTATTTCACCTCTCATGTGAGCATCTGCTAAGTGGAGTGGAAGTACCTTTAGTAGAGCGTACTCCTTCATCACCCAATCTGCAACTAGCTTGTGAATTGTTTCTGGATTGTGTTGCAAGTTTGCATTCTCTCTAACACCTTTCTCTATTATCTGGGTTACATCATAAACAGGCAATCCCAAACGAGTGTAATTTGCCCTTTCCTTCTCTAAACCTCTCTCCAAAAGCTTCACATTTACAATCTCTCTGATCAAAGGTGCAGATATGAACTTGAGTTTGAGTCTCTTTATAGTTTCCTCAACCTCTAAGGCAATTTCCTCCGCAACCTTCTTATCTATTCCAGTCTCCTTTATAAGGGATTTTACAATCTTACTTCTGTCGAAGTTTTCAATCATTATTCTCGAAGTTCTAACAGTTAAATACTCCTTGTTGTGATCACTTTGTGTGTCTATACTTACACTTACAGAAGTTTTAGCCATGATTTTTGCTACGTTTCAACGATTTTTAAATTTTTTGTATATATTTTGTGATGGAACTTTTAACTGATATTATGTAAGTTTAATATGCGAACACAAAAGACTTTAGATCAAAAGTTAACTTTAAACTGGTGATGAGACATCTCTCACCTGATTCGTGATGAAGGGCATACGGTACTGATGTTTTATTTTTTACCAAAAAATGTAAAAATCTCATGACTTGTTTTACTTCATGGGAGCTCTAATAGTTGTAGACATGCAGAAAGACTTCTGTTATCCTGATGGTGCTTTATACATTGGAGATCATGTTAAAGATATTTTCAAACCAATTAAGAGCGTTATAGATGCTATTAGAGGAAAGATGCCAATAATTTTCACTCAGGATTGGCACAGAAAGGACGATCCAGAGTTTAAGATATGGAAACCTCACTGTATTCAAAATACGTGGGGTGCTGAAGTTATAGATGAGCTAAATCCAAGCGATGAGGATTATTACGTTAAGAAGCGTAGATATTCAGCATTCTTTGGGACAGATCTTGATTTGATCCTTAGGGAGCTTGATGTAAAGGAGCTATTCGTTTGTGGTGTCGTCACAAATATATGTGTCTTACACACAGTAGCCGATGCTGTGATGAGAGGCTATAGGGTTTATGTTCTCAAGGATTGTACAACCGCCCTGAACGAATACGATTACGAGTATGGAATAAAGCATATGAGAGACATTTTAAATGCAAAGATCATTTCATCAGAAGATATGAAATCCTCTGAGCTATGAAGTAGGATGAGATTCCTACAATCAATGCGATGAATAGAGAGACATGTAGAGAGTTTGTAAGAATGTAAGAAATCAAGAATGTAAAGAAGGAAATCGATGATGCAAATGCCGAAGGATACAGATTTATTACGACATCTTTCATCTGTACATCATCCTCTTAACTTCGTCTATACTCATTTCAATATCTTTCAGCCCTTCTGCTAACTTTCTCTCTATTCTCTCTTCAATCTCTCTGTATCCAATAGATACAACCCTCTTGGCATTCTCTATCTCCTCTACAGTCTTCTTCATTATGAACAGCGTATTCAGCAGTAGTAATCCTAGAGAGATTGTGAGAAGAAAGGAACAGAGGACAATGTAGGGATCAACTTTTCCATGAACGAGAGAGAACCACCTCCAAGTAAGGAGGACTGCAGAAATCACCATCACCGCACTTAAAATTGCTCCGACTAAGTTTTGATACATATTGCAAATTGATAATGTAAGATATAAATTTAACGAATCAACCTTTCAAATTTGCTCTGCTGTATAGGGTTTTAATCTCGATATTCAAATCCTCCGCAACTTCTCTTCTAAAAGATTCTATTTTTTCCCTCCTATCCGCATGAACCATGAAGTAGAGGGGGTAGTTCCATCTTTCTGGCGCTTCCCTTTCAACCAAATGTGTTATCTGAGGAAACCTTAACAGTTTCCTTGCAATCCTTTCTGGCTCATCGGTTTTCACGATGTTCATGCCGTTCTCATTAAATCCAATTGCTCTTTCTCTTAAAACACCATAAAAGTCCCTGAAAACACCTTTTTTTAACATCTCATTTATCACATCAACTACCTCCAGTTCTGAATACCCTTCAAATTTAAAGGGTCTCTCTTCAATGGGAATGTCTTGTAAGTTTAAGAGTAGAGGGATAATTTCACCCTCAACCTCCTCTGGCTCTTTCTCAAATCCGTAGCTCCAGGATATCCCCTTGTAAAGATTGTACTTAACATCCATCTTGTAAACCCTCTTACTCGGTAGAATCAAATAGTCTTTGACACCACAAACCCTTGCAACCCTCTTAACCTTCTCAACTATCTTTTCAACGCTCTCATCCTTAACAGTAAACCATACCTTGTAGATGTCATGATCACGTAGGTAGTTGTGCTTCAAATTGATATCTGGAAAGCTCTCGTTAATAGTTTTTGCAATCCTTGGTACATCCTCATCTCTGCAGGCAAAAGCTATTAAGCATGCTCTCTTAATGAATCCAATTGCTTTATAATTCAAGTTTGCTCCAATTCTCTTTATCAGACCCCTATCCTTAAAATCCCTCAACTTGGTTATGATTTCATCTGGCTTTAAGTCGAGCTTTTGCGCTAGGTCTATGAAAGGGGTTTCACTTATCGGAAATTCGTACTGAATTGCCATTAAAAGCTCCAAATCCTCAGAACTCAATCCCCTCAATGTCAAGCTTTTTCCTCCCACTCACGTAATCCTCAACAAGTTTTTCAGCCCATTCTTTAGCCAACTCCACCTTTCCACTCCTAACGAGCTCTCTAAATCTTTCATCACCACTTACAGCAAAGTAAAGTTTCATTCTAAGCTGAATTGGAATGTTTTTCTCCTTCATGTACCTCTTCAGATGATCCATTGCTTTAAGGAAGAAAACTGTCTCTTCATCCTCTTCCAAAGCCCTTAAAAAGATATCCTTAACCCTCCTCGCAACTATGCCACTCTTACCCTCTGTCGTGACTGCAAATCTTATACCCTCAAACTCCCCTTCAAATGGAATGACTACTTCAGTCTTCTTAGCATCGTTTGCAAGATTCACGAGCGTTTTATGCTTCTTGGCAAGTTCAACGATTTTATCGTTGAAGTCCGTGAAGGGTAAGGCTACGACAACGAGATATGATTCTCTGATCAACTCATCAAGTTTTCTCTCATCTCTGACATCTCCTCTAATCAGTTCAACTTCGCCCGATTTTGCAAGTTCTTTTAGTTCATCACTAAATTCCAAGCTGAGAACTTTAACGTTCGCACCAGCGTTTAAGAACTTTTTAGCTCTGAAAGTCCCAACTCCACCTCCTCCAATAACCAAAACGTTCTTCCCCTCGAATTCAACGTATATCGGCACTCTCATATGTTCCTCTCAATCCACTTCTTAAGCTCAGACTTCGGATAGGCACCAACAACAGCACTCACAGCCTTTCCCTTCTTGAAGAATATGAGTGTTGGGATTGCAGAGATACCGTACTGCAAAGCTATAGCTCTTGCTTCATCAACGTTCAACTTACCAAATGCAACCTTTCCCGCATACTCCTTTGCAAGCTCATCTATTATCGGTGACATTAGTCTACAAGGCCCACACCATTCTGCCCAGAAATCAACTACAACGTTCTCATTCTTCTCTATAAACTCATTGAAGTTTGTTGAATCGAGCTTTACAACTTTACCCACCTTTTCACCTCCAATCTTTTTCATCAGCTCTCTCAACTTTTTCTTCCTAATCTCCTCGATGTCCATCACTTTTACCCCTATCTTAAGCAATTTTATGTTTTTTGGTAAATTACTAAAAAAGAAAAGTCGGCAGACTTAGTCTGTGTTATGATACTTGGAATAGATGAGGCTGGAAAGGGGCCTGTGATTGGTCCTCTTGTAGTATGTGGTGTTCTTTGTGATGAAGAGACTGTTGAATATTTGAAGTCCTTAGGTGTTAAGGATTCAAAGAAGCTTGACAAAGAAGAGAGGAAGAAGCTTTACAGTTTGATAACTCCTATATGTAAATTTAAGGTTTTGAAGATCTCAGCTGAGGAGTTAAATGAACTTATGGATAGATTTACAATAAACGAAATACTTAAAAGAGCTTACGTCGAAATCATCCGCCACTTTAAACCTAAGATTGCCTACATAGACTGCCCCGACATCAACGTTGAAAGGTTCAAGCATGAGATTGAGGAAAGAACAGGTATTGAGATTGTTGCAAGTCATAAAGCCGATGAAATCTATCCTATAGTGTCAATTGCATCTATAGTTGCTAAGGTTGAGAGGGATAGGGAAATAGATAGGCTTAAGGAGGCGTATGGAGATTTTGGAAGTGGATACGCTTCAGATCCAAAAACGATAAACTTTCTAAGGAACTATTTGAGAGAAAATGGGAAGTTTCCACCTATAGTGAGGAAGAAGTGGAAGACTCTAAGAAAGATTACGACGCACACACTTTCAGACTTCTTTGAGTTCTAAGCAAAGGTTTATATTTCGTATATCCCCTAAATCTTTAAGGACCCGTAGCCTAGCTTGGATAGGGCGTGGGCCTCCTAAGCCCAAGGTCGCGGGTTCAAATCCCGCCGGGTCCGCTTTTATGTTAATTAACAACTTTCTAAGCCTTTCTTCTAAAAAT
>CAZFVO010000030.1:0-18121 GCA_964522325.1 uncultured archaeon | reverse complement strand
TTTGATAAACTTAGAATCAAGAGGATTAAACTCAAAAACGACTGAGTAATAGTTTTATAACTTTGAATTCTTTCTCAAGCTGTGAAGGATGTTGTAATGAAATACGTAGTTCTAAACGCTCTAAAATATGGAAAACCAAATGAAAAGGCTGTAATGGGCAAGATAATGGCTGAAATGCCAGAGTTGAGGAGTAAGGCTAAAGAGGTTCTCGAAGTCGTAAAGGAATGTATTGCAGAGTTTGAATCTCTAAGTGAGGAAAAGAAAAAGGAGCTTATAAACAAATACTCTACTGCTGAGGTAAAGAAAGAGAAAACCAAGGGGATAAAACTGCCACCACTTGAAAGAGCTGAAAAGGGTAAGGTTGTAATGCGTTTTGCCCCTAACCCAAATGGACCGCCAACTTTAGGCTCCGCTCGTGGAATTATAGTCAACGACGAGTACTGTAAGATGTACGACGGCAAGTTCATACTCCGTTTTGACGACACCGATCCCCGCACCAAACGACCTCTGCTTGAGGCTTATGACTGGTATCTAGAAGATTGTGAGTGGCTAAATGCCAAGCCTAAGGAGGTTATCTACGCATCTAAGCGCATACCGATCTACTACGAATACTGCGAAAAACTGCTTGAGATGGAAAAAGCCTATCCGTGCTTTTGCAGTAGAGAGGAGTTTAAGAGGTATAGAGATAATGGAATTGAATGCCCTCACCGCAATACCAAAGCTGAAGATGCCTTAGAGATATGGGAGAAGATGTTAAACGGTGAGTTTGAGGAGAGGGAAGTTGTTATAAGGATAAAGACTGACATGAAGCACAAAGATCCGGCTATAAGGGACTGGGTTGCCTTTAGAATAATCTACGAAGATCACCCCCTTGTAGGTGATGAGTTTTGTGTTTGGCCCACCTTAGACTTCGAATCAGCTATAGAGGATCACCTACTTGGTATAACCCACATAATTAGAGGAAAGGATTTGAAGGATTCTGAGCTTAGACAGAGGTACATCTATAAATACTTCGGCTGGGAGTATCCGATTACCAAGCACTGGGGTAAAGTCAGCATCCACGAATTCGGAAAGCTTTCGACGAGTGAGCTTAAAAGGGAAATAGAGGCCGGAAAATACGAAAGTTGGGATGACCCAAGGTTGCCAACGATAAGGGCTTTAAGAAGGAGAGGATTTAAGCCCGAAGCTATCAGGAAGTTCATTCTCTCGTTGGGTGTTGGAGAAAACGATGTAGCTGTAAGTGTAAAGAATTTGTATGCAGAAAACCGTAAGCTCATAGACCCAATTGCAAACAGATACTTCTTTGTCTGGAATCCAGTTGAAATTCACATTGAAGGGCTTGAGGAGGAAGTAGAGGTAAAGATACCACTGAATCCGACAAGAGGTGGTTTTAGAGTTCTTAAGGGCTGTAAATCTGTGCTTATCTGCGGTGATGACTTCAACAGGCTTAAAGAAGGGGATGTGATAAGACTTAAAGACTTCTGCAATGTTAAACTTGCTGATAGAGACAAAAAGATCTTTGAGCTTGTTAGCTTTGAAATCGGTGAAATGAAGAGAGGGAAGATAATTCACTGGCTACCTAAAGATGATGTTGTAAGATGTGAAGTTGTAGGTGAAGTTAGCCGTGAAGGTCTCGCAGAAACGAACGCTTTGAATGATTTGGGGAAAGTCGTTCAGTTTGAGAGATTTGCGTTTTGCAAACTCGAGTCCTTTAACGGAGTATTAAAAGCGGTTTATACGCATCCATGAGGGCCTGCATCCTACTGATAATAGTAGTCTTAGGCTTATGTATTGACTTGTGTATCCAGAAGGAAGATTACACGTATGCTAAAGTCATCGAAGTTGTGGATGGAGATACGATAATCGTTGAGATAGATGGTAGAATTGAGAAGGTTAGGCTTATAGGTGTCGATACGCCAGAGCTAAAGGCTGAAAAGAATAAACCTTACGAATATGACAACATAACAAACCTAACGTTGTTGGAGGAGTGGGGTTGGAAAGCTAAAGAATTTACGGAGAGGTGGCTTAAGGGTAAAGTTGTTAAGCTTGAATTTGATGAGTTAGCTGGTTATAGAGATAGATACGGTAGAATGCTGGTATATGTTTATGTCAATGGAACTGATTTTAACGCTTTACTCCTGAAGGAGGGATACGCGAGGGTTTATTTAACCAAGTTTAAGAAACTTGAACAATATATAACGCTTGAGAGAGAAGCTTTTGAAAGTAGAAGAGGATTATGGCGTTTTGCGAGCTAAAGGTTTGGTTGGAAGATATATATCCCAAGATCGTTAGGGATTTGGGGATAGATCCAGAAAGGGATAGAATTTCTGCAATGATAATGTACAAGCTCGGAAAGGACAAGCTTTTGCCTGCAGACGTTTTAAAGGTTATAGATGGTAAAAGTGTTGCGGTGATCGGTGGTGCCGTGAAGTATGAAGACTTGGTAGATTTGGACTGTGATTTAATAATAACAGCTGGAAAGAGTGTTCTGAGGGTGATTGACTACTTAACTCCAGACATACATGTTACGGATATGGAAGAGGGTAAGGATATCTTAATGGAACTCGAGAGAAGAGGCAGTATTCTTGTTTTACACGCTCACGGGGATAACATTGAAAGGATAAGGGAGGTGGTTCCAAATTTAAGAAATTTTGTTGGAACCACGCAAGTTGAACCATTTGACAGAATCTACAATTTCCTTGGATTTACAGATGGAGATAGAGCTGTTTTGATTGCCAAAAGATTCGGTGCGAGATCGATAAAACTCGTGGGCTTTGACTTTAGAAGGGCTGAGGGTATCAAACTTAAGAAGTTGAAGTGGGCAGAATACATAATCAAGAGTTTTATCAAAATTTAAAAGATGGAGATTTTAGAGTTTCCATGGATATAGGTATAATAGGTGCTGGACTTTCGGGACTTTCATTAGCATTCATGCTCAAGAACAAAAATTGTAGAGTAGAAATATTTGAAGCTAGTGATAAAATTGGTGGATTGCTCAGAAGTGAAACTTTGGATGGTTATACATTTGACATTGGAGGTTCTCACATAATATTTTCCAAGGATCAAAACGTTTTAAGAGAAATTGTTAATGTTATAGGCGCTGTGGTTGAGCATAGGAGAAGAACATTTATATATTATAAAGATAAATTTATCAAATATCCATTTGAAAATGGAATTTACATGTTACCGAAGGAGGAAAGATTTGAGATACTATTTGACTTTTTTCAGAACGTCATAAAGAGGGAGAAAGGGGAGTTAAAAAAACCGTCAAATTTGCTTGAATGGTTTTACTACGTGTTTGGAAAAGCGATAACTGAGAAGTATCTCAAACCCTACAACGAGAAGTTATGGAAAAGAGATCTAAAAGATATTTCACTTGAATGGGTTGGTAACAGAGTTCCAAATCCTCCCGTTGAAGATGTTCTAAAATCGTGCGTTGGAATTCCAACAGAGGGTTATACACATCAACTAAGATTCTACTATCCCCTTAAGGGGGGAATAGAGATGCTGATAAGGAAATTAGCTGAGAACTTGGACTTTCCAATAAGAACGAATGAAAGGATCAGGAGGATTAGAAGGGAAGATGGAAAGGTTATTCTTGAAGGAAGCAATCACTTTGAATTCGACCTTGTAATCTCTACAGCTCCAATAGACGTTACCGTGAAGCTCTTTAAAGACTGGAAAGTGGTTAAGAGTTTTGTTGAGCGGTTGGACTATAACTCCCTAACCGTAGTCGGTTTGGGTGTTAGAGGTAAAACTCCAGATTTTCATTGGGTCTACGTTCCAAATAAGGATATAGTGTTTCACAGAATGGCCTTCCTTCACAATTACAGTCCAAATATGTGTCCCAAGAACAGGTCAAATGTAATACTCGAGATTTCGAGAAGGCCTGACGAGAAGCCTAAAGATGTGCTCGATGAGGCTTTGGATGGATTAGCTAGGATGGGCTTCAACTTCGATGTTGAGGTTTATGGAATTTGGCATTGGGATTACGCGTACATAGTCTACAACCACGATTACAAGATGGCTGTTGATAGGTTGAGATCTTTTCTCATAGAGAGAGGTGTAATCCCGTTTGGTAGATTTGGAAGTTGGGAATATCTAAACATAGATGCAGTTTGGAAATGTGCCAAGGATCTAGTCGAGAGGTTGGTTATATGAAAGCCCTTGTAGTAATCCTGAACAAGAACAACGCTGAAAACCTTAAGAAATGTCTCAGCTCCCTTGTTAATCAAACTGCTAAGATCGGAAGAGATTTTGATGTTCTTGTCTTAGATGGTGCTTCAACTGACAATTCAAGAGGTGTGGCAGAGGAGTTCTCAAAGTTTGGTGTGAAGTTTAAAGTTCAAGAGAGATTGGGTGGGACGGGATTTGCAAGGATAGAAGGCTGTCTTTACGCAATAAAGAGGGGTTACGATGTTGTGATATGGGGAGACTCTGAAAATGTTTATGAGAGGGATTACGTTGCAAAAGTTCTGGAAAAGTTGAAAGATTGCGATGTTGTTGGAGGAGTTCCTGTGGTTGAAGGAAGCTTTTTTGACCATGCATTTGCATGGTATCATGCAATACACCTCGTTGTGCCAAAGCTTTACAAGAGACATATACCAGGAAACAACAAAGCTGAAAAGACTTGGATATACCGTAAAGTGATGTATCCACCGAGTATTAGAGCTGAAGACTATGGTTTTAGCCTACTTCTGCTAAAGAATGGTGTAAATCTAAAACACGATGTAACAAATGCCATTGTACATATTTCGCTTCCAAGGACTCTTAAAGAAATCTTACTGTGGCAAGATGCAAGGGCTAAGGGTGTTGCTCAGGCATTGAGGCTTATAGGCTTTAAACCTTACGATGTTGTTGCGTGGTCAGCGGTAGTAGTTGTACTATTGATTTTTTCTCTCTTAGCCTTAATTGATCCACTACCTCTTGTCGTATACTCTCTCATGCTGACTTTGATAGCAATGTATTTGGGAGTTAAATCGAAAAGGTTTATTAAAAAGTTCAATTGGTTTTACATATTGGCTCCTCTGATAGGTATAATAATTTATTCACTTTATTCAATAAAAGCATTAATATATTATATGAGGTGGTCGAATGAGAAATTTGCTTAAGGCAATCTTGGCTATTACAATAAGTTTACTAACTATAATAACTATATTTAAAATTACAAACGTTCAGATTACTCTTTTAGATATAAAAAAGCTTGATCTTCGCTACATCACCGTAGCCTTTTTCCTGCAATTCTCATTTTGGCTTCTTTGGTCTTTAAGACTAAAGTTAATTACAAAAGCTCTTGGTAAAGACATCAGTTACTCCTATTCATTCAAGGTTACACTTTCGAGCATGTTCTTTGCAGCCATAACACCATCATCTGCTGGAGGTGAACCTATAAGAGTCAAACTCATAGGGGAGATTTGCAGAAGTTATGGAGTCTCCTCAGCGGTAGTCCTTATTGAGAGACTTTTAGATGCAGTCTTCTTTGCTATAGCTTTACCAATATTTTTAATATTGACAGACTTTGCAGTCGGATTTGGATTTAGGATAGCCGGTATATTTTCTGTATTCCTATTGGCTTTCCTAGCAATGCTCTATCTACTCTTTAAAAGTCCCGAAAGGCTCAAGATGTTTATCGTTAAGTTTAACAGAAGGGTTTTAGGGAAATTTTTAGGGAAAAGAGTGGACATTATAACTGAAAAGATGGTTAGAGAGGCAGAAAGCTTTAGAGAAGCTATTGTAGATATCATAAAGGCTAAAAGAAAGTTTACAATTGCAATTACTTTAATAACAGTGATCATGTGGCTGTTGGGCTTTTTAATTCCATCATTTATACTCCTCGCTATGAGATGTGATCCTTTCTATCTCCTTTCGATAACATCACAGCTAATAATCGTTGTAGTTTCCTTAATACCTTTAACACCTGGAAGTAGTGGAATTGCTGAAGGTAGTATGGCCTATCTTTACTCAAACTTCGTCCCACAAAACGTTTTGGGTGCATTGGTAGCAATTTGGAGGTTTATAACATACTACACCAATCTATTCTTCGGTTTTATATTTAGTCTAAGAATTGTAGGATCGAGGGCAAAGTAAATATACGAGTTTTTACATAAGATATATTGGGGAGTGGCGGTGGGCGGCTGTCCGAGAGGAGGAAAGTCCCCCCACCGCTAAAAGGCGGACCCCCGTAAGGGGGTGTGCCGAGAGGCACGGCAACGGCACAGAAACGACACCCGCTTGGGGAAATGCAAGGAGGCCGAAAGGCTGAGGTCACCCAAGCGGGATGAAACGTGCCGTCCCCGCCGGTGCAAGGGTTAAGCCCGCTTAGACCAATGCCGCCTAAAAACAGAAGGGGGCTTACTACCGCCACTCCCCACGACTTTTGCTAAATTGGCAACTGGAATAGATTTTTTAAGTGAATGTGACGTAAAATTATATAAAACTAAAAATTAAAAACTTAGAAATTGTTAAATCATTATGACTCTACTTTGTCACGATACATGTAAGCTACATTCTCATCTAAAATCATATATTCATTAAATTTATAATTTCTCCTCTTGATTATGGGCTTATCTATCATCTCTAAAACTTTCTTAAGATCATCGTTACTTTCGAGGATTACGATATTATCTGCATTCATCCTGAGTTTATCGCAGTTAACTACATATCTATCGACACCTTTCAATTTAGGTTTCCTATTCTTGATTTGTAAAGCCGTGGAGTATGCCGTAAAGGGTAGTAGTATCAATAGAGGCACTAAAAATACCAACCTTGCGAAGCCGACATCCATTTGATAACCCATTATATTAACCGAATTTTTCACAACTTTATCACTGTATATCGGCTCCTTATCAACGTTCTTAACGTTTTCAAAGTATATTAATCCAGTAGGATCTTCAACCATTTTAACCGTATGATTAAACAGTTTTCCATTCTTAACGAAGATATTGAAAACTACTACAGTCTCAAGTCTTTTAACGCCAAGTTCGCTTGAAATTGCCGAGATTTTTTCATTCAGATTAGATATATTCAAAGTATACAACTCTTCAAACGTTCCGTCGTTAAATCTTCCAATTCTCTTTAAGAATTCGTCTCTCCAAAGGACGATTTCATCGTTTTTAACTTTAGTCTTGTACTCAACGACACCAACGATCTTGTACTTGCCTTCGGGATTCGTGGAATCGTAGTGGTAAGTTAAGTTTATTTCTTTCATAAGTGACGATGGATAATAATCACTAACGAGATAATCTCCATAGATCGTATTGTTAATTAAATGGGCTTCATGCATTAATAGACCTTCTCTCTTCTCAGTTCTAACTATTTCCTTTACAACAACCTGCTTTGGTGTGGTCCATGCAAGTGCTGTCAGTGCTCCAAATACTATCACACCCGTGAGTGTTAGAGCGAATATGTACTTTTTATTCATCAAATTCTTTAATCGATCTTTCATCCAAATCACACCTCAAACATCCACATCTACAACCACAACTCGACTTAAACACAACAATTTTCAGCGAACATGACCCTATTTTCGCATTTCCTCCATCCCAATATGCGTAAACATCTATCGGAACGTAATACGTACCGGGTTGAGAATCTTTAGTCTTAATTTTTCCCCAAAATATCCTCCACATTTTTGAAGATATTGTCTTCGTACTCTGCTCTATCTTTACGTGCAAGCCTGATGGCAGTTGAGAGTAGTCTGGAACGACATAAGCATGTAGAGTTTTATCATCAATCAACTTGTTACCAACTACTATTGCGATAAATGGAACCCAACGTCCATGTGTATCATTTACGATGTACACGGTGTTTGAATGTCCTTTACAGCAGATTATAGGCACATATTCCTTAACATGGCAAGTCACCTTTACATTTACATCTCTATCTGCGTTGTAATGCACCACGTTACCGTACGTTCCAATTACAACAATACTCAGCAGTATTGCAATAATTATACTAATATATTTTTTCATATATATCTTCTCTTTATCTTCATCTTAACTATCTCTTCCTCACCCGATCCCGTAGCAAGGTAAACTATCGCCAAAACCCCAGCTATTTCAAGGCTAAATGTGACAAGAGGTAGGTACGGATTCAGATTCCATAGTCTCTTGATAACATCAGTCGGTAGAAGTGGTGGGTAAGTGTACACATCGATCTGTTCGTAATATATCTTGGTATCTGCTGGCACTTTGACATGGGCTTCTATACTTTCTTTCTCATTTCTCATTAGCATGAAGTCGGTCTTGTCGAGTGTGATTCTATCTCCTCTTGGTGAAAGAATGTAGTACATTGGATAGAGTGCCCTGTTCTCAAGTATTATTGGTCTATCAAACTCTGTATTAGGTAGGTACCATCCCTCCTTTTGACCTCCTGCAAGTGTCGAGGCGTAGTTGAATCCTACAGTTCCCCAAGTTGCTACGATTGATATTAGAATTATTGCAATCGTTATAGCGGAAACAATCGTGTAGAGTGTCTTGTACTTTACTTTGATAACTCTCTTTCTTCTTTTACGAACCCTTTCCTTACCACCTGTTAGAATTATCGATCCAAGTACGATTACGATGATAGCAATGTACAAGTTCTTTGTCGATTTTGAGAAATCTTGAATGTATATACCGACGTAAGGTATCTTAACGGGTTTATCGAAGATCATAACGACTGTTCCAATAACATCTTCCTTCTTAACGGCACTGCTTCTACCATCTTGTTGATCGGTTGCGATGTTGTTATCTCCTTTAGTTATATACCCTTCAGAAGTTTCGGCGTATATCCTGTGAACCGTCCAATGTCCATTTATTTTGAACACAATGATATCTCCGGTTTTTCCCTTTGAAAATGGATTTATTAGAAAGAGATCACCTCTATTCAGTGTTGGAGTCATGCTGTCTGATGTGACATAGGATACTAAGACTGGCCTGTCGAGTATGAATCCAATTACCGATGTTAGTAGGAATACAACTGCCAGCAATGTTAGTATATCTCCTATCTTCATTGACATTCACCACTGTAAATGTAAATGGTGTACTTTCCCTCTTTTAGTCCCAAATCCGATGTAGAGTTAATTTCAATACCGATAGATTTGCTTTCATTTTTCCCAAGAGTGATGCTTACAATATCAGAAGGCATAGCATCTCCAGTGTAAAATTTCAAATTTTCATCGTTCGACTGTATCTGAACACAGATAACTTCAATACCCGTCTTTGAAACATTATTTTCAAATATCAAAGCATCATCGAAGCGGTACGTTGACGAGAGACTTAACCCCTTCCCATAACCTGGATAGTTTGGATTGTTGGCACTTATGTCTATTGTCAGGTTATTTTCATTTGACATTGTTGCGTATATAGAGTTCGAAATTACAGTTACCCCTCCAACAATATCTTCAACGATCGTTGAAACTACTGGTGTGTTGAGACCGATTGCGAATATTGATAGTATTACTAGTACAGCTGTCGTTATTTTCCTCATTGCGAATCACCAGAAACAAAAAATTAAAAATAGGATGCCTGTCTACTTACAGGCACCCGCCCAGGCCTGAATATCCATGTTTACCGAATGGCTACCCAACGTTTCACATGTGTTGTCGAATATGAATCCAACTGGAACTGGCTTTCCATGTTCAACAGTGAACTGAATCTGCGTTCCCGGATTTGCAATCGTAGCAGTTCCGTCATCATTGTAGCTTCCTGCGAATATTTCAACACTGCTGTTCTGTGGAACAGATATCTGCACACATATTGGGAAGTTCTGATCCTCGTTCTCCCAAAGGTCGTTACTTACATTAAACATATCCTCAAAGACGTATGTTGTGTTGTGACTCATGCCGTCTCCATATCCAGGATAGTTCGGATTGTTTGGACTGATCTCGATTGTAAGCTTACCATTATTTAGATAAGCGTAGGGCTGTACGGGATCAAGATCGATTAGCTCGTTATCGTCTGATGTTATATTTACTGTTATCGTTCTATCTGCCTGATAGTACCTGAAATTTGCTCCAGCACTAACTGCCAGAGTCAGACCAACTATCAGGAGCAATATACCTGCTAACTTTTTCATTTACATCACCTCACTAGACCTGACCACACTTACCTACAAGTTCCACAGGTTCGGTTCCAAGCCTATATGCCTTTATGGTCATCTTCTCATTCCAAATGTCTCCAGGACTATCACCATCTGCACTTAAGTCAACTCCAATCTTTTTACTCTGTCCCTGCTGGAGAACGAAACAGACATCATCTCTCGCACTGTCTGAAGCTGTTGCTGGAGTTCCATCTGCTACAGCATACACTCCACCATCTTTACTGTAGAATTCGACATGTGTATCACTCGATGTTATTCTAACGACTATCGCTGTGTCTTCCCAAAGATGGTTACTTACATTGAATACCTCGTCAAAGTTGTACTCAGATGATGGACTTATTCCGTCTCCATATCCTGGATAGTTCGGATTGTTCGGCGAGAAATCGAGAACAAGTTCTCCTGTAGCTGTATCTATATATGCGTAGGGTTGTATTGGGCATAGGTCTATCAGTTCGGTGTCGTCCGTCACTATTTTCCAGTGTACACTTCTGCTTGCGTTGTAGTCACTAAAGGTAGCACTTGCGCCTATAATCAAGCTCAAGGCTACCATCGCCCCTAATATGCCTAACGGCGCTTTTTTCACTTTCACCACCTCACATATCGGCTCTTGCCAACAATAGTATGTAGATACAAAGATGTATTTATAAATTATGAATATAAAATTAGTAACATCAATCAGAAAGCATTTTAAGAAGATTTTGTAATCATTAATCACTCAGTAGGTAAATTCAGTAATTCGTAACCTTCATCAAGTAATTACAAATTTGTTGATTTCTATTTTTATAAAGCCAAATTCTACAAGAAAATTAATAATTCTTTTATGATTTTTTCATCTTCAAATGAGTCTAGTTCATTAATTCTAAGCCCCTCTACACACCTAATTAAGACGGCGTCAATGGTCAGCTTTTTCATAATATATTCTATATTCTTAAAGATTACTTATTTTCAATCAGATAAACTTTCAAGTTCTCTATATTTTTTTATAAAAGTTTTACCTTTATCTGTTGTCTTGTAAACTTTTTTACCATTTCTTGATGAAATTTCGATGAGTTCACACTTCATCAGATAAAACAAATAATCTTGAGCCATCTTAAAGTTTATATTTGCACTGTAAACGATTTTTGTCACATTCGCTCCATTAACTGCCACCTCTAAGATCTCTACCATAATTTCATATCGTGAACGTTTATCCCTCATGGCACATACCTTAAAGAAGTGGTATACTAAACTATTTAAAATTATTGTTTAATCTTCAAATAATATTTAACGCTTAAAACAAAAACTTAATTGTTATTATTATATAATCTTGAAACAACACTATAATATCTCCTCAAGTAAATCTTTAACAGCTTTCCTAACAGCTTGCTCCGAGTTGTACCTCGGTTTCCATCCCATAGACTTCAGTTTCTTTATTGATAGTAACATTACTGGTACATCACCTTTCCAACCTCTTTCACCTCCAGTAAACCTAAACTTCGGATTCAAATTCATCTCTTCGCAAACTATTTCAGCTATCTTCTTCACCTTTATCTGATCCTCACTACCGATGTTGAATATGTTTACATCACCATCAGCCCTTAAACCGAAGAACATTGCATCTACGCAGTCGGATATGTATATGTATGACTTGTTCTGCTCTCCGTTACCCAAGATTTCAAGCTCGTTTGGATTTCTTTTAAGTTTCATTATGAAATCGTAGATTACACCGTGATTGCTTCGCTTGCCAATTACATTTGCGAATCTATAAATCCAAGCTTTCATGTCAAAAGTGTGGCAGTATGAAGCAATCATAGCCTCACAAGCAACTTTTGAGGCACCGTAAATTGATATTGGAATTGTAGGATATTCTTCAGGTGTTGGGATAACTTTTGCTTCTCCATAAACTGTGGATGTTGATGTGAATACTATTCTTCTGACACCATTTTTTCTCATTACCTCGAGGAGGTTGTAAGTTGCTAAAACGTTGTTCCTGTATATTTCATCTGGATTTTCACTACCAACTCTAACGTCAGGATTTGCAGCTATGTGCCATACTTCATCAATCCTATGTTTTTTAAAGATCTCCATAAGCCTATCTACATCGTTTAGATCGAGCTTGTAAAATATCGCATTTTCGTTGACATACTCCAGCTTCCCAGAAGATAGGTTATCAACAACCACAACATCGTAACCTTCATCAATAAGCCTATCAACAACGTGACTTCCTATAAAACCAGCACCACCTGTAACCAGTATCATATTATAAGTTGCAGTAAGGTATATATACGAATTGCCATAACACCGCAACCTTAAAGTATTTTGAAATATAGGCAAAATAAAAGAAGGTGATAAGGAATGCTTCCAAACCAAATGGTCAAGTCACTCATAGGGAAGATGGTGAGAGTTGAAATGAAAGGCGAAGAAAACGAACTTGTTGGAATACTTGAAGGCGTTGACGACTACATGAATCTATGTTTAACGAATGCAATGGAATGCAAAAACGGAGAAAAGATTAGAAGTTTAGGAACGATAGTTTTAAGAGGTAATAACATAGTTATTATTCAACCTCTGGATAGAGTTTAATTATCTTTCTTTAAAAATTATAATAATATAAAAATTTAAAGTGACCTTGTATGGATACGAGAGAGGAGATTCTCAAGATACTGCAGGAGAGGGGAGAGATCCTTCAGAAAGATCTTTGGAAAGAGTTGAAAATAGACAGCAGTAAGTGCTCGCGAATACTGAGGAAACTTGAAAAGGAGGGTCTGATAAAGAGGGTAGAGGTAGTAGTAAATGGAGTAAAGACTTTCAAGATCGTTCCAGCAGGAGCTGAGGTTGAAGAAGAGAAAGAAGAGGAGCTTAGCTTAAAAGAGATACTCGAAAGAGTTGAAGAAGTAGCTGGATTACCTCCCTGTTTTAGCTGTCTTGAGAGGGATTGTGAGGCTGTGAGGTGTGTCAAGCTTGAGGTCTGGTTCTTGAAGAAAGTCATGGAGAATAGAAAGGAACTGTACGTCTAAAGATTTATATCCCCTCGGTTTAGCGGGGAATTGTGATTTGGATAATCTTAGCATTTGGACTGATAAGTTTTCTTGGGGATTTTGTCTACGAAGGTGCTAGATGCGTATATGGCCCGTTCTTTAATAGTCTTGGAATTGATCCCTTTACATTTGGCTTAATTATTGGCTTGGGAGAGTTTTTAGCTTACGGTCTCAGAGTCGTTTCAGGTTATGTAAGTGATAAGATTAGAAGTTACTGGACATTCACGATACTGGGTTATCTACTCATAGTATCTATACCCCTTCTTAGCTTTGCGAAAAGCTGGATTCTAGCATCCATTCTCGTACTCGTAGAGAGGCTCGGAAAGGGATTGAGAACTCCAGCGAGAGATACAATACTGTCTTTTGTGACGAAAAGGATTGGTAGAGGATTGGGGTTTGGTATTCATGAAGCCTTAGATCAGTTTGGTGCTGTTTTAGGACCTCTTTGCTTTTCAATTTTGGTTAGTTACGGATACGAAACCGCTTTTAAATCTACGTTCGTACCTTTCCTAATCCTCATGATCTTTCTGATCTCTCTTAGATTAAAGCTTCCAAATCCTGAAAAGATCGAAGTTGAAAGCACACACAATCCAAAACTTTTTAAAAACTACTTGATGTTCGTATTACTAACGGGCTTGGGTTTTGCAAACTATCCCCTTATAGCCTACCATTACTCGAAATTTATGAGTGTAGAGCTAATTCCAGCTCTCTACGCTTTGGCTATGGTCGTTGATGCTGTATTTGCACCACTTGTCGGAAAGTTTTACGATGTTCTTAAGCTTAGGATACTCGTATTAATTCCAATCTTAACAACACTATCTTCTCTGAGCTTTCTAAGTCCTACAGCCCTGATATTCTTTGGAATTGCTATGGCCATGCATGAGACCGTAATGAAGGCTGTTGTTGCTGACTACGTAGGTGTGACGAAGAGGAGCACCGCCTATGGTATATTCAATGCGTTCTATGGCTTATCACTTTTCATGGGAAGTGCGATGATCGGTTTTCTATATCCGAATATTGAAATGATACTTATCTACGTTATTCTGGTAGAGGTCGTAGGTATCATGTATGCATGTAAACTTAGCTCAGTTGAAAAATAAGTGAGAATACTAATGAAGCTTTAAAATATAGAAATTATAGAGTTAAACGTAAGATAAAATTTTGATAATCAATCAAGGATAATCCTCCTTGAATTTTGTTATGATGAGAGCCGTGATGATGTTGAAGCGATCATTGATGAAGTCCTTATAATTAAAAGATTGCACCTAGGAGAAATCCAATCAGACCAAATCCCATGGCCAAAAGTGTAATCTTTCTAAGCTTACCTATATCTCTCTCAAACTTCAAAAGACTGAGTACAGTTTTTAAAAATAGAATATCTGCTAAGGTGACTGGTATAATGTAAAAGGGATCAAATCCGTAATGTATGACTGGAAGGAAGCTTAAAAGAACTGCTAAGAATATCAACGATGCAGAAAGCTTATAGGCAAAATCAGCACCCTTGAGTCTTGCAACGCTCTTAACACCTCTAAGGGCATCACCCTCCATATCTTCGATACCTTTCATAATCTCCCTACCCAAACCTGAAAGGAATGCTAAAAGTGAGAGAGTTGCAATCTGAACATTTATTCCCCCCGAGATTATACCGCCAAACAGAAAAGGGACACACATCGTGAAGGCTATGTAGACGTTCCCTATTATCCCAAACTCCTTTAGCTTAATGTCGTAGATATATCCTAAAATTGTTATAGCCAATGCAAATATGAACGCTTGAAGAGATATGAGATATGCAAATATAAAGCCAAACGGAGCAATTAAAATTGCTATAATTAGTGCATGCTTCCTCTTTAGATCTCCCCTTACGAGGGGTCTGTCAAACCTCTTGTTTTTCAGATCTACCTCATAGTCTATGTAATCGTTGAGTGCAAATGAAGATGCTTGGCAGAAAACTGCTGTCAGAAATCCTAAAATAGCCTTATTTAAATCTAAGCCACCAGAGGAGACTATAATACCAATTATGACAGCTATTCCGTACATGAAACCATGTTCGAGTCTTAGGAGATCCCAAATAGCTTTCACGAAATTCGAACTGTAAGTTTTTTAAATAACTTTGCGAATTTGCGCCATGCTCCCCTTCCTGATAAAGGTTATACTCATAAGTTCGTCAGGTGCGCTTGCTCCAGGACCTTTAACAACAGCCACGATGGCAGTGGGGGTTAAACAAGGATGGAGGGGTGGATTTAAGGTTGCTTTAGGACACCTAATCGTTGAGTTTCCTCTCGTGATAATCATAGCCTTAGGTTTATACGTGCTGTTTAGAGATCCAACTTTCATTAAAATATCGAGTATCGTTGGTGGAGTTTTCATGATATACTTCGGCTACTTGACAATCAAGGATGCCTTTGGTAAAATCGGTCGCACCAAGTTTGACAGCTACCCTCTTATTGTCGGAATAACACTTACAGCATTGAACCCATTCTTTATACTCTGGTGGGTCGGAATTGGAAGTCCACTCATACTTGAAGCTATAACTACTTGGGGATTCCTAAGCATTTTTCCATTTTACATCGCGCATGTCTGGCTAGATTTCGCTTGGCTGTCTGTAATAGCACATGCAACATCTTTTAGTGGAAAGGTTGAAAAAATTTATAGAACAATTGTATTAGTTTTGGGGTTACTTCTAATAGCTTTTGGTGTAGATTTCTTATCTTACGGTCTTTTTAACTTTAGATTCCTCATCTGAATAAACCTTCTTTATAATATTGGCAAGCTTAACCCCACATTGCTACACCTATGTATTCAAACCTAACCCTATTCTCCAATCCAAACTCTCTAAGTATCTCGTTGAGTAGTTTCATTCTTCCACTCTCAATGTAATTACCATAGAGGTAGTGATGGCAGTTCTTTGGTGGACATCCTGCAACTATTACATAGTCTTCTTTACCTTCGATCAGAATTTTTGCTATGACTTCTGGATTCACGGAGGCAGAGCACCTTACCCTTATACTTTTATACGGTGGTAGCTTTAAGCCGTAGTATCCCATAAGATTTGCAGCTGCGTTACTACACCAGTAAAGTTCGTCTGGACGTTATCATCCTCATCAAATATTATCAGTATGATAACGTCCTTCATCCTTAGGTCTCATCGGATTTGGGGTCACATCTCCTCGACCCCGTTCGGGGGAACCCTCACACCCCACATCTTAAGACGTCTAACTACTTATTTACCAAATTAATCACTGCCACTGAATCTCTGTTCATTGAAAATCCACAATCACTTGCAGATTAGGATTCTTTCTCTGAATTCAGTGTTTAAGCTCTTGCACTTAGGACACGTCTTTGACGTATTTGATGGGTTTATGTAAATAACGGCTAAGCCTTCTTTTTTAGTCTGCCATTCGATCCAGCTTTGCAATTTACGATAGGCAAAGAAGGTAAATCTATCTCTCTAAGTTTTCTTTAATTTGACCAGTTCATCTCTTAGTCCGTTAAGATCTTCCAATATTATCGTTCATAATCGAATCTCTCGGCAATTTCGACAATTCTCTTTGAAACTTGCTTAGCGAAATCCTCTGTAAAGTTACTGATCCTTCCCCACTATCTTGAGATTGCGTTTCTTATCCCTCTAACATATCTCCACTGCCTGTTATACTTCTTCTGAGTTTTCTCGATGTGGTTCTTTTTCAAGTGCATGATTTTTCGTAAGGGGAGTTTCGAATCTTGCTTCAAATTCGTGGTTACCCATCACCACCTCTTCAAAGTTTAAATCTACCGCTACAGAATTCTCTGACAGTCCAGCTACCTTAGCAGTTTTCTTAAACGTTACGAAGAGCTTAACGAGTCCATTTTCAAGCTTCATTATCAGATCTCCTAATCTCCAATCCTTGAACTCCGCAAGCCACTTTCTCGAAAATCCCATTACCTCATCTCATCGAAGTTTCTGAGCTTCAGATAACATTTACCACCCTTAACCTCAATCTTATAGGCTTGGTAATCTACTCTCGCCCTGTAATTCTTGATGACACACTTACCTCTGTTGTTTTCATTGTTTAGAACCGACTTAACAATCGCTACAGCTTCTTTCTGACATGTAATTGCAAATTTCTGTGGTAAGCTAAATCTACGCTTTAAAACCTCGTAAAACTGTGGTGAGTCTTCTTAAATCATGTTCCCACTTGATTCTCCTTGTTTTCTTTACGTATCTCTATCTACCGTATTTACTTGATCTCTTAGTATTTCCGAAACTACAAATCTCAACGCATTCGTGTAACTCTTTATCAATTCAATCAAGGGCTCCGACCTAACGGTCATCTCTACTACTCCCATTAGGATTACTTCATCGCCCATCGAAAGCAAATACTAAGATCGCCACTATACCATACCTAAGCTTGAAATAACTAAAAATAATTAATTACATTATATTTTTATTATTAAACAATAACATATTTATCGAAAATGTTAAGAACATAGAAAAGCTAAAATCCTAACACCATCATGGTTCCTAAAAGCAATTTTGACCATCTTCAGTATTTGCTAATCTTTAAGATTGACGAGTTTAATCGCTCTACTAGGGCATGTGGCATAGCACAACCCACAACCCTTACAGAACGAAGGATCTATCCTGTAAAAATCTCCTTCAAAAACTATTGCATAGTGTGGACATACAGCTTTGTATAGACCACACCTCGTGCATTTATCTGTGTCTGTAATAGAGTAGTACTTGGAAGTTTTACCTTTCAAAGCTTCAAAGACTTTTACAGCAACAGCTCTACCGCTTTCAATGCATTCCTGCACATTCTTGAATCCCCTAACACTTCCAGCTAAGAAAAACCCTATCGACATAGCTCTCTGAAGGATGTATAACACAGGGCTGAAATTCGATAGGAAATTCAAACTCGTCAAGCTTAACTCCAAGCTTCTTCAGCAGTATTAAGCTTGAAGGAATGAGAGGTTCCGCCAATACAACGTAGTCCGCTTTAAACTCCTCTTTGTCAGTTTTAACAATGAGACAATCTTCACAGAAC
>CAZFVO010000029.1:11981-18484 GCA_964522325.1 uncultured archaeon | reverse complement strand
TTATTTATTTTATTTATCTACAATTATTATATTATCATTTGGCAGTAACTTGAGCTTTAAGAGATTTGAAAGAGAACAGATTTTCGATTTTCACCCATAATACTTTGGATTTTTTGCATGCAAAGTCTTCACTGATTGCTACTATTTATCTGGAAAAGGATAGATCGAAAGGTTAAGTTCATAGGTTTGGCTAAGGTTTTAATCATTCCGTATTGCCGTGCTGTGTACTCCACAAATTTCTCTTGTAAAGGGGGAATGATTTATCATCCTAACATTGACTTAAGAAGCATGAGGATAGGTCCTATTTGCCCAGCTTGTTTGCTAAGTAGAGCATACATGGAAAGCATGTTTGTCACAGATGATGAAGAGTTAATCTTTAAAGCTGTGGGTGTAGCTTTGAAGGTTTTGGCTGAGAGATACTTTACAAGGGGAATAAATGCACATATAGCGACGGAGATGCACAGAAAGGTGTATGAGGTGTTGGGAGTTGAAGATCCCTACAAGGAGGTTAAGGAAAGAGCAAATAGGGTTGCTATGGAGAACTTGCCAATTATAAAGGCATTCGTCAAGAATCAAGAGGACATTTTCAAAGCATCGGCGATAGCTTCAATAATAGCCAACACATTTGATTATGGTGTCATGGGACATAAGGTTGAAGATGAAGACTTTTTGACTTTCTTCATAAGGGAATTTAAGAAAGGGTTGAGAATAAACGATTTGGATGAGATAAGGGAACTTTGTAGAGGTAAGGTTGTATATTTAACGGATAACTGTGGTGAAATCGTCATCGATACACTGTTCATGGATGAGATCAAAAAGATATGTGAGAGGCTTACGGTTGTTGTTAGAGGTAAGCCAATAATTAGCGATGCGACGCTTGAGGATGCTTTAGCTGTTGGTGTTGATAAGATAGCCGATGAGATTCTGACAAACGGTAAAGGTGCAATAGGTATAATTGAGGAGGAGTTACCGCCCGAAACTTTGGAAAGGCTTGAGAGTGCGGACATCATAATAGCGAAAGGTATGGCGAACTACGAAAGTTTATCTGAGAGCAGATTTAAGCCCATAGCATTTCTTTTGAAGGCTAAGTGTGAACCTATAGCCAGGGATATAGGTGTCAATGTTGGGGACATGGTTGCGATGCTAAGACGATAGAGTTAAAATACCACAACTCTTAAGGCTTAAAGATGAATGAGAATAGGGAAAAAGCGTTAATTGACCTTTTTAGAGCCTTAGATGGAGTGTACGGTCCAAATTATGAGTGCAAGTACTATCCTTGCCATTTTTATGGGCAAGATTGTACATTCTGCTACTGTCCCTTTTATCCATGTTTGATCTACGACTTAGGTGGAGAACTTATCTTAACAGATGATGGCTATGTCTGGAGCTGTAAGGGTTGCACCTGGGTTCATGAGAAAGAGATTGCAGAGGAGATAATTCACAGACTTGGTGGTTATCCTAAGCAGAGGCTTGTTGAGGAAGATTGGTTCTTCTACAGTAGAGTCCTTCAGGAGATCCTTTACGGAGAGGTGAGAGGTGTATGGATTGACAACTCGTACAATTTGATGCCAGCCATTCTGAGAGGTAAGGAGTGCGAAGTTGTAGATGATGTCGAGTTCTTAGCTGTAACAGTTGAAGATTTTGAAATAGTTGAAGTTAGGAGGATTAAGAGTTTGGACGATGCTGATGGTGAGATAATAATTCCGTTAAAGGTTGGTGGAGAAGTTTATGGAATAGATGGAGAAGGTAGAAAAGTTATGTGTAAACTGTAAGGTAAGGTGTGACAAACATTTTTAACAGCTTGTAAAGATTTCGAATCATGTGGAAGACTTGGTTTGGGGAGGTTGAGGAGAAGAATGGAGATTATGCTGTTAAAAAGACTGATGACTTTGTAAAAGCCTTCAAAAACTCTGAAAATCTTGAACCCTTGCCTTTCAACCTTCTAGAAGTGGGTTTGAATGTTTTCAAGTCACCTGAAGATTACTACAGAACGCTTAGAAAGATAGCAATAGCTGTAACTGAAGAAGAAGTTGAGAGAGAGCTTAAGAGAGAGGATAGATATGCCATACTACTTCTCAAAGCTTTGGACAAGCTCAACGAATCAATAAACATGCTTGAGGAGAAGCTGAGGGATGTTGAGGAAGTTAAGATAAGTGAAGTTACTGAGGAATTTAGAGGGTCGATCGATAGGTTGAAAGCATTGAGAAGAAAGATTGAAAAGGAAATCGATGAGATAGTCACAAAAATAGCACCAAATCTTTCTGAGATTGCTGGTCCACTCATAACTGCAAGGCTTTTAGAGAAAGCTGGTAGCTTAGAAAGGCTAGCATTCTTACCAGGAAGCAAAATCCAGATTTTAGGAGCTGAGAAGAGCTTGTACAAAGCTCTTGCGAGAATGAGAAGAGGTAAGAAGGCTAAAACACCTAAACACGGTATAATATTCCTGCATCCGTTCATAAGAACACTTCCAAAGAGAAAGAGAGGAAAGATGGCAAGGTTCATGGCTGCAAAGCTCGCTATAGCTGCTCGACTTGATTACTTCAAGGGTGAGCTTGAGGAAAAGCTAGCTGAAGAAGTAAGGAAGAAGTACGAAGAGTTGAGGAGACGCTAAAGACTCTCTGCATCGTATCCAAGCATGACAACCCACCACCATCTCGCCATGTCCACCAAGTCCTTGCTAAACATCCCAGATAACCTATACTCCCCATTCTTTATCGAAATCATTCCAGCCCCTAAGAGCTTGTTTCTCATTGCATAGAAGGATGATTTAGCAATCCCAAGCTTTTCTATTATTTCCTCCCACTCTCCAACTTTCAAAGGTCTTCCTAACTTGGCCCTTTCTTCAACCAAGGTTACAAATTTTACAGCCTTCAAAGCCATCTCCTCCTTTCTGAAAAGCCTCCTCATAAGCTCAAGAAGGGGATCCTTTGACTGAGAAATTCTCGCATTTGCCGACGATCTAACTATTATAGATGTTGAAGTCTTTGGAGCATCCTTAACCTTCATGACCTAAAGTTACAATTCGAAGATAAGTTTTTTATTGTAGCTTAAGGCCTTTCATGATCTGGGATTTCATCAAAAAGTATTACATCGATTCCATAGTCTACAAAACTGGATACAATCCTGTAAACACACTAACATGGGCTGTAATACTTGTAGTAGCAGTCTATACACTTTATAAATATCTCTCCAAGCGTTTGAGTTTCGATGAACGCTTTTTCATCTCAATTACACCATATATTCTCTTTGGTTCATTCTTGAGAGTTGTCGAGGATGCTGGTTTTCTCAAACCACCAGTATCGTACTTCTTCATGTCTCCATTTATTTATGTTGTAATATTTGCACTGGCATTTCCAACACTCTTGATAAGCTTAAAAATTTGGAGGAATATGTACTGGCTTTACTACTTCATCGTAGGATCATCACTAGCTGTAACAGCTCTCACATTTCTCTTAATTAATTTAAACGTCGTCCACTGGGAGGTCTTACCGATATCATTGTTTCTGGCTGCTTTTTTAACATTCATATTTTATCTACTCTCAAAGCTCTTAAAAATTGATAAATTAGGCTTGTCAGTATTTTTCGCACACATGTTAGATGCAAGCGCAACCTTTTATGGAATAACTTATTTAGGTTATTGGGAACTACACGTAATCCCGAGAATTCTCATACATAACTTTGGATCTTGGATTTTGATTCCAACCAAGTTTGCAGTGTTTACAATTATTCTTTATATCTTAGAAAAAGAAGAAAACTTACAACTAAGGAACTACATTAAATTTGTTCTGCTCGTTCTTGGACTCGCTCCAGCCGTTAGAGACATTACGAGGATGATCTTCTACGTATAGAATCCCTTTCATGTTCCCTTATAACGACATCTTTAGGAATTCTGAAATATTCACCTATCGAGTTTATCAGCACTTCCTGAAAAATATATGAGAGTAATTCAAACTCACCACCACCATAAAATTCTTTCGAAATGAACTGCGCCTCCAAATACTTCCAACCCTTTCCCTTCTCAAGTCCTCCTGGAATTATTATAACTAAATCCGATATTTTTGCTAAGCTTGAATCTTCAAACGAAGTTATTGAAACAACCTTTGCACCAGCATCTTTCGCCCTTTCAGCAACTATCAACACCTCAGCAGTTTCACCAGAACCTGAAAAAGCGATTAAGGCGTCACCATACTCAATCTTTTCTCTAACCTCATCTCCGACCCACCAAACTTTACAACCCAAAACCTTCTCAAAGTGCTTGAGTCTAATTGCAAAGCATAGGGCTACGGCACCACTCCTTCCAACTCCATAAACGTGTACAGCCTTAGAACTTTTTAAAATCTTCACAAATTCATTTAGTCTATCCTTTTGATTCTCCAAAACCTTTGGTAGCACCTTGAGATGATCTACTATCTTAAGTGAGTTCTTGATTATCAAATCGCCGAAATCCATGAATAAATATAGATTTTCAAGTATTTATTAGTTTCAGTAGATGTAAGCATCGACTACAACATGTAATACACCAGGAGAGTAGTTTTTCACTTTCCTGAAGTTCTCAATTCTCACATCTTTACCTAACAACTCACAAGCTCTCTTTATTCTCTCTATGGGCCTTTGTATTATTACCTCTGGAACAGATTCATGATAATGTATGTAACCGTCGGATTTCAAAGCTCTGATTGCAACTGGTAGAAAATCTTGACAAAATATGTGGCCCATAACGACCCTATCAGCAATCCTCTCAGGCGTTACATACATGGAATCACCCAAAATTGGTAAGACATTGCTTATTCTGTTCAGCTTGATGTTCTCAAGGAGGTAGAAGTATGAATCTGGGTTTATCTCAATTGCGTAGATCTTCTTGGCGTTCGTATGGACTGCAATGGGAATAGTAAAGTATCCTATACCTGCAAACATGTCAACAACAATCTCATCATCTTGAACGAGCTTGACAATCCTCATCCTTTCTCCCTGATTTCCAACACTGAACATGACCTTAGTGACGTCAAGCTTGAAAAGACATCCGTTCTCTTTATGAACGGTTTCACTACCCTTACCAGCTATCAACTCGACCTTGGGCTTTCTGAGCATACCTTCCCTTCCAAGATCCCTCCAAACAGACTTACACCTCTTATGAATCTTGAGTAGAGTTTCCCCAATCAGACACTTGTATTTCTCAAGTTCATTTGGAATTTTTACCAGTATAACATCACCAATTATCTTGTACCTTCTGGGTATGTACTCCCAAAGGTCCTTAGGTATTTTGTCCTTTAAAGCTTCAAAAAGATCGGCTTTCCTGGCAAAAACTGGATTATTCTGCTCAACGATCTCATAACCTTCGAAGTACCTTTCAAAGCCGTCCAAAATCGGAATTTCAACGTAATCCCCTCTACAAACTATGAGTCTTTCCTTATCCTTTGCCCCAATCCTCTCTGCAAATCTCCTAACCTCTTCAGCTTTGAGCTTGTGAACTCTAACTGCCTTCATACCTTCGGCACGACGTAATACTTTGAGTTATATTCAACTACGAAGACTTCATCACCTATCGAAACCGCTTTAGACGTTACAGCTTGAATAATCCCTTTCTCACTCGCAACCTCAGCGACAAACTCATCGCAGTTAACAACTATCCCTCTTTCAAGCTCCTCTCTCCTTTTAACGACCTTGGGATTCTTCAAATTGACAACGCTGAGGTCTTCTACAGCCAAACCCTTTCTGTAGCCTGCGACTATGCAGAGTTTTTCACCTTCAACAACGACATCACCAACCCTGTAACACGGCAATCTGACTGCGAACGTGTATCTGTAAATATCTCTTCCATCTATTCTAGTATGCAACTTTCTGCTCTCAATAACCCTTCCTCCTAAAGTTCTTGCAACCTCTCTCGAAACTTTCCTCCCAATGTTCTTATCACCAAAGTAGAAGTCTGGTCCTTCCTTTCTCTCAACTACCTTACTAATAAAAGCCTTCTGATTGTCCTTCTCCTTCTCAAGTATTCTGTTGATTATCTCTTTAACGACTTTCAACTCATCCTCCTCGATCTTCCTATCATCAGCCCTTACCTGAACTATAGCTTCATAATAACCTCCAGAAAACCTACTACACCTTTCACATGTTATCGTACGTACTCTAACGTTTACAACGTTTTCATCAACAGCCCTACAACCCTCAACGTAACCAATCAGTCTTACGATGTATTTACCAACTTCGCCACTTGTAAGCGGTTCAATATCGACTTCTTCAACTTCAAACTGTGGATGAACCCTCACTTTAGACTGAACGATTTCAAACAGTGCGGAGCTAAATTCCAAATCCTTCCAAACACCACCTATTTTAAAGTAGCCACACTTCGGACATCTTACAAGCTCGATAATGTCATCTAAGTATGAGAGTTTCCTTCTTTTCTGATAACACTTCAAACACATCCCCTCAATTACAGCTTCACTTCCACAGATAACACACCTCATTGCAATAATCTACTACTCAAAACACATATATGTTTTTGA
>CAZFVO010000029.1:0-11881 GCA_964522325.1 uncultured archaeon | reverse complement strand
AGGAATTTACACAATCTCACAGTAGAATTCAACACCAATGTATTAAAGCGAGAAGGGGAAAACTCAAACTGATAAGGGTTAAGTCAAATAAGTGGATCACCGTGAAATTACCACACGAATATGAAGTTAAATCTGTTAGATTGCGCTACTTTTTAGTGGGATTCTATATCGATGTAGTCAGAGAAGTAGAAATACCCGACACAGAGCCTAAGGGCGACTATAAAACTGGAATCGATCCGAATCTCGATAACTTATTAGTTATAACTTCAACTAATCCAATACTACCGTCAATAATTATTTCAGGTAAAGAGATCAAAGCGTTCGATCAGTGGTTCAACAAGCTGAAGTCAAAATTTCGATCAGAACACAATAGAATTGCTAACGAGATCGAATTGTTGAAGAACGCTGGTAAGACTATTCCTAAAGAACTAATCGAGAAAGAAAAAGAACTAAGGTGGAAGATAAGACAGTTGTGTATTCATAGGAGGAAGTGGTTTGACAATCATTTTCATAGGTTGAGCAAGTATTTGGCTCTGTTTTTGTATTATACTGGTCATTGAAGTTGTTATTGGTAACTGTGCTTTAAACGCTAAAAGATGTAATCTAAGTTCTAAAACCGCAGAGAAGTTAGTTCAAATACCGTTTAGATTGATCAGCAAGTTGAAGTATAAGTGTGAATCATTGGGAATTAAAGAATTTTCCGAAGATTACACTTCATTTGTTACCGATGAAGTAGGTGAAAGAGTTAAGAGAGGGTTATTTAAAGATTCAAAGCTGAATAAAGTCTTTAACGCCAATTGTAATGCATGCTTTAACATTTTAAAAAGGGAAGCTAAGCTCCTCCGTTTAATTAAACTATTCGATTTGAAGACTTTGTTTAAAAAACTGTGTAATCTAATCAGATTCGGTTTCTTTAAATTTGTTGAGTTAGTTCAAAGTGTAATCCCGAGCCCTCCAAGTGGAGGATAGGGGATAGTCCCGCTTCTCCAGAGGGAGCAGGGTTTAACCCCGTAGCATTAGTTCAATCGTTCTATAGTACTTTATTATATTAAAAGATTTAATCATTTCGCTACGGGGTGACCTAAGTCGATCGAAAGGAATTTTTACTTCCCGTCCTAAAGGTTACATGAACGTAGTGATAATGGCTGGCGGTTATGCTACGAGACTTTGGCCTATTACAATGCACAAGGCAAAACCCCTTCTACCCATGGGCAAAAAGACAATAATAGATCATGTCTATGAGAAAGTTAAAAAGTTTGGGAAGGTTTACATATCAACCAACAAGAGATTTGAAGATGACTTTAAGGCATGGGCTAAAGATAAAGATGTTGAACTGATCGTTGAAAATACCTTAAGGGAGGAGGAGAAGCTTGGTGCTGTGAGGGCTTTGGCTGAGGTTGCAAGTATTTTGAATGGAGAGATGCTCGTTGTTGCTGGAGATAACATATTTTCCTTTGAGCTCGATGGTTTTGTAAATTATTATAAGGAAAGAAAAGCATGTGTTGTTGGACTGTACGATGTTGGAGATTTGGAACTCGTTAAGAGGTACAGCAGTGTCGAGATGAAGGGAGATAGGGTTGTGAGGTTTTACGAGAAACCTAAAGAGCCAAAATCAACACTTGTAGGCATAGCACTTTACGCTCTACCTGAAAATGCTGTAGATCTCCTTCAAGATTACATAAAATCAAACATGCACAGTGATAATTTAGGTAGTTTCATATCTTGGCTCTGCGAAAGGACTGAAATTTACGGTTACACTTTCACTGGACTCTGGCATGATGTTGGAAATGCCGATTCATACTTAGAAGCTTTGAGATTTTACATAGATCACTATGTGGATGAGAGTGTTGAGATTGAGAAGTATGCTAAGGTTATAGCACCGGTTGTAATTGAAAAGAATGTAAAGATAAAAGGGAGATCGATAATTGGGCCGTATGCATACATAGGTGAAGGTTGTACAATCGAGAGTGCGGACATAAGTGAGTCCGTTGTATTTAGAAATTCTGTCGTCAGAAAGGCTAAGGTTTGGAGAAGCATAATAGATGAAGGTTGCGAAATAAGAGGTCTTGACTTAAGTAACTCGATAATAGGTATGCACGCAAAGATTCAAAGAGGATAATTACTCCAAAACAGCGTGTCTTTCAGCTAAATCATCCTCTGTAAGTTCTTTCAAGTTCATTATTTCAGCTACAAGTCCATCTAGGAATATCAATGCTGTAAGTTCGAAAAGTGTCCCGAGGGGAGCTAGCTTTGACAACTCGTGGTTTCTTTCGTACTTATCCTTCCCCTTAAGCACTATAACGATGTCGCTCATCCTTGCAAGTGTCGAGTTCGGCTTTTGGGTTATCGCCACAAGCTTTGATCCTATATCCTCCTTGGCTTTTCTACTTATGTTAACAACAGATAAGGTCTCACCAGAGCCCGATATAGCAATGAGTATATCCTCTGGCCTTATCCTTGGAGTTACAGTTTCTCCGACCACGTAAACGTTGTAGCCCAAATGCATAAGTCTCATTGCAAAGGCCTTAGCGACGAATCCACTTCTGCCAGCACCCATAACAAAAACGTATCTCGCATTGTCCAAAGCCGAAATCAACTCCTCTATCTTTTTAAAATCCAGATTTTTCTTAACATCCTGTACATGGTCGCAAATCTTATCCAGAAACTTTATCAAGGTTTCACCAACCACCTGTGATCCCTCCTGAAGTAAAATATATGAGCCTTTCGATTTAAATTCGCTTCCATCTTTCGAAATCACGCAACATCCCCCTTCTTTCAAGTAAAGTTAGGGAAACCACATACTCATCCACAGAATCTCTCCTACTTCCAACAATAATAATTTTCCTACCGTTAACAACTTCTAAGTAACCTTTAGCTTCAATCATCTCACCTACAAAAGCCTGCCCTACGAATGTGTGTGTATAGCAGAGAATGTCACAACCCTCAATTCTGTAAACCGCTGGGTAATTGAAAGGATCTGCATAAGTTACCTTACCTCTTACAGTTACCTTTTCAACCCTTTTTCCCCTAACGATCTCTACATCTCCACCAACATAAAGTATGTCAAAACTGACACCATCTAAAACAGCTTTGTTGAATTTTCTATCTTCGTGAACCTTGAAGATTTCGTAGGGTAAATTTACTCTTCTCTTCTTGTAAACCCTTTCAAAGTCAGGCTCGTCTAACTCACCACTTTTAAGACCATTCATTATCTTAATCCTTCCCATCTCAAAGCACTCATCGTAAAGAACGAAATCGACATCTGAATCATCTTTAGCTAGTCCTATAAGTCTTGAGCCTGTGATCCCCATCTTATCGAGGTCAAAGAATTCTGCAACCATCTTAACGCATTCATCCCTTTCACACACCTCTGGAAGTAGTCTCATAGCATCGTAATGTTTATCCACAAGATCTAAAGGAATGTAGTGTAAACCGTCCTTATGAAAGTTTTTGAAGTACTCGTGCACATTTGAATGCTCCACTTTTTGATAAGACTTAGATTCCTTAACTCTATCCCCATCTGGTACATACCTCAAAACGCATATTACTGGATTGCCACCTTTGAGAACCGAAAAGAAATGGTCTTTGACCTCAATAAAATCTCTAAACCTCATAACTTCTTTTCAAACATAGCGTAAATTCTCTTTATCTCCTTAGCCTTCGCTTTCTCTCCTCTCTTCTTCAAAAGCTTTCCATCGAGCTTCTTTATCCTCGTAATTCTGAAGATGTAGTTGTCTATATTTATCCTCTCACCAATCTCGAACTCCGTCTCACCTGTTGTTCTCATCTTGTAAGGAGTAGTAACTGCTCCTTTGTGTAAACTGAATTTTACATCAACCTCACTTACATTTCTAAGCCATACAGTTTGAACTTCCTTAGCCTCAGCTATCTCAACCCTTCTTCCATCCTTTAACTCCAAAGCTGTCACTTCTCCAACCTTTATCTCATCCTCAGTTTCAACAACCATCTCATCTCCAACCTTTAGCATCTCACTCTCTTTAACATTAATCTTTCCAACTTCACTTTCACCGCTCGTACTTATTACAGCCTTTACCACTATCTCCCTCTCCGGAATTATCTGCCTCACACTACCACAGACCCTACATCTGTACAGATTCTTCTCCTTCCTTATCAGCTCATGTTCCGTTTCGTCCTTACACACATCGCAATATTCAACGACCTTCATAGGTACACGTAAGATGCATCGATTATACCATCAAGCTCTACCATCTTTCTCAGTACTTCTTCGCTTGGTGGATCGTCTAATAGTAGAAGCATCAACTGAATTCCTCCTGGCTTATCTCCATACCTCCCAACTATCATCCCAGCGATGTTTATGTTGTAGCTTCCCATCAAAGTCCCCACCCTTCCAATTACGCCAGGTTTGTCTTCGTGAAGGGATATGACGTAATGCCCCTTTGGAACGAAGTCCACCTTATACTTATCGATTTTTAATATCCTGCACTCTTCACCGAAGCACGTTCCCTCTATATATATTTCCTTCTCTCCTTTAACGACAACTTCGATCAAACTCGGATATACGTTTGATTCCTCTATTCTACTCTGTTCAATTACTATCCCCCTTTCTTTAGCAACTATCGGTGCGGAAACTATATTTACGCCAGTTAGTATTGGGCTAAGCAATCCCCTTAGTAATGATCTCATTACAATCTCAGTATTTCTTCTTGCAATCTCACCTCTGAACGTTATCTTAACCCTGTTGAAAACTCCGTTGAGTCTTGCACAGGCAATTTTACCCATCTTCTCTGCAAGCTCCACAAAAGGCATGAGATAACTGTAATCTTCTGGTGCTATACTTGGAAGGTTTACAGCATTCTTAACAGGTAAACCTTTGAAGAAGTTTACAATGTCTTCAGCTACAGTCATTCCGACCATCATTTGTGCTTCTTTCGTTGAGGCTCCGATGTGAGGTGTAGTAACTACGTTATCAAGCTTTAAGAGTGGATTATCTTTGTCGGGCGGTTCCTTCTCGTAGACATCCAGAGCTGCCCCGGCAACCTTTCCTCTGACAATTGCATCGTAAAGAGCTTTCTCATTTACAATACCACCTCTCGCAGCGTTGATTATGTACACTCCATCTTTCATAATTTCAAATTCCCTATAGGAGATCATGTTCTCAGTCTCTTTCGTTTTTGGAACATGAATTGTTATTATATCCGAATTTCTCAAAAGCTCTTCTAAACTCACAAGCTTTGCTCCAACAGATTTAGCTCTCTCCTCACTTACATAAGGATCGTAAGCGAGTATATTCATATCAAAACATCTCATTCTCTTAGCAACTTCATAACCTATCCTACCCAAACCGATTATACCTAGGGTTTTACCCCTAAGCTCCATACCGACAAACTTCTTTCTTTCCCACTTACCTTCCTTAACACTCCTATCAGCCTGAGGTATTTTCCTTGCAACGGCCAAAATAAGTCCTATCGTATGCTCAGCAGCTGAAACACTGTTTCCACCTGGCGCATTAACAACAACTATCCCCCTTTCAGTTGCACAATCAACATCTATATTATCCACTCCAACGCCAGCTCTTCCTATTATCTTAAGTCTCTTTGCCCTATCTATAACTTCCCTTGTAACCTTAGTCCTACTCCTAACGATCAGTGCATCGTAGTCAGGTATGATGTTAAGTAGCTCTTCGTAGGAAATGTCAGTCTTAATATCAATTTCCAAGCCGTTTTTCCTCATGAAGTCTATAGCTTCCTCTGCAATCGGATCTGCAACCAAGACTTTCATCGCATGAAGTTTGAGGGTTTGATTATAAGTCTTACCTCCAAGAAGTCATATCCTTCAAAGTCGCTCCTGTTTAGGTTTGATGAACACCTCAGCAAATTCCTTAAAGCTTTGATATCGTTGAATACCGTAGAATCATTTAACATCCTCCTTGCACTAAGCAGTAGTTCCGAAAGTGGAATATTTGGCAACCAGATAAAAATTCAGAGAATATTTCAAAATCAAATAAAAATCCTCAACCCCATTTAGGTTGACCTAATTGTCAACTTTCGGAACTATTGTAAAGTGCAAGAATTCCGAGCGTAGAGGTTTGAGCTACCAAGGGATGAATAACTACCTCCATCCAATTAAGGATCTCGAATCGACTATTTCTGAACCGAAAGGTATGGACTTCTCCGCAACGAGATTTCTACTTGGATACCTAAACTCTAGAGAGGTTAGGGTTGTCAGAATTCCGTACAGCGTTGACAAGGATGCCGATTTCGGTGTGAAAGAGATAGAGATAACTGCCAAATACTCCATCTTAGCTTCGAAAATTGAGAAAAGGGAATTGGTTAAATCTCTAAAGATGGTTGTTGGGGGAGATTTCAGAAATTGTCGTTTTGAACAAACTGGTTGTGTATCACGGGGAAAACGTTGTGAAGCTTGAGGTTATGAACATTGGTGGAGATGTAAAGAACGTCACTTCAAGCTTAATCCAAGTCCTGGAATAAAGCTTAAGATGCCAGAAGCCTACATTTCTGAACTGAAGAGGAGAGAAGGCAATCGTCAGCTCTAGAATAGACGTTGACGATGATGTAATAGCTGGAAACGAGTACAGGATAGACGTTAACTACAAAGCAGAGAAAATTGATGGGGAGGAGATATATGACACTTGCTATGCATACTTGATTGTTGAAGAGAGAAGCTGGATCGAGAGAAACACTTGGGCTTTGATTATGCTTACCTTGATAGTTGTAGCAATTTTGATCGTGGGTTTAAGGTAATCAGAAAGAAATAAATAAAATTAATAAAAATTTAAATTTTTAATTTCTAACTCTTCTGCCAAACTTTTCATAGTTTTTTCAATCATTTTCTCATTTCTTCTATGCTCTGTGCTTCATTTTCAGAGTCTTTAGTTCCAATATCTTCCTTACTTTTTCAAGCACTATATCTCCTTTGTTACCTCAAGCCCAATGGAACATTTGTTCACCGAAGAGTTTTGACAAAAACGATTTAAATCAATCAAATCGCTTAAGTCTGTGAGAATAAGGGGAAGAGTTATATCGAAGGGCTTTGCAGAAGGGGAGGTTATAGTAAGTAGGAGGAAGTTCTCCTTTTTGGGAGATGTGGATGTTGAGAGTGGAGTTGTAGTTGCAGATGATAGCGACATAAGGGGTGAAACCATTTCGAACAAGATATTTGTCTTTCCTGGTGGTAGAGGTTCAACGGTAGGCACATACATCTTACTAAGAATGAAGAAAAAGGGGACAGCTCCTAAGGCTATAATAAACGTTGAAACCGAGCCAATAATAGCTGTAGGAGCTATTATAGCTGAAATACCCCTAATGGACAAGTTTGAAGTAAATCCGCTTGAAGTTTTTGAGAGTTGTGATTATGCTATAGTGAATGCCTATGAGGGATATGTTGAAGTTAAAAGAAGAGTTTGAAAGATATTCCGTCGTCTACTACGTTCAAGAGGTTAAAGATGGTGTTATACTTCACATACAACCAATTGACTTTGAGGGATTGAGACAGTTCCTTATCGACTTGACATCGGACTACGACGTTAAGATTCATTCAAGGTTTGGTGAGTTTGTCGTAGAGTTGAAAGAATACAGGAAGAGGGTTTGGATAAACTTGGTTTTGCTGATAGCTACATTCATTTCAACAACCATCATGGGTGCTGGAATGTTTGGTAGATTTGATATAGTCGGCGGAATGATGTACTCCATCGCAATAATGTTCGTTTTGGGTTTTCACGAGATGGGACATTATATCTTGGCAAGAAAATGGGGAATGAAGACATCTTTGCCGTACTTCATACCGTTTCCAAGTTTTATTGGGACATTAGGAGCAGTCATAAAGCATAGAGGTAAGATACCAAGTAGGAAAGCACTATTTGATGTTGGAGTTTCTGGACCACTGTTTGGTATAATCGCTTCAATCATAGTCACCTACATCGGACTGAAGATGAAGTTTGAGCCAGCTTACACCGAAGAGTTTACATTGATTTTAGGAGTTCCTCTTCTCTTTGAACTTATAGCCAAAATTGCTGGATACAACGAAATCTACATTCATCCTGTGGCCTTTGCGGGTTGGGTTGGTATGTTTGTTACATTCCTCAACCTGATTCCAGTCGGACAGCTTGACGGAGGGCATGTATTGAGGGCTATGGTTGGCGAAAAGGCAGAGCTGATTTATAAGGTTGTTCCAGTTGCCCTTATAATCTTGGGCTTGGTGACTAATTCTTCAATATGGTTCTTCTGGGGTCTAATAACTTTATTCTTCTCCATGCAGAAGCATCCAAAACCCGTAGACGATACACCTATAGATCTAAAGAGGTACGTTGTTGGAATTTTAACTTTTGCCTTAGGAATCGCCTGCTTCACACCCACTCCTTTCAGTATTACCAAGAGCTAGTATCTTCCTTGCATTTAACCTACCAAGCTTTGAGTTTCCGTCGATTATTATGTTTTCATCAGCCTCAACTTCTCCAATTACACAACCCTCAGCAATCTGAACGTTTTTAGCTTTGACATACTTACCAAAACATTTACTCTGAATTAAAGCGTATTCGTTTGCAATTACCCTGTTGAACTTTGTACAAGCTCCAATCACTGCTTTGTCACATGTAATATCTCCCATGACGACACAACCCTTTCCTAGGTAAACTTCACCAGCCTCTATGTTTCCCCAAAATATGACTCTTAAACCAGCTAAAATCTTACCACTAAACCTCAAGTGTCTTGTAACAACGCTATCATTCTTTACTATTGCAACACCCTTTTCTTTATCAACAACATACATCTAAATCACCCTCGGAAACTCGTAAGCAGGACACTCTTCAAACGTGTACTTGACGGTTAGATAGTTTGATTTGAACTCTGCAACCTCTTCTCTAATCTCCTTAACTGGTTTCTTATCCTTTAAAGCCATGTCTATGAATTTGGCAATCTCTTTCATATCATCCTCCCTCATTCCCAACCTCGTTACCTCCTGAACGCCAATCCTTATTCCAGATGGATTGTCAGCATTTCTGATATCATCCCAGGGTAAAAGATTCTTGTTGAGTATTATTCCACACTTCTCAAGCTTCTTGGCAACATAGTCTCCACCTCCAAACTCTGAAACATCTACTGCAACCTGATGGGATTTTGTGAATCCCAAATCAGGACAAAGAACTTTAAATCCTAAATCGTATAGAGCTTCAGCCAAAGTTTTAGCATTCTTGACTATCTGTTTGGCATAATCCTTACCGAATTCCAACATCTCCAAGCACGCCATTACGTAACCAGCCAAGCTATGTATGTGATGGTTACTGACAACACCAGGAAAAACTCCATGATCTATCTTTTTTGCAAGCTCTTTTTTGCACATTATTATTGCCCTTTGCGGTCCTGGAAAAGTCTTGTGAGTTGAAGCCGTTACAACATCTGCTCCTTCCTTAATCGGATCTTGAAACTCCCTACCAGCTATTAATCCCAAGACGTGGCTTGCATCGTAAACGACTTTGGCATCAACCTCGTGCGCTATTTCCACAACTTCCCTTACTGGATGAGGAAAGAGGAAAAGGCTGGCACCCAAAACGAAAACTTTGGGTTTTTCATCCATCTTACCAACTTCCCTTCTTAACGCATCAACATCTATGTTCATGTTCTCAATATCGAACGGATAATGTGTAACCTTTAACCCTCTAACACCAGCTGCAGAAAATCTGTCATGGGATATGTGACCGCCATGGGGAACCGAAACTGACATTATTAAATCACCCGGCTTTGTCAGGGCAAAGAAAGCCGCAAGATTGGCTGTAACTCCAGATATGGGTTGAACGTTTGCATGCTCACATCCAAACAATTTTTTGGTTAAGTCGACTGCGAAAGCTTCGAGTTCATCCATATATTTACAGCCCTGATAAAACCTCTTTCCTATCCAACCTTCAGCGTACCTATGCCCAAAATCGCTCAGGTAAAACCTCCTTACCGCGTAACTCGTCACGTTTTCACTCGCTATCAAGGGAATGGAGTACTTAAAGAGTTCGTGGTGCTTTCGAGTGATTTCCATGAGCTTTTCAAGCATGCAAAATCGTTTACCTAAAATTTAAAACGTTTATCCTTCTCAGAGCGGAAAGGACTATCGCATACGTTATCAGTTCACTCTCACCTATCGGATCACAGAGTATTACCCTACTGTCTTCATTTGCAATAGATTCTATCTCCCTCAGATGCTCCCCGTAGGCTATGAAAAGTGGTACAACGAATATTCTTTCACATCTCATATCCTTTAAAACGTCTGAAAGCTTTGGCTCCTCTATGACGTAAGCTGTCCTAACCTCATCAAAGATTCTCAACTTTTCCAATCTCTCCCTATGTGTTTCAACGACCCTCCTGTACTCTGGTAAGTTGCTTCCATGTCCCAGTATGATCAATCCGATCATAGAATCACCTTCGTGTGGAAACTTCGCTTTTCAAAGCTCTTTTAGCAATATTTATTGAGGCGTTAATGTGAACATTAATCTTTAGATTACAGTTTTTACATTCGAAGACTTCTCCGTTTCGGTATCCAATACAGTTACACTTATAACATGTTGTGGATGTCTTGTAGGGATTTACTTCCAACACTTTGTAACCGTTCCATTCGAGTTTTTCTTTAATTCTTTTGAGTAGGTTGTTGTAAAAGAAAGAGGAATACAAGTATCTAACGTGCTTTGCTCTTGCGATGTTGATCAACTTTTTCCTAACCCCACTTAAACTCTCTATACCTACAATACAGTCGTAAGGTTTCATGAACTTTAGGACTTCGTTAGATATTTTCTCAATTTCGTTTCTAATGACGTTTTTCTCTTCGTGCCTGATGTTCCTTCCAATACTTTGCAGATAAGCTCTTTTATTCCTAAAATATAACCTTAATCCGTAAACATAATCGAAGTTTATTATGTGTGTAGCAATAACTTCAATCTCCTCGTTAATTCTTATACAGGCTAAGGTTAGGTTGTACAGGTTTGTGTCTATTCCAATAATGTATTTGGGATCGTAGTTGTCGTATTTCCTCGTTAGAATTACGTGAAAGTAGTATTCTTCGTCTTTCTTTATTAATTCCGCTCCTTTAGCTAAATTTAACAATCCAAACCACGAATCGTTACCCAAAAGTAACCCTTCAGCGTAAACCTTTGGTTTAATTACAATTTTGACCTTATTATCGTGAATTTGGTATGTTTTATTGCGGAAGAGTCTAACGGGAACTCGATCGGGTTCTGGGAAAACTTTGTGATATTTACTTGTTTTTATCATTTCGATTACTCTATCTCTCGCAGAGGTTATGTGGTTCGAATGAAGGTCTGACCGTTCTCTTATCAGTTCGTAAGTTAGTTCGTGAAGTTTCTTCTTACTTGGTTTGAGGTAAATTCTTGAGTACTTGCTTATAAGTAATAGTTTATTTATAATTTCGTTATATTCTTCTAGGAGATAATCCAGTAGTTCTTTATCTTTTGCGGTTAGTGGTATTAGCTTAAATTTGAGAGTTTTTACGCTTTTCACGTTTTATCACCTTCTTTACTTGGACTATTACGATGTCTTCTGGTTCGATGTTCATGTCTTCTCTGACCCATTTTGGTATGGTTATCCTACCGTCTGGTCCTACTTTTGCTTGGAATTCCATTACACTTTTGACGTTTTCGACGTTTTTAAAATTTTCGTCGGAAATATTAAATATCGTGTGGGGTATTAGGGATTAGTGTTCCGAGTGATCGGGACATACGCTCTCGGCTGTGATCCCGAAAGGGGCGACCTGAGTAGGGGATGATCACCGGAGTGGGGGTGCAGTCACCGCGCCCGATCCTGTCTCTATCCCAACTTGCTCGGTGATGTAGTCTGGAGGGCGGATGATCGACTTCGATGAGGTAGAACCGAGGGGAAACAGACTAACC
>CAZFVO010000028.1:0-18589 GCA_964522325.1 uncultured archaeon | reverse complement strand
TTCTTCTTTCTGAAGTTTGCTCTTACGGAGGGTCTTACCTTCTCAGCTCCCTTACCTTTTCTCCTCAAACCTCTTGCTTTCCTTCCAGCTGATGTTAAACCTCTGTAAACCCTACCCCTCTGCTTCGCAATTTGACTTAGCTGAGGATCGTTGAGAATTGCTGGATGACTTCTATCAACCAATATCACTTCGAACCACTTGTACCTGCCATCTTCTCCTACCCAGTACGAATTCAGCACTTCCATGTTTGGATACTTCCTGTTAGCCCTCTCTTCAGCAATCCACTGTAGGCTCTTCTTTGGAGTCTTCCTATTTACCATGAGATTGCTTGTCTTCCTTCCCTTGTTTGGTCTTGTAGCTCTCCTACCTCCCCTTCTAACTCTAACTCTGACAACTATAACACCCTGCTTAGCCTTGTATCCCAAAGCTCTTGCCCTATCCAATCGGGTTGGCCTCTCTATTCTAACTACAGCCGGCTCTCTTCTCCACTTCTGTAATCTTTCCCACATCAGTTGACCAACGAAGCCTTCCCAAGGTCTCTTCCACATCTCTCTTATGTAAGCGTACATTGACGATGCCATCTCTAAGCCCTTTCAAATGGTGTTAATAAATCTTGCCTTCAAGCTTCCAAAACTTTCCACCTCTCCTTCCAACCTTCCTGCTTGATGTAGTTCATAGAGACCCAATTCGCAACAGCCTCCATAACATTCTCGTACATCCTCAACCTGTGACCTCCGTTTTTGACCTCCAAGAAATATTTATCTTTAGACCTTTCATAAAGCCTTTTACTACTTTCAAAAGGAATTATATCATCTCTGTCGCCATGAACAATTAAAATTGGACATTTCACCTTATCTATCCACTTAATCGGTGCAAAATAACTCATATCATCTTTAAATTTCTTGTAGAAGTCTTCAAAGCTGCCACCTATTCTTATCGACCCCCTCTTAATCCCATTATCATATGCCAATTTTATGAGATCTTCTCTCATAACTTCAAAGCAACACGGTACAGCTAAGAGTGTCAAAGACTTCACGACACTCAACCTTGAAACATATGTTGCTGGGACTCCACCTAAGCTGAAGGCTACGATGTGAACAGATCTAAATTTTTCAACAATTTCGATTAAATCTTTAACCCAACTCTCAATGCTGAAAAATCCTTTACTGTATCCAGTCCCGGAGAAATCAAAAATTACAGAATTTAGACCCTTTTCAGCAAAAAACTCGGCAAGCTCATCATAGCCTTTGGCTATAACTGGAAGAGGTTCATACGGTAGTCCGTGACATATTACAACAATGTTCTCGGCGTAAACTCTCACAAAGTTTTTCCCTATTGTTGTGTCAAAGAACATGATAATAGTACTGCAAGAGAATTTAATTCTGTTCAGTGTCGTATCATAACGACCCAGAAAGGCTTTAAATGTACAACCTAACACACGAAGATGGTAAAGATTCCCAGAATGTTGTACATAAAGCTGTCTTTCATTCCTTGGATTGTTTACTGGGTTTTGTGTGGTATGAACAACAGTTTGGGTGTTCTAATCCCCACTTATACTGTCACTACTAATCATTACACCTCAAGTCAAGAGAAGAGGACTAAATCCGCTTGATATGACATCTATCATCTACTTCAGCCTTGCAGCGTTTGTAACCTATATCCTTAACATCAATGTCTTTGTCGAAAAAGTGAATTTTTGGGATTTTTGGCACTATCATTAATGGCATTTGTCTTTCTAATCATAAAACTACCATTTACACTTCAAGTTTCAAAAATGGATTATCCTGAGATTTACCGGTAAGTCGTTTTTGGCTATAAACAACATAATTACACTCGTTTGGGAGTATCGTTTTCATTGTTTGCGCTTTTATCCACTTGTTTATAGACAAACCCTTCATAGCTTCATAAATTGCAATAGCCTTTGGTATAACGTTTTCAATAATATTTCCTCTAAAAGCACCAGCCTATTTTGCAAAGATTTCAAGAAATACGACTGAAGGTAGATATTGAAGAAATGAGAGATAGAGACTACGATGTGATAATAATAGGTGGTGGTGTTGGTGGTTTGGTTTGTGGAGATTTACTGTCCAAAAGAGGTTATAGAGTTTTGATTTTAGAGAAAAACTACCAAGTCGGTGGTTACTGTCAGTCCTCTAAACGTAAGGGTTACACATTCAACGCTGGTGTAGTAGATGTAGGCGGGTTATGGGAAAAAGGACTTACCTTTTAAAACAACTCGACCTTAAAAAGGATGACTTCTTCAGTAGGAATAGGGTAAAGGTTTTGTTTAAAGGGAAGGATGTGGACATTCCAGACAATTTGGATGAATTAATCGATAGACTGTCGCAGATGTTCCCAGATGAAAGGGAAAACGTAAGGAAATTCTTTGAGGAAGCCAAAAAGGCTTATGAAGAAATTTACAAAGATACCGATGATTTTGGAGTTCCCTTACCTGAATACTTAATCGTAAAGGTTTTTGGTAGCAAAAAACTGCTGAACTACCCCAAAGAACACCCAAATCTATATAGATGGCTAAACAAGACGTTTAAAGAAATACTTGATGAGTTATTTAAGAACGAGGAACTTAAGGGTTCTTGGTAATCTATTCTGGATATACAGGAACAAAGCCCGAAAAAACATCGGCGTTAACAGCATTGACGGCTTGGATTGGCTATTTGATTTATGGCGATTACCTTCCAAAGGCCCAGAAATTTGTAAACGCCTTAAAGGATTTTATCGAGAAAAACGGTGGGAAGGTTGTAATAAACTGAAAGTTGATAAGATAGTTGTAGAGAAAGGCAGGGTGATTGGTGTAAATGCTGGAGATAGGGTTTTAAGGCACCTGTTGTAGTTTCAAATGTAAACGCTAAAACGACATTTTTGGAGCTAGTTGGTGAAGATCACTTGGATAGGGATTTCGTTAGGTATATAAGGTGTTTGAAGATGTTCCCTTCCGCCTTTGTCGTCTATTTGGGTGTTGATATGGATCTATCGAGCTATCCTAGTATCATAAAGAATACGGAAGGTTATGAGATTGCAATAATCTCGAATGCAAACAAGAGCTTAGCTCCACAAGGTAAAAGTTCACTTCTAATCCTGACTTCTGCCGATTACCATGACTTTCCAGATAGAAGTAGCGTACATTACATGTGGATGAAGGCAGAATGGACTGAAAGATTGATTAAGATTTCTGAAAGGGTGATACCTAACTTAAGTAAGCATATCGAAGTTGTTGACTCTGCAACACCCAAGACGATGGAGAGATACTGCTCGATGCCTGAAGGTGCCATTTACTCGATCGATCAGTCTATAGATACAAAGAGACCGTATTTCAAAACGCCGATAAGGGGTTTATATTTAGTTGGAGCATCGACGTTTCCTGGTGGTGGTATTGAAGCAGTTGTAATATCGGGCATAATCTGTGCACACGACATATGTGGATGGTTTAGCATTGGAAATCGTTTTGAACTCTAATGGCAATTTACACCCATGATTGCTGAAGTCTTCATTGAACTAAAAAAAGGAGTCATGGATGCTGAAGGAGAAGCTGTTAAGAAAGCTTTGAGACTTTTAGGTTTCAAGAAGGTTAAGAACGTTTCGAGTGTTAAGGTCTATAGAATAGAACTTGATACAAGGAATAAGGAAGAGGCGGAGAGAGAGGTTAGGGAGATGTGTGAAAGACTCTTAGCAAATCCCGTAATTCAGAACTACAAAATAGTCCTTAAGGAGTGATGGTTATGTACAGGGAGATCTATCCTCAGGTCTACGAGGTTGACATCTTGAGTGCGAGCGATGAAGATTTGATGAAGATAAGCGATGAGATGGGTTTAGCTCTGAACATATATGAGATGAAGAAGATTAAGGAGTACTTCGCAAAGAAGGGTAGAAATCCTACAGATATAGAACTGCAATCTATAGCTCAGGCTTGGAGTGAGCATTGTTGCTACAAAAGTTCAAAGTACTACCTGAGAGAGTACCTCTTTGGCATAGAGAAAGATTATGTTATTTCAGCCATAAAAGAAGACTCTGGTGTGGTAGAGTTCGATGAGGATTATGCTTATGTCGTAGCCTTAGAATCACACAACCATCCTTCCGCAATTGAGCCTTACGGAGGAGCTGCGACTGGTGTTGGTGGGATTTTGAGAGATGTTCTTTGTATGGGTGCTCAGCCTGTTGCCTTAGTTGATCCTCTCTTCTTTGGAAATTTGGATGTTAAGGAGTTACCAAAGGGTACTAAGCACCCCCTTTACCTCCTCTTTGGTGTTATTGCTGGAATAAGGGATTACGGTAACAGAGTTGGAATTCCGACTGTTGGGGGAATGTTGTTTTTCGATGAAAGTTACGTAACTAACTGCTTGGTTAATGTTGGCTGTGTTGGGATCGTAAGGAAGGACAGGATAGTTCATTCTAGAGTCGGTAACGTTGGCGATCTGTTTGTGCTTGTGGGTGGAGCAACTGGAAGGGACGGTATTCACGGTGTAACGTTTGCCTCTAAGGAGCTGAGTGAGGAGAGTGAGGAGGAGAGAGGTGCTGTGCAATTGGGAAATCCAATAATGAAGGAACCATTGATGCACGCTTGTTTAGAAGTCGTTGAAAAGGGGTTAGTTACTGGAATGAAGGATTTGGGGGGTGGAGGGTTAAGTTGCGTGATAAGTGAGATGAGTTATGCTGGAAACTGTGGGGCAGAGGTTTACCTCGATAAAGTTCATTTAAAAGAGGAGGGCATGGCTCCTTGGGAGATATACATCTCTGAGAGTCAGGAGAGGATGATGTTGACAGTTAGGCCTGAACATGTGGATGAAGTACTTGACATATTCAAGAAGTGGGATGTTCCCGCTGTAATCGTTGGCAAAGCTATACCTGAGAGGGTTGTGAGAGTTTACTGGAGAGGGTACAAGATATATGAGCTTGAACTTGACTTCCTGCTTAAAGCTGTTGAATACAAAAGACCCTACAAGGTTAAGAGAGTTAAAGCGGTCGACGAAACTTCAAAGCCACATGATCTTAAGGAAGTTCTGATTAGGATGCTTGAGCATCCGAATGTGGCAAGTAGGGAGTGGATTATAAGGCAGTACGATCATGAGGTGAGGGCTTGTACAGTTTTAAAGCCTTTACAAGGTAGGATTAACAGAGAAACTCATGGAGATTGTGCTGTTATAAAGCCTACCGATTCTTGGAGGGGTTTAGCTCTAACAACAGATGTTAATCCTTGGATGACTAAGATCGATCCCTTCTGGGGTACGGCAAGTTCGTTTGACGAGATGGTTAGAAATTTGATAGCGGTCAATTCAATACCGCACAGCTTCGCAGACTGTTTGAACTTTGGAAATCCAGAAAAGCCAGAGAGGATGGGTGAATTTGTTCAGAGCGTTAGAGCTTTGGGTTGGATGGCTAGGGGGTTTGGATTGCCCTGTGTCAGTGGTAACGTAAGCTTCTACAACGAAACCCCCTACAGTTGTGTTGCTCCAACACCTACGCTCATGGGAATTGGGATAGTTGAGGATATACGGAAGGTAGTATCTTCAGATTTCAAGGGAAAGGGTGAAGTTGTTTTGGTTGGTGAAACGCTTAAGGAGTTTGGGGGTAGTCTGTACTGCATCATAACTGGGCAAAGAAGTACAATAGTTCCCAAGACATCACCTAAAAGGCTGAAAAGCTATGCAAATGCGATGCTTCAAGCCTTCAAGGAGTTTAAAGTCTACGCTTGCCATGATCTGGCTGAAGGTGGATTGGCAGTTACTTTGGCGGAGATGTGCATAGGAAGGTGTGTAGGATGTAAGGTAGACTTGAGTTCATTGAGAGGTGAAGATTACGTCAAGTTATTCTCAGAGTCTAATACAAGGTGGGTTGTTGAAGTTGATAACGCTGAGGATTTCGTGAAGTTCATTGTTAAGAGGGGATTAAGTGCGTATCACATAGGAGTCGTTGAGGGTGATGAAATCGTTATTAAGAACTGCTTCAGTGTGAGCGTTGAAGAGGTTGAAAGGGCTTGGAGGAACGGCTTGGTTAGGTTTACGGGTCAGTAAATCTATTTCTTTACAAACTTTTCCCTTATTTTCATCAACTCACTTTTGTTAACCTCAGAAACGGGTGGATTCATCATTAAGTCAGTTCGCCCTCGTATCCTCATCGGTATTGCAAATGCTCTCAAACCTTTTTAACTCTTATCCTCAAGGCGTAAAGTTCCTCAAAGAACATATACCTCCTACCAACTATCTCCCACTCGAATCCTCTCCTTTCAATCTCCTCAAATATCATTGGAGTATTGAACGATGAGACAATCATTATGATCCTACCTACTTTTTCATTCAATACTTCCTTAACTTCATCTAAGAATCGACACATGACTTCAATACCATGCTTTCCACCATCTATTGCCTTTTCGAGCCAATCTCCTCTCCTTTCACATTCATCAAGCTCTAGATACGGTGGATTGAACAGGATAAGTGTAAACTTCTTTCTTATTCCCTTAACCAAGTCAGTTCTAATTACTTCAATCCCCTTGCCCCTTGCAAACTTGCATGCAAACGGATTTATGTCTGTCGCAAGCAGAAGCTTACACATACCCTTAAGTCTTTCAGAAACGTAACCACTTCCAACTCCTACCTCTAAAACCTCGTCATCCTCCTTAACCTCCTTCAAAGCACATTCAAGCAACAGTTCAGAATCCTCAGCGGGTGGATAAACGATATCTGACATAGAAACCGTCTTCTCTCTCCTCATATCCTTCAACCCTTACATTCAGATCCGAGAGGTAGATTAAATCTTCGAAGTAATCGTAAATGCCACATGATCTACTGAGCAAGCTACCACTAAACTTAACCACAAAGTAATCTTCCCCACTCTCAACGAGTTCGGCCTTCACTTCTGGGCTGTGGAACTTGTTGAACCTATTAATAGCCTCTTCTATCATATCTATCCAACATTTAAACCGCTATATCTCTTTATTCTTACAAATTCTCTTACGACTCGTTCGAATTCCTTGGGCAAGACAAATCTTATAACCTCCCACCTTCCAAACCTGCTCAAGAGATACAGAAATCTATCGTCGGTGAAGTACGACGAAAAGTTCTTCCACCTGTAAATATGTCCGTTTATGAACAGACCTCTCAAATGCGTTTTATATGTTTTCGGAGTTATTTGTGGTAGGACTGGAACGATCGTAATTATGAACGGATAAACTGCCCAATATATTCCGTAAAATAAACCGAACTTCAAGTAATTCTGATATGCTACAAACAGGCAAAAAGGATAAAAAACAATGACAAGCAGTATGAAAATAAGTCTCAAAACTTTGTGATACTTCAAAGTCCTCTTAAACGCTTCAATTTCAAAACTTAGATCACTCTTAAAGGTCATCTCATATCTCATAAACGTTATTACGACTATGAAGATATATGTCTTGTCTATATTAAACTGAGTCCGCCAATTCAGCGTAAACCTCGGGAGGGATCTCTTCGGGTCTCCTATCTCTATATTGATTTGGAACTTCGATGCTGTAACCCTTTTCTTTACACCACTCCTCTAAAATCTTTCCAAACTTCTTTCTCCTTCTTGAGAATGCGAATCTAACTAAATCTTCAAATATCTCTTTGTTTTTAACTTCTATCTCTGGTTCGGGTATCATTCGAACTATAGCTGATTCCACCTTTGGCCTAGGCTTAAATGCTTTAGGTGGTATAGTATCAAGGATTTCAGCTTTGCAGTACGCTTTGGCTACGACACTCAACCTTCCATACTTCTTGCTCCCTGGCTTAGCTATAAGCCTCTCAGCAAACTCCTTCTGATAAGTAATTACTGCAAGCTTAAAATCATGTTTAAAGAGTTTGAACGTGAGAGGAGAGGAAATCTGGAAAGGAATGTTCGCAACAAATTTATCGAATTTTGGAAAATCTACCTTCAGAGCATCTCCCTTGATTAAAACGAATCTACCACTCTCAATTTCAGTGGAGAATTTCTTTTGAAGTAGGCTTACAAACCTTTCATCTATCTCAATACCGTAAACTTTCTTTACATTCTTAAGTAACAACCTTGTTAGGTTTCCCAGACCACATCCTACTTCCAATACTGTATCGTCATAACTTAAATCGGCGTATCTGATGATCTTGTAAATGAATCTTCTATCTACAAGTATATGCTGGCCCTTGGATTTGAGCAGTTTCATAGTATTAGCTTTGGCACTACTTCAACATTAGCTTTTCTTGCACGTATCGAATAAACTCTAACGTTGTAAAGTAACGCAACAAGTATTTTAAGGTTGATAGTACAGTCGTGTACTATGTCGATTTACGCATTTGCAGAGATGCAGGATGGAGAGGTGAAGAAGATATATGCAAGTGCAAAGTATCCTTCAAGGCAGATAGGTAACGTCTTTTTGGATTGTGACGAAGATGTGAACTTGAAGTATGCGGATGAGTTACCTCTTAAAATTCAAGGCTTTTACGCCTTAGTAGCATTTAGACCATCACACATCTTAATTTCTAGAGATGTCTTGGGTGGTAAGCCACTCTACTTTGACAACACAACTCTAACATTTTCATCCTTCAAGCACTACTTTGAAGGAGAACCTCTTGATGTTTTGGGTGGTGAAGTTATCAAAATAGACTACAGTGGCGAGATTATAGAAAGAAGGAGATACAGTTTTGACGATGTTTTTAAACCGTTTGAAGGGAGTTTGGATGAGATAAGGGAAAGAATTTTGAAATTACTTGAAGGTTATAGCAAAAGGGTTAAGAATGGTTGTGTCGCCTTTTCAGGTGGTGTGGATTCATCACTCTTAGCTGGACTTTACGATCTACCCCTTGTAACGGTCACAGCGTCCAAAGAGGAGAAGGATTGGGTTGTTGAGTGTGCTAAGAAACTTGGAAGAGAGTTGGAGGTTTACGAGTTCGATGAAAAAGTTGTTAGAGAGATTTTGCCAGATGTGGCCAAAATAATCGAGACAAACGACAAACTTCAGATCTCGATAGCCGTTCCAATTTACCTCTGTATGAGATTTGCAAAGTCCTTAGGCTTTAGTGAAATAGTATTTGGGCAAGGTGCAGATGAACTCTTTGGAGGTTACAAGAGGTATGAGGATATGGATTACAGACAGCTTGAGCTTGAGCTTAAGAAAGACATAGTGGAAATAGGCGAGAAAAATCTCGTTAGAGACAACAAGGTTTCTTACGGTCTGGAGATGAAGCTTCATACCCCTTACCTTCAGTGGGACATCATAAGGTGTGCTCTCTCCATCCCAGTTGAGCTTAAGGTCAAGAGAAATGGTGAAACGGTCAGAAAGTACATTTTGAGAGAGATTGCAAAGGAGATAATTCCAAGAGAGATAGCCTACAGAGATAAGAAGGCTATACAGTATTCCACAAAGACGGCTAAGATGTTGAGGAAGATATTAACATAAACATGCAACACCTTTAATTTCCTACATCTAAGGTTTGAATGTGATCAAGATTAGCTGTAAGATTGGAAGGAGTTTCTGTGGAAAATGTTGCTATAATACTGAGATGCCATTAACGGAAGAGGATATAAAGCGAATTGAATCTTTGGGATACAGTAGGAATGATTTTGCAATAAAGGTTGATGGTGTTTACAGACTAAGAAATGTAAACGGCAGATGCTTTTTTCTATCGAGAGACAACAGATGTAAGATCTACGATCATAGACCGATCGGTTGTAGGATATATCCAGTGATCTACGACTTAGAGAAGGGAGTTGTAGTTGATGATATTTGCCCTAAGAAGGATGAAATACATGAGGAAGATCTGAGAAAGGTTGAGCCAGTTCTTAAAGAGCTCTTAAGAAAGATATATGGTCTAAAAGTTTAGATTCCAATCGTTTAAGCTTCTCCTTTCCTCTCAAGAGCTTCTCATTTGCAACTTTCACTAAGAAGTTCAAATATTCCTCATTTACGAGAACTCTGCGATTCAGAGCTAAGGGTACTTCAAGTCTTTCGAAGGAGGTTATTTCGACGATTAATCTTCTTAGGGAAATTATACCACATCTCCTAAATCCAGATTCGTTTGCAATGTTCATCAAAACCCTTGCACACTCCAAATCCCTACATGCAACATGAATTATTGGAGGATCAGATATCAACCATGTTACGGTTTGGGATTTTTCAAGAGCATCTTTAACCTCTTCAAGCTTAACTGTCCTGTGCCACTTACCCAAAAACTTTGCTCTAACTTTATCTCCAATTTTTGGGACATCTAGGATAACTATCCTACCAGAGCAACTTGAAGTCGTTACAAAACAATCAAAAGAGTTTATAAGGTCTAGTAGGGGTATCATGTCTTCATCAACACTTCCATCCTCTTTAGCTACTTTAAGCCTTTCAAGATTTGCCTTCTTAAATTCCTCCCACACAGAATACGTTCATCAAAAAGTTCAAAAGTTGTTCCCTCCTCGAATTTGCATGGATCCAAAGCTCGAAAAGGAGTACCTCGACATAACTTTCCTTAAAGAAATGGGCTTTGTTAGGAAGAAATGCCCGCTGTGCGGTAAATACTTCTGGACGGTCGATGAGGATAGAGAGATTTGTGGCGATCCTCCATGTGACAGCTACAAGTTCATAGGAAATCCGATCTTCAAGAGGGAGTTCAATTTAAGGGAGATGAGAGAATTTTACCTAAAGTTCTTCGAAGAAAGGGGACATGAGAGGATAGAGAGATATCCAGTCGTTGCGAGGTGGAGGGATGATATATACCTGACGATCGCATCAATTGCGGATTTCCAGCCTTTTGTGACCTCTGGTGTAGCCCCACCTCCTGCAAATCCCCTCACAATCTCACAGCCCTGCATAAGGATGGACGATCTTGATTCCATAGGAAAAACTGGTAGACATCTCTCACTCTTCGAAATGATGGCGCATCACGCATTCAACTATCCAAATCAGCACATTTATTGGAAGAGCGAAACAGTTCAATACTGTACAGAACTTTTGCAGAGCTTAGGGGTGAAGCTCGAGGACATAGTTTACAAGGAGGAGCCTTGGGCTGGCGGTGGTAATGCTGGACCTTGCTTAGAAGCTATCGTTGGTGGAATTGAGCTAGCTACACTGGTTTTCATGAACTTGGTTGAGGATCCGAACGGAGATATAGTTGTGAAGGGGACGAGGTATAGAAAGATGGAAAACTATATTGTGGATACTGGATATGGATTGGAGAGGTTTGTCTGGGCGAGTAAAGGAGTTGCAACTGTTTATGATGCCGTATTTCCCGAGGTTGTCAACTTTATCCTGAAGAACAGTAACGTTGAAAGGAGTAAGGATGCGGACAGGATAATTGCAGAAAGCTCAAAGTTAGCTGGAATAATGGGTGAGTTGAGTGGTGAAAAGCTTTTTGAGTTTAGAAAGAGCTTAGCTGAAAGATTGGGCATAGAACTTGGAGAGCTTGAGAAGATTTTGATCCCAATGGAGATCGTTTATGCTTTAGCGGATCATACGAGGGCTATCTTATTCATGCTCGGCGATGGCTTAGTACCTTCAAATGCTGGAGCTGGCTACTTAGCAAGGTTGATGATAAGAAGGAGTTTGAGATTGGCTGAGGAGATAGGATTCAGCTTAAGCTTGTTCGATCTGGTTGAGATTCACAGGAAAATTTTGAAGGAGTTTGAGTTTGATGTTCCACTTGAAACAATTCAGGAGATTCTTGAGATCGAAGAGAAGAAGTACAGGCTGACAATTCAGAGAGGAATAAGCTTGGTTGAGAGGACGATTATGAAAAAGAGAAGGGTTGAGAAGGATGATCTAATAAAGTTCTATGATTCTCACGGAATTCCGCCAGAAATCGTAGTTAAGATTGCAAGGGATAGAGGTGTAGAGGTTGATATGCCCAAAGACTTCTACGCTGAGCTTGCAAACAGGCATATGAAAGCTGAGAAGAAGGTTGAAGAGAAGAAACTTAAGGGTAGTTATCCAAAAACCGAGAAATTATACTACGATAATCCGAAGCTATTTGAGTTTACTGCAAAGGTGATAGGAGTTGAAGGTGACAAGGTGATCCTTGATAGAACAGCATTTTATCCTGAATCTGGTGGACAGGATAACGACACAGGTTATTTTGAGGTTAATGGTAGGAAGATCAGGGTTTTGGATGTGCAGGAGGAGGATGGCGTTGTATACCATGTTGTAGATGGTGAGCTTAAAGTTGGAGACGTTGTAAAGGGTGTAATCGATGTGGACAGAAGGTTAAGGCACATGAGACATCATTCTGCAACTCACCTTCTACTTTATGCCTTGAGGAAGTTGTATGGTAACCACGTCTGGCAGGCTGGTGCTAGGAAGGAAAGAGGGAAAGCAAGGTTGGACGTGACACACTACAAAAGGCCAAGTGAGGATGAGATTGCGGAGATAGAGATGTTTGTAAACAGGGAGATCATGGCTGACAAACCTGTAAGATGGGAGTGGATAGATCGTATAAAGGCTGAAAAGATGTACGGTTTCAGGCTGTATCAGGGTGGAGTTCCTCCTGGTAAAGAAATAAGGGTCGTGAGGGTTGGTGATGATGTTCAGGCATGTGGTGGAACTCATTGCAGTTCAACTGGCGAGATCGGATTCTTTAAGATAATCAGAGTTGAGTCGATTCAGGATGGAGTTATAAGGTTTGAATTTACAGCTGGTGAGAGTGCTTTGGAGTATGTGCAGGAAGTTGAGAGGATCTTGAAAGATGCTAGTGCAATATTAAGGGTTGAGCCTTCGAAACTGCCCAAGACTGTTGAAAGATTTTTTGAGGAATGGAAGGTAAGAGGTAAGGAGATTGAAAGGTTGAGAAAGGAGATTGCAAAGGTCAAAGCAGAAAGACTTCTTGAAGATGTTGAGGAGTTTGACTCGATCAAAGTTGTCTGCGAGGTCGTAGAGGCTAGTATGGACGAGATGGTCAAAATTGCAGAAGAGCTCGTCAAGGCTAAAGCAGTTGGAATTTTGATGAATAGAGAAGGCAAGGTTAAAGTCGTAACCTTTAGTGGAGTTGATGGCGTCGATGCAAGGGAGTTGATGAGAGAAGTTGGAAGAAGGATAAAGGGAGGGGGAGGTGGCAGGAAGGAGATAGCTCAGGGTGCTGGACAGATTGCCTTGGATAGGGACGAGCTGACCACGATAGTCTTTGAGTTTTTGAGTAGATTGAAGTCCTAATCGAACAAAACCCTTAAATCCCACTCAAATTTTAAATTATTCATGCCAAAAAGACTCGTAACTGTCGATTTGGAGAAGTGCGTTGGGTGTGGCTTATGCGTTTTGGCGTGCTCAAGAAGATTTGGTTATGCTGGTAACGACTACTCAGGAATTTTGAGCGTTAGCTTGAGCGGTTTTGAGAGAGGAGCTACAGTGATATTTTGTAGAGGGTGTGAGGATCCTCCATGCGTTCAGGTTTGCCCAACAGGTGCTTTGAGAAAGAGGAAGGGTGGTGGTGTGATTTACAAGGAGGACTTGTGCATAGGTTGTAAGAACTGTGTCAATGCATGTACTATAGGAGCTATATTTGAGAGGAGAGACGGAAAGATTGCTGTGTGCGTTCACTGTGGTTATTGTGTCGATTTCTGTCCTCACGGTGTTTTGGCGATGAAGGAGGTGAAAGCGTGAAGATTCTTAAGATCGATCTCAGCGAATACAGTTACGAAATTGAAGAGAGAGACGATTTGGAGGATTGGTTAGGTGGGACTGGATTGGCCGTTAAGCTAATGAAGGAGGAAATAGATCCAAAAGTCGATCCTCTGAGTGAGGATAATGTGATAATTTTTGCTATAGGTCCATTCACTCCAGCTTATCCTTTGGCATCAAAAACCGTTGCAATGTTCAAGAGCCCTCTAACTGGCAACCTAGGAGAGAGTCATGCTGGCGGAAGAACAGCTATGGCAATTGCAAATGCTGGCTATAGAGCTATCGTGATAAAGGGGAAGAGTCACAAGCCGATATACGTTGTAGTTGAGAACGACAAGGTGTATTTCAGGGATGCAAGGGTTTTGTGGGGTATAGCAGACTCTTTGGTCGTTGGTAGAATAATAGCAGAGAGGGAAAAAGGAAGAGGAATGAGGACTGTGATGAGGATAGGTGGAGCTGGTGTCAAGTTGGTCAGATATGCATGTGTAACAACTGAAACCTACAGGCACTTCGGAAGGTTGGGATTGGGAGCTGTATTCGGAAGTAAAAATCTGAGAGCTTTGGTTGTGATAGGGAGAGGATCTTTCAAGGTTAAAGATGTAAAAGCCTACAAGGAGGTTTACAAAGAAATATACAACTTGGCATTGAAATCTGACGCAATGAAGAAGTATCACCTAATTGGAACCCCTGTAAACGTGAAACCCTTAAACGAGATAAGAGCTCTACCCACAAGGAACCTGACGTCAACGACGTTTGAAAAGGCTGATGAGATAAGTGGTGAAGCCTTTGCTGAATACAGTTTGGGAAGGAGAATTGCATGTGCTCACTGTCCAATTGCATGCATTCACATAGCAACGCTTAGATTACCTTATGAGAACGAGCCTTACTTTTACAGGACTATAATGATCTCCTACGACTACGAGCTCATCTACGCTTTGGGTAGCATGTTGGGTGTTGAAAGTAGGGAGGGTGTCTTGAGACTGATTCATAAGGTCGAGAGTTTGGGTTTAGATGCTATGAGCACGGGTGTTTGCTTAGCTTGGGCTACTGAAGCTTTGCAGAGGGGATTGATAAGTGAGAGAGAAACTTTAGTTAGACTTGAGTTCGGAAATGTTGAGAACTACTTACAGGCTATAGAATACCTCTATCAGCAACCTAACGATTTTTACAGGATTTTGGCTGAAGGAGTTGAAAAAGCTAGTGATGTCTATGGTGGAAAGGAGTTTGCATTGGCGTTTGGAGGAAACGAAATGCCTGGATATCATGCAGGCTATGCAACACACATAGGTTATCTGATAGGGTTGAGGCATTCGCACTTGGATAACGCAGGATACGCTTTGGATCAGAAAATTACAGAGTATCCGCCACCAGAGGAGCTTGTTGATAAACTTGTTAAGGAGGAGTGCTGGAGACAGGTTTTGTCGAGCTTGGTTGTTTGCTTCTTCGCGAGGGGTGTTTATAAGCCTGAGATAGTTAGCAAGGCTTTCAAGCCTTTGGGCTATGAGATAAGCGAAGACGAGCTTGTCAAAATGGGGGAAGAGATTTACAAGGAGAAGCTTAAGCTTAAGGTTGACATGGGATTCAAGAAGCCGAGAATACCTGACAGGATTTTTGAAACGGAGTGTACGCACGGAAAGCTTGAAAGGGATTATATTGAGAGAGCTTTAGACTACTGGTGGAAGAAGTACGTGAAGTGAAACCTTTATACCCTTCCTCAAACTTTTATCATGAAATATAGGATCGTTAGGATAGAGCTTAAAGATGAGGAAGTTGTAATATACTTCAAGAGGTTGCAGAAACAGGCTACAATTATTCCGAAGATCGATTCACCAGAGAGAATGCTCGAGTTCAGCATGCAGATGGGAATGAACTTAGCTAAGAGAATTGAAGAGGCTTTAGGCTTTGATGGCTTCATAACCCTCGAATACGAAACCTATTGTACCCTTGATCTGAAGGTAGGAGATGTTGTTGAGGTTGAGATAAAGCCTGCTTAGCATGGAGTTAGCAATCAACCCTTCAAGGATCATCAGTCCGCTTTGCTACTCAGTTTTAAAGCTTGAACCTTACACGAACTGCGCTTACTCATGCCTATACTGCTATGCAAGGTGGTACAGGAGTGGTAGGATAAAGCCGAGAGCTAGGGCAATTGGAATGTTTGCTAAGGTTGCAAAGAAGCTCAACCTGAGAATTCCGTTTAGATTGGCAACTTTAAGCGATCCACTTCAGGATATGGAAGAGAAAGCGAAAGTATCTTACAAGCTAATGAAGATTGCTATGGAAAATGGGATACCAATAATACTCTCAACGAAATCCGATAAAATAGCAAAAAAGCCTTGGAAGGGTTTGATAGAGGATATGGCTAAGGATGGACTAATAGTAGTTCAAGTTTCGATAAGTTCTCTTGAAAGGAACGAACTTGAGCCGAGAGCCCCTCATCCGAAGGATAGGCTAAGGGCTCTTGAGGAGATTGATGCACCGAAGGTTTTGAGGTTACAACCTTTGATTCCAAACTACTCTTTTACAAACGCTTACGAATTTGTTGAGAGCGTTAAGGATGTTGTAGATCAGATAACTACAGAACCTCTGAGGATTGAAAGAGGTGAGATCGATTTTTATAAAAAGTTTTGGGATAGATGGAGTTATTACTCCTTTGAAGGTGAGCTTTTGAAGGTAGATTGCTACGAAATAATAGTAGAGCTTAGCAATGCATGTAAGAGATACGGTTTGGACTTTGGTCTTTGTAAGGAAGGATACTTCCATTTAGAGACTGCGAACTGTTGTGGGTTGCACATGATAGATGCAGAACTTAGACCGACTTTAAGAGAAGTCTACAAGTTGTTATTAGAGAGGAAAGAGATCGATACAGATGAACTTAGCTTTGAAGGTCACATCTTTGGGGAAAAGCTTAGCGATCTACCTCCAATTCTCAGAAAGGCTTTGAGATTTCACGAAAAGCTGTTTTTAAAGTGCTTGAGAGATAACTCATGCTTAAATCATCTGACGCCCCTCATAAGGTTTGAAGACGGAAAGCTCAAGTTAGTCCGAAATCCTCCTTCAAAGCCTTAGCAACTTCAATTCCAGCCTTAATGCTCCCATTCATGCTCCTCTCAGGATAATTTGGCTTCGAGAACATTCCAGCCAAGTAAAATCCTTTTATGTTTGTCCTGTAAGGAACAAGCTTTCTCAAGTAACCCTTCTCGTATATCGGTGCTGAATACTTCGCTTTGAAAATTTTTATCCACTTCACATCTCTCCTTTTGAGTCCAAACCTCTCTATTTCTTTCAGATACAGGTTTGCCAAATCCTTCTCACTCATTTTAAATAGCTCGCTGTTTGGAGTTGTGTAACTTGCTAAATAGATCAGATGCTCACCATAATCTTCGAAAGGCATGAAATTCGTATGTTCTATTATTGCACCAAATACAGCTCTATCAACATTTATCCAATAGAGATCGCTTAAATGATTTTCACAGCCTAGCAGTGCACATATCGAACTCTGATACCTTATCTCCGGTAAATTCAGGTTACTGGCAATTTTTGGGTTGAGTAGTGGCAGTGGAGCAGTCCACACAACCGCATCGAACTCCATCCCGTGAATGTGGAACTTCCCGTTAAGGTAACCTATGTTCTCAACTGGCTTTTTAACTACATTTAAATCATTAGCCATTTTATCGACAAGTTGCCAGAATCCACCTCTCAGATATCCCAACTCCTCCCCCTTCAGTTTTCTATTGCTTCTAATGGCAACTCTCGCCAAAAGCCAAGCGTAGCTAACATCTTTGTAGTTCTCTCCGAATTTAGCCTTTAGAAGTGGCATGAAGAACTTTTCAAGTAAACTATCGCCAAGCTCCTCTCTTATACCTTCAATAGCACCTTTATCATCTTCAAGTTTGTAATCTCTATTCCTACTCCTCAGCGTGAACCTTGCAAGCTTCAACTTGTCCTTAAGACTTAGATGTGGGTATCTAAGAATTTCAAGTGGAGTGTTTAATGGGTATATTTTCCCTTCGATTGCAAAGCCCGTCCTTGTAATCCTCCAAACGACCTTGTTAGACAGACCTAATTCTTTTATCAAGTTTAAGAGATCTTGATCCCATCTAAAGAAGTGGTGGTAAAATCTCTCGATCTTGTAACTTCCCCTATCGTAAGACGATAAGAGTCCACCAACATCGCAACACTCGAATATTGTTGGGTTGTAATCCTTAAGCTCCAGCGCACAGCTTAAACCAGTCAATCCCGCACCTATTATAGCTATTTTCACACCTCAACTTCTTAGAAGTTGATTTTAAACACTTTCAGTTTTAGGCTGACCGAAAAGACTATATAATTTGTCTTTAAAACTTTAAAGATGAACGGTTGGGGTAGAGGTAGAAGGTGCAGGAGAGGCAGAGGTTGGGGTAGAGGTAAAGGAATGGGAAGAGGACTTGGAAGAGGTGCTGGATGGGGTAGAAAAGGCTGGGAAATGAGATTTGGTATGGGTAGAGGCTTTGGATTATCACAGATCATTTCGAGGCCTATTTCAGCTATTAAGGGTTTACTTGCAAGAGAATCGCCTGAAGTTGTTCAGAAAGCTCAGGAGATTTATGTCTTGTTACCTAAAAGGGATTGTGGAGCTTGCGGATACGATAACTGCTATCAATGTGCATTAGCAATAGCTAAGGGTGAAGCACCATCTGACGCTTGCAGGGTTGTAGGAAGGAAAATAAAAGATAGGGTTGAGGAGATTTTAAGGAGGTGATGTGTATGTGGTGGAGGTGGAAGAGGTATCCAGGACATGGCCCTTGGAGCGATCTCCCGCCTTGGGAGAGGCCGGGATGGAAGTTTGGAGGGGGAAGAGGTAGAGGATGGTGCTGGTGGTACTTCTCACAGTATCCTGAAGTTTCACCTGAGCCCGAATATTTCTATTCGAGAGAAGATGAGCTTAAGATGCTCGAAGAGTATGCTAAGTTCTTGGAGGAAGAGCTTGAGAGGGTGAGGAGGAGGATTAGGGAGCTTAAA
>CAZFVO010000027.1:4607-19036 GCA_964522325.1 uncultured archaeon | reverse complement strand
ACTGCTATTATGCCCTGATTTGCAGGTGGGACGAATTTCTCAATCGGCAGTCTCTGATATTCTACATCCACTCCAAGTCTGATCAATCCAGCTTCGGCCAATATAATCGCATCGTACAAACCTTCTTTCAGCTTTCTCAAGCGCGTATCGACGTTACCCCTTATGTTCTCAAACCTCAAATCTGGTCTGTACAGACTCAACTGTGCTCTTCTCCTTAAACTTGAAGTACCTATTACCGCATTGGGCTTTATCTCTTCAAGCGTAGAGCCATCTCTCGCTATGAATGCATCGCATGGCGAATCTCTCTCAAGAACAGCCGAGACTGTAACTCCTTCAAGCATCTTACTTGGAATATCTTTGTAGCTGTGCACAGCTATATCAATCTCTCTCCTTATTAAGGCATGCTCAAGGGTTCTGACAAATGCACCAGATCCTTTAAACTCGTAAAGCGGTCTGTCCTTCATTATGTCTCCAGTACTCTTTATAATCTTCACACCTACTTCATATCCATTCTCTTTGAGCTTTTCCACTACCTTTGCAGTTTGAGCCAACGCTAATTTACTTCCCCTTGTCCCAACTACAACTCTCTCAGACATAGCCCAAAAGCTTCAATCGTCTTTTCAATATCTTCCATGCTGTGGGCATAGCTCATGAAGCATGTTTCGTATTGTGAAGGTGGTAAGAATACACCTTTTTCAAGCATCTTCCAGAAGAACTCCATATATTTGGCCTTATCCAGTTTCAAGGCATCAGCGTAGTCCTTTGGTTTCTTACCGAAGTAAATGCAGAACATCGAGGCTATGGCATCCACATCCAAATTTGCATTAGAGTCTTCTATTTGATCCTTTAAGCCCTTTACTAACTCTTCAGTTTTCCTGTTCACATCTCTTAGCACGTCATTCTCCATGATGAATTTCACCGTAGTGTAGCCAGCAGTTAAGCTTAGGGGATTTCCACTAAAAGTGCCAGCCTGATAAACATCGCCAGCTGGAGCAATTCTTTCCATAATCTCTTTTCTACCACCGAATATTCCAATTGGTAATCCACCTCCGGCAATCTTACCCAAAGTCGTTAAGTCTGCTTCGACACCGTAATATTCCTGAGCACCCCCTAAAGCCAACCTGAAACCAGTAATGACTTCATCGAAGATCAAAAGTACATCGTTTTCAGCTGTTATTTTGCGGACCTCCTTTAAATAACCTTCCTTTGGTAATATTAATGAGGCATTGCCCATAACTGGCTCCATGATCACGCAGGCTAAGTCATCTCTGTTCTTCTCTACAACCTCAGCTAAAGCTTCAATATTGTTAAAGGGAACCTGCAAAGTATTTTTTACGAAATCTGCTGGCACTCCAGCTGAATTGGGTATGCCATGGGTTGTAGCTCCACTTCCGGCCTTAACAAGCACAGCATCGTGTGAACCGTGGAAACCTCCTTCGATCTTCAAAATTTTGTTCTTACCAGTAAACCCCCTTGCAAGTCTTATAGCACTCATAGTGGCTTCACTACCCGTATTCACGAACCTAACTATGTCTATACTCTTGTAGAGCTTAGTTATCAGCTTTGCATATTCAATTTCGAGCTCTATAGGAGTACCGTAAAGCCAACCCTTTTCCAACTGCTCCTTCAAAGCCTCTTTAACAATAGGATTCGCATGACCCAATATTAATGGACCATAAGCTAAGCAGTAGTCGATGTAGCAGTTGCCATCAACATCGTAAAGCTTAGAACCTTCAGCTTTAGCTGTGTAAAATGGATAAGGCTTTATCGCTCTCACTGGTGAACTAACACCACCAGGCATTAAATTCAAAGCTTCACTGTAGAGTCTTTGAGACCTTTCGAGTTTCATGACCAATTGTTTTAGTGGGTGAATTAAAATTTATCTCCAGCTAAAAATGAATGAATGATCTATTCGCTAAGATCTTCTCTCGTTCTACTTACATTCTCAGCCTTCATGCGAGAGTCAAGGGCTAGCTTATGATAGCCTCATTTCATTGAACTCTTTATTTGATGGACTATCTACCTTATCCTTGCTAAGTCATCAGGAAACATTTATCAGGTTATTTGACGCCTCCACTCTTTACACCCTCACGTATCCTGCTTCGAGGTTGCAAGCAACGTTTCTATTAAAAAACTACAACCTGATCTTCAGAGTAATAACCTCAAACGGCTTCATATCGACTTCTATAATGTTTCCATCAACCTTAACATCCTTGCCAAACTCCTTTTCAAATTCTTCATTAGTTTCCTCGAGCATGTTAACAACCTTAGCCTCCTTAACTTCCCTGAAGAACGTAAGCCTGGCCTTGACCTCATTACCTTTAGCCTCGTAGAACCTCACTATCACTCCATCTCCATCCTCAGCCCTCTTCAAAGCAGTTAAAATCACGTTATCGGGTTCAATTCTCAAGAACGATCTGCTAAGCCTGTATTTCCTATTCCTTGGAACCTGCAATGCTATCAGGTCGTAGTTGAATTCGTAACCCTGTTTGTACGACTTAGCCTGTCTCCAATCGCCCTCATGCGGATAAACAGCATAGCTAAATACATATCGCTTAAGCTCCCTAGCATCTGGCACTGGAATCATTGGACCAGCTATTCCGTTTGATAGAACATCAACAGACCTCAGTAGCGTTAAGTACACGCATCCATCTCTAACCTCATTTTCAGGATTACCTTTGTTTATCACTGTAAGCCCCTTCTCGCCATTACTGTAATCTATCCACCTAAGCGAAGGATAAACGCCAGATGGTTTTTCTTTCCAGTCTTTTGGCTTGAAATAATACTGATTAGTCTTCCTATTTACAGCACCGAATTGCGTTTCACATGTGTATTCTGGCAATTTTATATCAGTCTTAAAGCAAACTCTCAAACGTATTCTGGGGTGTCTGTTGTCCACGTGAGTTATAAAGTCTATTCTCGGAATATCACGATACACTATTATCCTCTTCCTGAATCTTATGAACCTGTGTCTCCAGATCATTGGCTTAAGCTTGTCTGTAAGCCTGTAAGGCCATCTAAGTGAGTAATAATCGGTTTCAATGTTTATAACCCTCCTAAGTGGTGATTTTTCTATCCAGAAGTTCTTAATTCTAAACGAACCGTACCTCACTCCTTCCCCACTTTCGGTTTTAATTGGTGTGTCAATCTCCTCCCTGTGATAGTAGAGATCGCCGATTTCGCTGTCTATGACCAGCTCATTACCTTCGAAAATCTTCTTTCCATTTTTAGTTACTGTAATTAGCCCTGTTTCAGGTGAAAACGTCACGTTGAAGAACGGAGTCTCAATAGTATTACCTACAATCCTTATGTAATTCTTGCTTTTCTTTTTCTTCTTTTCAACTATCTTGTAAACCTTGTAGCCCATAGCTGGGACGTTTGCAACGAAACCAATCCTCGCATAGCTCAAGGACTCATCTTCATACCGTCTAAACCTGATGATCTCAACATCGATCTCTTCATTACCACTTTTCAATCCCTCTATCTTGTAAACCTGACCCTCTTCAAAGTTTAAATCCACTTCCACCCAGTTCGAGACATCCCAGCTCAGCGGATTGAAGACAATGATATCGCCGTAATCGTCACCGTTTGAATCCCTCTCCGTGATGCTCCTCAAAATCCTTTCCGTTAGATATGAAAGCTCAGTATTTAGAAAGTCTATGTGCTGTCTAACTTCTGCATAACCTATGTCCATGCCAGTACCAGGCACGACATCGTGAAAAGCCATGAAGAGTACTTTCTTCCAACAGTTCGTTATTTCTTCACCATGGTAATCGCCACCAAGTAGCCAGTTTATCGTTGCAAATCTCTCGAAGCTGAGAAGCCAGTTCTCAAATTTCCTCAAATTCTTCTTAACCCATATCCTGCTCGAAGCGGTATCTGGAAAAACCTCCGAGTACTTACCAGAATACATCTCACCCTTTCTAACTGGTAACTTGTCCGCAAACTTCTCTATAGCCTTAAAGAACTCTGAAGGTGTTGCAATTTTCATAATAGATCTATGAGTTTTATTCCACTCTTCAACAACTTTAGGCGTTTCTTCTTGTGGCATCGTTACTCCACTGCCTGAAGGCATTAGGATGTGGTTTGAAAAGGCGACCCTCTTCAGCTTCGTATAACTCTCTTCAAGTTTGTTTAAGTTAAGACCTGCTCTATAGCCAAGAGGGAAGAAGTGGGCTATGATTCTAGTCCCGTCAAGTCCTTCCCAGATGAACTCAGATGGCTTTATCTCAGGACAACCTCTCCTGAACGCAACATACTTGTAGCCACACTTCCTGTAAATCTGTGGTAACTGGGCATTCAAGCCAAAGCTGTCCGCCTGCCACATCACCTCAACGCCAACGCCAAACTTCTTTCGAATCCACCTCTTGCCGAATAGGATCTCCCTTATCAGAGTTTCCTCTTGTGGAAGCATAGTATCAGCCATTAGGTATTCTCCGTCTGCTATTTCGATTCTACCAGCTTTGATAAATTCTGTTATCTTCTTAAACAACTCAGGATAACGCCTCTCAACTTCTTCAAGCAGATAAGTTTGCTCAATTAGGAACTTGTAGTCTGGAGTTTTTTCAAGTAACTCCACAACCTTCTTCAAAATCAGATCGATGTTGATGTAAAAGTAATCCTCTTTCGTAAAAACCCATATAGCATCATAGTGGGTGTGTGGAACAAGATAGATTATATCCTTCCTCTCCGCAACCTCAGCATTACCCTCTTCGGCCATACCGATCACCTAAAACGAACTTCTCAACAACCTCTATCCATCCCTCTGTAGCTATACCATCAGCCTTGTACACGTCAAAATCCACATCGATCCAACCGTCTGGATTTTTAACTAGGGCTGGTACATCAACAGCCCTAAGCATTGGAATATCGGTATAAGAGTTTCCTATACCCACAGTCAAAACCTCACCATAAAGCTCCCTGAATAAATTCGTAGTTATCTTAACAGCCTTACCCTTATCAGCATTTTTTCCATAGACATGTATGAATCTACCACCGATCAAAACGTTGAATTCCCTCTTTAGCTCTTCCAAAGCTCTCTCATCTATCTCAACGATCGTTTCACTAAACTCTCTCCTCTTTGCAAGTTCAGCCATCTCTAAGCTTAACCCTGTAACTCTAGCAACTTCCTCAACACTCATGAAGTAATAACTGAGAACTCTGTACTTCTTTCTAAGTTCCTTCAACCTCTCAACTATCTTATCGTAGCTAACTCCCAAAACTATGGCTTCATATTCATCAAAGTAATCTCCAACATTCTTTTCGAAGTAATTTTTTGGAAAGAATATTGCTGAACCATCTTCAACTATAAAGGGATCATTTATATCAAGCATTTTCCTGAAAACCTCTTGTTCAAAACGAGTTTTTGCTGAAACGAACACAATCGGTACCTCCTTTTCTTTAAGCCTTTCTATGAGAGGAATTGCCCTATCACACTTGTAGCTTTTATCTAAGAGAGTTCCATCCAAGTCTGTAAAGATTATTTTCTTCATCAATAATTAAAAATTTAATGAAACGTTTTAAGGGTTTCGGAATACCTTTCTAGAACATCCTTAAACTTCTTTATATCGATGTCACAGATTGGAGGCATCGTAATACACTTCTTTATCTCCCTCTTACTTTTGACTATCTCCTGTCCCTTAAGTTCCTCAAATATTTTCTCCTTCAAATCGTCTTTTGCGAGCTTGCTGTGGTAAATCACTGATAGAGATGCTAACAACATTTCCTTTATATGCTCTTCCCCTTTCTCCTCGTGAACGTGTGGATTCATTGTTTCAACCTGATAGATTGAAATTCCACTACTTAAAGCATCTTTAAATCTCGTTTCTCCATCCCAGAACTCCTCAAGAATGTATATCAGCTCGTAAGGTTCTATCGAAAATCCTGTTGAGAACGACATGATTTCTGCTAGTTTTAGGGTCATAGCATGCTCACCAGCGTTTCCCGTTCTAACTATGAGCGTTTCAAAACCTGTCTTCATTGAAAGGAGCATGTTAAGGTATTTATTCGTTATTTCACTAACTCTACCCCACTTCCTGAAGTAAAGTCTGTCTTCCATGACTTTCGGCTTGTACCTCCAATGCAATCTTACCATGGCGTAAGGTGTTTCAGCTAAGCTGAGAACTCCAGCATAGATACTGACATACTCGTTTACAGAGCACGGGATATAATTGTCCGCATCTACAAAACCAACATAATCACAGTCTAAAATCTTAGCCAAGAGAATTCCAACAACCATCCCTTCCCCCTTTCCATCTCTAACAACGCCCGTTTTATCCAGTATCGCATCGTAGCCTACCTCTTGAAAGGCTAAGCTCAAACCGGGGTCCTTCTGATGTATGATCGTTATAGATTGCCCAGTAACCTTATGGAAATTGGATATAAGATCACACTCAATTTTATACGTATCCTGCTCAACCCTTCTACTATTAGATACGACGATTATCTTGCAGTCCTCAGGAATTGATCTAACAACTCCATCGAACAGATGGAGTTTCTCATCCTTTACCGGGATTATTACAGCCATTCTGCTAAAGATCTCTCTAAGTTCCTCCCTCGAAAACCCTCTCATTAGTGGAGCTACCACCTTACCTGATTCAAGCTTGAGGACTTTTTGAAGCTCATAGATTTTGACACTACCAAAAACTTCACTGTGCTTTGGTAATTCGATTAGCATTGGCTTGACTTGGCATGGGAGTATATAAAACTTTCATGATGCTAGGTACACAACGACTACACCTAACGACGTTAATATACTTGCTGGAATAAGATATTTAAAATATACTGTTTCTAAGTTGGCTGAGTAGTATTCTTTTGTTAATATTAAGCAGAGATGGAGCGGAGAGAGCATAACACCTATCAATCCAGCTCCCATAACAAGGAGGAGGTTTTTTGAGACGATTTCACTTCCAACTCCAATGAACGGTATGAGAAGTGGTATAGCTATTGCAGAATAACCAGATTCTATTCCAGTTGCAAATCCAATAATAAATGAGAGTAAAAATGCAGATACACTTTGAGGGAGACCAACTGAACTCATATCGTTAAGAAGTGCGTTGGCCGAGTTTGTCACAACGATCAACTCCTTGTAGTATAGGAGGGATATTAATAAGATGTATATCTTGATGTTAAATACTTTCCTTGCAACTACCTTGAAATTTGGTTTTGTTATTAAGCAAAACGCTCCAACGACCAACACTAAGGAGTAAAGGAGATCTAAGCCAAAGACTGTTAAAATCATTACGACCAATATGGGAAGTATGTAGAGTATTCCTCTGAAATCCTTTTCATCTCCAAATTTACCAAAGGTAATGAAAGGTAGACCTGCAACAACCATTGCCAATGTTATGGGGTAAGTGGATCTCAATAAAGTTGTATAGTCTATTTCGAGAACGGCCAAGGCTATTATGACACTTGGATATATCGGATCTAAGCAGGCCCAGACGTGTCTGAACCAGTAATTCAAGAAAGTGCCTTTTTCTGGTTTGATCCTAAATTTTGCAAAAATATCTTTTAGCATAACTGCAGAGACTATAGCTCCGCCAGGCATTGGTAAAAATCCTATCATTGAAGGAATGACAAATACACTAGCCTTTCCAAACAGCGATAAGGCTGAAGAGGTTATTCTATCTAAAGCTCCAGATTCCTGCATAGAATAGGCTAAGGTAAATGCTAGGGTTATTATCGTTACAAACTTTAGGGTTTGAAGTGATATCAATGTCGATGCAAATACCTTTAAAGAGTCCAAACCGATCGTTAAAAAGCCCAGTGATATTGCACCTAAGAAAACGGCAAAACCGACGTGGAATCTCCTAATAAATATTAATATCAGGAGAATGGACAATAGTAAGCTGAGGGATTGATTCATAGATATACCTTTAGAATCTCACCCATACCCTTACTTCTTCCCTCTCTGAATATGAACTTCTGCCCCTCATAAACGAACTGAGGGTTGTACTTAAAAGCTATTCTAACCTTACCTCTATCTCCAGCCTTCATGTACTCCTTCTCCATCTCCTTGAATATTACAGTTTCAGATATCGTTTCTATGTGTATCACTGGCTCGTAACCCCTCTTTATCCTCGTCGGATGTGTAAAGATGTAAACGTCGGCATCAAACTCTCTTACAGCTCTTGGTTCCTCCTTTGTAAGAACCATTCCTCTTCTGAGTTCATCGTACCTAACCCCCTTTACAGCTATTCCAACGATATCGCCAGCTTCAGCCCTATCAACTCTATAGTAGTGCATCTCTATGCTCTGAACCTTTACAAGCTTAAAACTCCCGTCTCTAAATGGACCTATGTACACCTCCTCTCCTTCCTCTATTTCTCCCTTTTTAACACTACCACTGACAACTGTTCCAACGCCAGTAACCCTGTATATTCTGTCTATGTACATGAGGAATCCCTTACCCTTATAAGTTCTCTTCGGAAGCCTTAAGAGCAACTCCTCAAGCAGATCGTAACCTTCAAGAGTTACAGCCGAAGTCTTTATTATTGGTACTACGAGTTTCTTGCTTATCAACTTTGCAACTTTCTTAATATCGTCCAAATCCTTAACGATGTAAGGAATCCTTCCAACGGTCTTCAAAAGCTGGGAAACCTGATTGACAACTGTATCAACCCTCTCTTTTGGAACCATATCAATTTTAGTTATCGCTATTATCACAGGTAATTCCATGGCAAGTAGAATGCCAAGATGCTCCTTAGTCGTTCTCATCACACCATCGTTACTTGCAACTACGAGCAATCCATAATCGATTTTTTGTCCCAAAAGACCCCTTATTGTAGTTCTTAGCCAGGGTTCATGACCAACCGTATCAACGAAGGAAATGAGCTTGTCAGCTTTTTCTGTCACAAAAGCCCTTTCGTTCTTGTTCAACGGATTTTTAAGCCTAAGAGGTCTTCCATCCTTAAAGCCGAAAACTGCGAAGTGCAGATCAGCACTTAAGCCTCTTTCAATCTCATGCTTCAATGTATCCAAGAATATCCTTACAGCCCCATCACCATCATCGGGTTTTCCAGTTATTAGACAGCCAACCAACGTACTCTTACCGTGATCGACGTGTCCAGCAGTTCCAACGATTATGTGCTCCTTGGCTTTGGACTTTACTATCTCAACTATTCCCACATAACCTAAATTTACCTTAAACTTCTCAACAGATTTTATCTTGGCCGATATCTCGTTTGCAATCCTCTTTAAAACTTCAACAGTCTCGTTAAACCTTTCTTCATCCAAACCCTTAAGTTCACCGCTGTCAGAAACCCCAATGACATAGATAGCTTTTCCCCTTCCCATTATGATCCTATGATTCATCTGACAAGCCAACTCCTGAAGTCTGTTCTCCTTCAGATGATAAGAAGTTAAATACTCCTTAAATTCGATGTTTTCTCTTTCGCCATTCTGAACTATCTCCTCCAAGCATCTCATTTAGCCTAACTCTGCAAAGTTGTATATTTAGATTCCGATCGAAAACGTTAATATCTCAACTGCTAACTTAGTATAGCCGTTACGGCTGGAGAGGGTATAAGCCTTCGATGAAGTGCCGTCGGCAAGCCGCCAATTACAAAAAAATAGAAAATTACCAAGGATGTGTTCCAACTATAACTTCCTTACCCGTAAGCTTCTTTATGTCTTCAACGAGCTTATCCAACTCAAGTGGACAGGCACCGAAGCTCATAGCAGCCTTTATACAGTTTCCTATGAAGACCACATCGAAGTCGTCAAATCCCTCAATCCACTTTTTGTAAAGCTTAAGCCTTGGAATCACAAATCCCGGACAACCTCCACAGCCTAGTATGCCAACAACGTCTACTTTGTCGAACTTTTCAAAGTTTCCCAACCTCTCCCTCGCAGCAGTTAAGCACCTCTCACATCCGATACACTGCTTATCCCTAATGTTCTCACAACAAATTATCAAGGCTTTCACCATCTTAACCACCAGATATTAGGAATTTAATAAACATTATAATTTTTTTGATTTTTAGGTTAATCTATCAAAGTTGCAGAAACGTATTTAAACAAACTTGCGTTGTGCGATGTGATGCAAGGGGTAGTTGAGTACGAGTATCTCATTCCACCAGATGAGTACTTGGCTGCTGGTGTTCACATCGGTACTCAGATAAGGACGGGAGACATGAAGAAGTTTATATACAAGGTTAGACCAGATGGACTCTACGTTTTGGACATCAAAAAGCTCGATGAGAGGATAAGAATAGCTGGAAAGTTCTTGGCAAGATTTGAACCTTCAAAGATTCTCGTGGTGGCAGCGAGACAGTACGGACAGAAGCCAGTCATGATGTTCTCGAAAGTAGTTGGGAGTGACTATGTGATAGGTAGGTTTATACCAGGTACCTTAACAAACCCAATGCTAAAGGAGTACAGAGAGCCAGATGTAGTCGTTGTGACTGATCCAGCTATAGATAGACAGGCTGTTGAAGAAGCAACGAGGGTTGGTATTCCGGTCGTAGCACTTTGCGATACGAACAACTCGACAGCCAATGTTGATTTGGTAATACCAACGAACAATAAGGGTAGAAAAGCGTTGGCTTTAGTCTACTGGCTACTTGCAAGAGAAGTCCTAAAGAATAGAGGGGTGGAGGAGTTTCCGTATTCCGTAAGTGACTTCGAAGCTGAGCTTTGACATGCCAGACTACCTAGTGGTTCTACAAGGTGCTTGGATAGTCAGAAATGTAAAGACTGTTAAAGATGCAATGAACATAGCGGTTGCTGAAGCTGGAAAGAGGCTACATCCAGATTTAGATTTTGTTGAGATAGATGTGGGTGTGACGCAGTGTCCGAAGTGTGGTAGTAATCTTAAAAGCGTTTTTTTGGTTGCAAATACAGCTTTAGTCGGTTTAACTTTTGAAATGAAAGTCTTTAACGCTCAAAGCAGAGAGCATGCAATAAGGATTGCAAAGGCTGAACTCGGCAAAAGACTGCAAAGAGTGCCTCTTGAGGTTATTGAGGTTGTAGAGCTTGAAAAATGATAATTGATGAGATTGAGAGATCAGATGGAGTTTTAGAGGTTGTTGATGCTCGATGCCCAAATGAGCTTAGAAGCTTAAGATTTGAAAAGAAAATTAAGAGCTTAGGAAAACCTTACTGGATAATTATAAACAAGGTTGATTTAGTTCCAAAGGAGTTTGCAGACAGATGTAAAAATTTCTTGAAAAAGGAAAGTAAAGCAATTGATGTAATTCACGTTTCAAGTAAGAAGTTTTACGGTTTTTGGATTCTGAGAAGGAGTATTAAGGATTACTTTAAGGATGTTGATAAAAAGGTTAGACTTGTGATAGTTGGTTTTCCAAACGTTGGGAAATCAAGCCTGGTTAACATGCTTGCTCAATACAGTGCAACTTCAACCGCTCCAGTTCCTGGACATACCAAGGGAAAGCAATGGATAAGGATTAGTGGTAAGATAGTTCTTTCAGACACTCCAGGAATAATTCCAAGGGAGTATGCAAGTAGGGATTGGGCTAAGATAATCTTTCCCGAAGATGTTGAGGAATCGGCATTTCTTTTACTTGAAAAGATCGAGAAGGCTGAAGGTTCAAACTTTAAGGATCTTTATGGATTTGAGCCTAAAGCAGATGAAGAGACATTGGTAAGAATTGCTAAAAAGTTTAGTTTTCTCAAAAAGGGTGGAGAGCTCGATACACATAGAGCATCTCAGAGAATTCTGAACGATTGGAACAACTGCAAGCTTACAGCCTGGTGGCTTTGAGGTAAATTATTATAGCAAAGGAACTTACGTTCGTCCATGAGGTTCGTCGTCATTTCGGATACGCATGACAACCTTCAAGCTATAGCTGATCTTATCTCGGCTTTAAAAGGTGAGAAGTTCGAGTTCGTTGTTCATGCTGGGGATATCATAGCTCCCTTCTCAATGAAAGCTCTGGCTGAATTGGGAAGGAAAATCTACTTTGCCTTTGGAAACAACGACGGAGAAAGGAGACTTTTGACAAAGATTGCAGATGAGAAGGGCTGGAAAATTGGAGATATAGTTGAATTTCCTGAGGGTGTAGTCTATCATGGAACGGATGGAAGAATAGTTGAAATACTCAAAAAGACAAGTCACAGGTATCTCGTAATAGGGCACACGCATGTAGCTAAGGTTGAGAAAATCGGCGATAAAATAATAATAAATCCTGGAGAGGTGTGTGGTTATCAAACTGGCAGAAGAACATTTGCAATTGTTGAAGATGGAAGCGTTGACATAGTTGAGTTTTGAAGATTAGTAACCTTTTTATATTTTGATTTTTGCTTAAAAAACGATGGAGAAAGACGTTCTTAGGATAGTAAACCTGAGTGTGAAGATCGATGGAATGAAAGTACTTCAAAATGTTAATCTTTACATTCAGAAGGGGCAGACTTTAGCCCTATTCGGTCCAAATGGTAGTGGAAAATCGTCACTTTTAATGACAATCGCTGGACATCCAAAGTATAAGGTTTATGACGGTAGAATAATATTTAAGGGTGTAGATATAACTGACAAGCCTGCGGATGAGAGGGTTAGAATGGGTTTAGGTATAGCTTATCAGCATCCACCGAAAATAACAGGTGTTAAACTTAAAGATGTTATAAAGCACTGTGCCAAGATTGGTGGAACTGAAGATAATATAGATGAATATGTTAAAATGCTTAAGATGGAAAACTTACTTGATAGAGATATTAACGTAGGTTTTTCTGGCGGAGAAGTTAAGAGGTCTGAGCTCTTGCAGTTACTTTTGATGAATCCAGATTTTGTAATGCTCGATGAGCCTGATAGTGGTGTTGATTTGGAAAACATAGCTGTCATTGGTGAGGCTATAAACAAGCTCTTGGAGAGAGATAAGCCTGAAAAAGAGAGGAAGAAATCTGGTATAATAATAACGCATACAGGACAAATTCTAAAGTTCGTTGATGCGGATTACGGTATAATACTTTACAAGGGTAGGGTGGCATGTATTGGTGACCCAAAGGACATTTTGAGGATTGTCGAAAAGCATGGTTACGAGGAGTGTGTTAGGAGATGCCTGAAGACACTCTGAAAGAAGATTTGAGGAAAGTAGGAATTGAGAGGGATCCCTCAAAGAGATCTGCAAGTTTCCTAATGGTAGATAACAAACCAATTGTAAGCTTTACTAGGGGAGTTGAAGTCATGAGCACTAAGGAGGCACTTGAAAAGTATGAGTGGTTAGAAGATTACTGTTGGAAGCTTATTGAAGAGGAGGGAGATTTTGATGGCTACTTTATTAGAGTGCCTAGGGGCGTTAAGTTGGGAGTTCCAGTAGAAGCTTGCTTGTACCTTAAGAGGTTGAAGGGGCAGAAGATACATAACATAGTAATCGTTGAGGAAAATTCCGAACTAAATCTGATAACAGGTTGTACATCCGAAAGGCTTTCTGGACTGCATTTAGGAATCTCAGAGTTTTACGTTAAGAGAAATGCAAAGGTGACTTTCACGATGATACACAATTGGAAGAAGAAAAATGAGGTTTTACCCAAGACAGCAATAAAGGTTGAGGAGAATGGATCGTTCATAAGTAATTACATCCTTCTAAGTCCAGTAAAATATTTAAGGGCATACCCCACAGCCTACCTCGAAAGAAATGCTAAAGCTATTTTCAACAGTATAATAGTTGGATTTGAAGGTTCTGAGATTGATTTGGGGAATAAAGTTTATCTAAATGGAGAAAACAGCTCAGTTGAGATAGTATCGAGGAGTATAAGCAGGGGAGGACATGTTATCGCAAGGGGACATATAATAGGCAATGCTGAAAACGTTAGGGGGCACTTAGAATGTAAAGGTATGATTTTAGGTAGTGGTGTAATCCATGCAATTCCAGAGCTCGAAGCGAGATATCCAAACGTAGATTTGAGCCACGAGGCTGCGATAGGTAAGATAGCTGAAGACGAGATATTTTACCTCATGACGAGAGGATTGAGTAAAGAAGAAGCTACTTCACTCATAATAAGAGGATTTATGGATATTGAAATAAAAGGATTGCCGGAAATATTAAAGAGAGAAATAGAAAAGGCTATAGATTTGGTTGAGAAGGCTTTGATTTGATATGTTTAGATATTCTGATATTCCAAGAGTAGGAAAGATATTTAGGGTTGTAGCTAAGGTAGTATTCGGAGTTTATATGGTTTTTCTAATAGTTTTGGCTTTAAAGACTGTGAACGTAATTTTTATTTATTGGCTTTTTAATTGCTCTAACTCCAGTATTGGTTATGATTTATTATGCATACTCGAAAACTTTGGAATCCGAACTGACTACAGATTCGACTGGATTGAATAGAAATCTTGAAAGGCTAATTTGGAAAATAAATCCAGATGAAGCTTGGTACACTGTGCTAGAGTGTTCTGTTATCTTACGATGAGAGTTGTAGATAAGTATGTTCTCGTAAGATCTCCAAATCTATTTTACGTTTGTAGAGGTGCA
>CAZFVO010000027.1:0-4507 GCA_964522325.1 uncultured archaeon | reverse complement strand
AGATAAGTATGTTCTCGTAAGATCTCCAAATCTATTTTACGTTTGTAGAGGTGCAGAGGACAATATGAGGATTGTTGACAAATTTAACTTCGCAATTGGAAGGATTGCTAGAAGAACTGAGCATTTTAAGAGCTTTGATCGTGAAGGTTTGACGTATGTAATATCAAAAGGTGAAATAATCATTCCTTCTCCTAGCAATAGGGAAAAGGTGATAAGAGGACATGGATTTAAGGTCTTCAGGTACTGTCTGTACTATCATAGATGGAATGAGGATGTTATATTTGCAATCAGATCTGTGTTGGCAATGTTATGAAAACTCTTTTAAAGTTCCGAAATTAGTCAAAGCATGAAAGTTAAGATGAGAAAGTGTGCGAAGTGTGGAGCTTACACCCTAAAAGAGATTTGTCCAAGATGTGGTGAGAAGACTTTTATGCCCATTCCTCCTAAGTTTTCTCCTGAAGATCCATATGGAAAGTATAGGAGGAAGTTGAGAAAGGAGGTTGGATTTTTTAATATAGGGAGGTGGAAGCATGCTGAAGAGGGTTGATGTTAGGTATCTAAAACAACCAGAGGAGATAGGCTTAGAGGATCCAGTCTTCATAGAGGGATTGCCTGGAATTGGTCACGTTGGTAAGCTTGTAGCAGATCATCTTGTTAAGGTTCTTGATACGGTTAAAGTGGTGGAAATATACTCTCATCACTTTCCTCCACAAGTGATGGTTAATGAAGATGGAACTATAAGATTACCCAAGAATGAGGTTTATGCTTATAAGTCGAAAGGAGATTCACCTGATTTGCTGATACTTGTTGGAGATTTTCAGAGTATGGATGGAATTGGTCATTACGAACTCGTAAACGCTTACATAGATATAGCAAAGAGGTTCGGAGCTAAGAGGATATTCACGCTAGGAGGTTACGGTGTAGGAAGGTTGGTTGAGGAGCCTTACGTCGTAGGAGCTGCAAACACACCAAAGCTAGTTGAAGAGCTTAAGAAGTACGGTGTAAAGTTTGAGAGAGGGGAGCCAAGTGGAGGGATAATAGGAGCTTCGGGATTACTTTTGGGAGTTTCACAGCTTGAAGGTATAGAGGCTGCTTGCTTGATGGGTGTAACTTCTGGCTATATGGTGGATCCAAAGAGTGCAAAGGCTGTTTTGGAAGTTCTAATGAAGATTTTAAATCTCAAGGTGAGTGTTGAGGATCTTGAGGAGAGGGCCAAGGAAATGGAGAGGTTCATAGAACAGATAAGGGAGATGCAGGAGCAGACAGTGCAACAGTATAGGAGCGAAGAAGATTTAAGGTACTTTAGGTAATATTTTTTATGGTGATGAAAATACTTCTTATTAAATTGTGATGATGGAGCCTCGTTCTGATTTTTTAGTTGTTTAGATTTTTAGATAATTATTATGTAATATTAAAAATAAAAATTGTCAGGAGTGGTGAGGCTCATCACCTTTCAGTAGCTACCCCACTCATCATTCATTATGCTTTCAATAGCAGACAATATATAACTTTTTTTACACATTAATAAATCTTGAACTGGAATTCACTCAAATTTCTGTTACAAACCTTCTATTTCCTTTCTTAGATCCTCAATTCTCTTTTCAAGTTCATCTAGTTCCGCAAACTTGAATTCTTTTTCGTTAACACCTGCTAACTTCCAGAACAGCCTTGCAATTACTGGCATAAGCTTACCTGCATATCCAGGTGAGTGGGGGCAGTAGTGTGGCTGCAGAGTCTCCTAACTTCTCAAGTTGTTCCTCACTCAATTTATCCAGATTCTCACTCGCTAAACCTAGAAATGTTATCCCACCCCCCAAATTTTCTCACGTGTTGCATAATATTTTGCAGCATCACTCTTTATTCTATGAACTACCATCTTATTTCACCTCAATATTTTGTTTGTAAAAGGGAATATTTAATACTTTCTTTACATAAAATTTCATAATTTGTATGAATGAGTTTTTCAGAGTAATAATATCAAGCTAACTAAAAACCTGTTGAAAGCTTACTTTAAAGTGATTATATAAAAATAATTATAAAATTTACTTAGTTAAATAATTTCACTATATCGACAGTTAAGTATATAATACGTAATCTAACGGAAGTAGTAACAATGTTAGAAAGGGTACTTATTGGTATGGATTTTTCAGAGTATTCTGAAAATGCCCTAAAGACTATATTTAACTTAGAACCAAAGCCCAACGAGGTGATAATAGTTAGAGTTGTTAATATAAAGAGATTCAAGGGCGCCGATGTTATTAGAGAAAAAAACATAGCAGAGGAAAGGCTTTCCAAAATCGTAGAGGAGTTTAGGAGAAGGGGTGTTGAGGCAAATTACCTAATACCAATTGGAAACCCACCTGAAGAGATTGTTAAGATTGCAGATTCTTTAAATGCGAGTCTGATAGTTTTGGGGCATAGAGGTAGAGGATTGATATCGAAACTCCTTGGTAGTACAACCTTAAATGTTATAAAATCAACTGATAGGCCTGTTTTAGTTGTTAAGACTGAACAAAAGGATCTTTTTATGAGAGTTTTATTCTGTTACCACCCGTTGGTATTTAACGAAGACATCAAAGGTTGTATTGAAAGGTTACCGTTTAAGGAGATGATCCTTCTTCATGTCGTTGAACCTCTTCTACCACCAGAAGCTAAGAGGGAAGAGATGAAAAATCGTGTTAAATTTGTAGAACAGTTTCTGAACGATGTAAAGTCAAAGCTTAAGGGATCTGTCGATGTTGTTGTTAAGATTGGTGATCCGGCGAAGGTTACCTTGGAAACAGCTGAAGATATTGATGCTACCTGTATAATTTTAAGTACAAGGGCAAAGAGACCGATCTTGGGTGGTACGACAGATTACATACTAAAAAATTCGAAGATTTCTGTCTTGGTTTGTAAAGAACTCCTAAGAGAATAGCCTATTTAATAATGACCGATGTGAGCTTGTCACCAACAAATCTTGAGATGAATGATATTGCGACCAGTACAATTCCAAGATCTGCCTGAACCCAAATGTTACGGTGATATCCTAATGCTAACCAATTTATGAGTAAGCAAACAGAATTTCCAAAGCCACAGTTCAGTCTTTCAGTCAGAAATCCCATAAGGAAAAATGAAACTAAGCTATAAACGCCAAACCATTCTAGACTTGTGATACCGTATCAAGGGCTTACAAGTAGGCATAGAGATGCAATCAATATGGCCGTGATAACTCCGTAGTTCTTACCTAACATCCTGTAGGATATAGATATCCAGAATACAAACACAAAACTACCGAGCAAAGCCAAGCCCAAGAAAGGAACTTTGAATCCTAAAGCGTTCAAAATTGATCTTATTGGATAGATGTTTATCAGAAAGCTACAAAGTGCACTACAAAATGCAAGACCAAGCTTTTTAGTTCACCAGAAACAACGTTTGCAAATCTCATTTTTATCCATCTCCTTTACAAATCTCATGTGTCTTTCAATCACATTTCCAAAAGCCCTACCCAAGAAGTATCTAAACTCGTATAAAAAACAACAGGGACTGCAAACAATCCCAAGTGACATAAACACAGTTTTTCACTATCCTACATGGAATTTCATACTTCTTTGGTAGGTACACCTTAACCCCTTTAATCTTCTTAACATCTTTGAACAGTTTACTCTCTTCATCTTTGCTAACGTAACTAATAGTCTCATCGTGTAAATTGAAGATTCTATGAAGAACAACTCCATCAACACATAGATCACTACCGAGTTCAACTACCTCTGATATTTCATTTATATTTTCAGAAAATATTGTTATATCTATGAAAACCTTTAGCTTACTACCTCTTGCTATCTTTTCATTTATGAGACTTTCAAGGTTTTTTACAACTTTTTCTTTTCCCTTTAGCGTGTATATCCCAAAAGCGATTTCATCTAATCCACACTCGGATATATTATGGAAAACCTATGCTGTTATGGGTTTACGAAAAAGCAATAAAAATAGAAGATACTGTAGTTGCGGTAAGCAAAAATGCCCCAAAAACAGTAGAGTTTTGCAAAGAGCAGGATATTGAAACAATCGAAACCCCCTGGCAGGGGATACGTTGAGGACATTCGTTTCATCTTAAGAGAATACGGTAAATTCGTGAGTATTGTATGTGATATCCTTTCGTCAGAGTTGAGGATATAAAGACAATCCTTGAGAACTTTAAGGATGCAAGCTTAACGGGAGTTTTAAACCCTAAAAACGTTCCAAAGTTTGTTAATATCAAAAGACTGCCGATTTACAAAGGTTGGATAATGGTGGGGGCTAAATGCTGTCAGTTGGAATGGTGAAGAGTTTTTTGAACTTGACAATCCACTTTTAGCTTTAAATGTGAATACTCCCGAAGACTTAGTTCTAGCCAATGTAATTGGCTTAAAATATATATAAAAATTAGATAATTTAGCTTAATCAGTTTAATACTTAAGTCTGTTAACCTAACTGACCTCCTCTCTGCCCTAAGGGGGTGAAGGTTCCTGCAGGGAACACCTCTCTC
>CAZFVO010000026.1:0-19177 GCA_964522325.1 uncultured archaeon | reverse complement strand
GCATGGAGGTTCAGATTCCTGAAGGCTGGGTTCCGAAGACTAAGTTAGGTAGACTTGTCTACGAGGGTAAGATAAAGACTATGGATGAAGCTTTGGCAAGTGGTTTGCCATTGAAAGAGCCGGAGATAGTTGATGCACTTTTACCAAACTTGGAAGATGAGGTTCTTGAGATTTCGATGGTGCAGAGGATGACAGACAGCGGTAGGAGGACGAAGTTTAGAGTTACCGTTGTAGTTGGGAATAGGGATGGTTACGTTGGTGTTGGTGTTGGCAAATCTTCACAGGTAGCTCCTGCAATTCAAAAAGCCATAAACGATGCAAAGCTAAACATATTCAAGGTTGAGAGGGGTTGTGGTTCTTGGGAGTGTGGATGTGGGGAGCCACACTCAATACCGTACAAGGTTACGGGTTCATGCGGTAGTGTTAGGATAACTCTGATGCCAGGTCCAAAGGGTTTGGGAATAGTTGCTGGAGAGGTTGCAAAGAAGGTTTTGGAACTTGCTGGAGTTAGAGACGTTTGGACGTTTACAAGAGGGCAGACTAAAACAACGATAAACTTTGCTCAAGCTACCTTTGATGCTTTGAAGAAGACTGTGTTCATAAAGAGGTGATGATCATGGAGAATAACAAACTCATAGCCGTTGTTAGATTGAGAGGTCAGGTTGGTGTAGCAAGGAAGATAAAGGATACCTTGGCGATGCTCAGACTTCACAAGAGATATCATTGTGTTGTAATTCCAGACACGCCGTCTTACAGGGGTATGCTTCAGGTTGTAAAGGACTACGTAGCCTTTGGGGAAATTGATGCTGAAACTCTTGCAATGCTCTTAAGGAACAGGGGTAGACTTGTAGGAAATAAGCCTTTAACTGATGAATACGTAAAGGAAAAGACAGGCTATAATTCCATAGAGGAGTTTGCGAAAGCTGTGATTGAGGGTAAGGCTAGCTTGAAGGATATACCCGGATTAAAACCAGTCTTTAGGTTGCATCCTCCAAGAGGTGGGCTTAAAAACATAAAGTGGCACTATCCGATGGGTAGTTTGGGCTATCACGGTAAAGATATTTGCAAGCTCCTTTACAAGATGAGGTGATTTAGATGCCAAAGAAAAAGGTAAAGAAGTTTAGAGGTTCAAGAACACATGGAAAGGGTAGGAATGATAGGAATAGGGGTGCAGGATGTAGAGGTGGTAGGGGTAACGCTGGAAGGCATAAGCACAAGTACATCAAGTTCATAAAGCTCGCAAAGATGGGATTGTACCAGTTCGGTAAGTACGGTTTTACAAGGCCAGTTGAAGTTACTGAGAGGTACAGAGCTATAAATCACTTAAAGAAAACGTTGAGAGCTTTGAAGGCTGAAGGTAAGCTTGATGATTACACGTATAAGTTCCTCTACTCACGTCCAGATTTAAACGTCTCGGATTTGGATGAGATTATAGATAGGCTTGTGGAGCTTGGATTGGCTGAGAAGAAGGATGACATGTACTTTGTAGATTTGGGACAGCTTGGATACACAAAACTGTTGGGTGGTGGAATAATAACGAAGAAGGTTGAAGTGAAGGTTGAAAGAGCTACACCGAAGGCTATTGAGAAAATTGAAGAGGTGGGTGGTAAGGTTATAACGGAGGCTTGAAGATGGATATAAACGACGTTCTTAGATCTCTTCAACCTTACTTCGAAAAAATTCCGAGTGTTGAGAGACCCAAGAGACATGTCCCTTTTAAAGAAAAGTTCGGTTGGACTGTTGCCATTCTACTGTTATATTTCATTTTGACAAATGTTCCTGTTTTTGGTTTGGATCCACATTCAATCGATATTTTTGCTCAGTATAGAGCCTTTTTCGCTGGAGCAACTGGTTCAATCTTAGCTTTGGGTATTGGACCAATTGTCACAGCTTCAATTGTATTACAGCTTTTGGTTGGAGCTGGTATAATCCGTTTAGACTTAACAAATCCGGACGATAGGGCTACATATCAAGACTTTCAAAGGTTTTTAGTATTTGTGATGATAGCTTTAGAGGCAATTCCTCAAATAGCTGGTGGATTCCTAAAGCCAAATTTGGAAGTAGCTAATGCCTTGGGTGTTCCTCCTTCATTAATATCTTTCATGATATTTATCCAACTGTTTATCGGTGGTGTCCTCATTGTTTACATGGATGAAGTCGTATCAAAGTGGGGGATAGGCAGTGGTGTTAGTCTGTTCATCTTAGCAAGCATATCCCAGGCAATAATAATTGGACTCTTTAACTGGTTTAATCCAGGAGGAGGTATGCCTCCTGGTGTGTTCCCAAGGTTGGTCTGGCTTTTCCAGAACTATCCGTTGGATTACCTATTGTCTGCAAACGGATTAATTACACTCTTCATAGACGGTGGAATATTAGCTTTAATAACGACAGTAATTATAATATTCCTTGTAGTATTTGCTGAAGGTACGAGAGTTGAAATCCCTTTGGCTCATCAACTCGTTAGGGGGGCAAGAGGAAGATTTCCTATAAAATTAATTTATGCAAGCGTTTTGCCAATGATATTCGTTAGGGCTTTGCAGGCGAACATAGTTATCTTAGGATTGATACTTTACCAGAACGGAATAACGTTCTTAGGTGAATACGCTCCTGGCACCTCTCAACCGATTTCAGGTATCATGTACCTCCTTTCTCCAGTCAGAAGTCCGTATGATTGGGTTCCGGCATTCGTTAAGGATCCAGCAAGAAATTCCTTAGCACCGTATTTCGCTGACATGCCCGATTGGATGATATATTTACATCTAATAGTCGATGCAATTATACTTGTAGCGGGAGGGATACTGTTTGCTATATTTTGGGTTGAGACTAGTGGTATGGATGCAAAGACAGTAGCAAATCAGATTGCAAGATCGGGATTGCAGATTCCCGGCTTTAGGAAGTCACCACAAGTTCTCGAAAGGATACTGAGTAGATACATTCCCAAGGTGACGATCTTAGGTGGTGCTATGATCGGTTTACTCACGCTTATAGCAAACATGCTTGGAACAGTTGGAAATGTAAGTGGAACTGGACTGCTATTAGCTGTCAGTATTGCATACAGGTTCTACGAGGATCTTACGAGAGAGCAAATGACTGAAATGCATCCAATGCTTAGAAAGTTCTTGGGTGAGGAGTGATGAAGAAGGTAGTTCAAAACTTCATAATGTTTTTAGGAATAGCGTTCATGATAGGTATCTTCTTCCCGCAGTTTAGGATAGGAATAGCCCAAGCTATTGATCCGATTCTCCACCCACTCTTAAGTTTGGGTAGAATTCATGTAGTTATATTCGTGTTGGCAAGCTTTACAGCGTTCTATTCATCTCTAATTCAGAAGTTTACGATAGATCAAAAGTTTATGAAATATGCTCAACAGAAGATATCTGATTTTCAAAAGAAGTACTTCAAAGCTGTTAGGGAGAACAATCAATTTCTGTTAAAGCAGCTGGAAAAGGAGAAGGTTGAGATAAACAGACTTCAGGCTGAGCTTATGAACATGAACTTTAGAACGATGTTTTACACTGTAGTTGTTACGATTCCAATTTGGGCTTGGCTCTGGTACGTGATATACGACATTCGTAGCTTATCTGCAGTATATCCCATGTGGAGTGTTAATGTAACTAGTCATTTCAACGTAACGATTCCATTTGGTGGTGAGATTCACGTGAGTGATGCTTTTATACTCCCGTGGTGGTTGTTCTGGTACATATTATGTTCGATTGCAGTTGGACAGATCTTTAGGAGAATTTTGCAGGAGTGATACCATGAAGATAACTATATCTGGACTGCCTGGAAGTGGAACTACAACAGTTGCTAGACTTTTAGCGGAAAAGTTAGGATATAAGCTTATATCCGCTGGAGAAGTCTTTAGAAGGCTTGCAATGGAGAGAGGAATGACTTTGGAGGAGTTCAGTAGGTATGCTGAAGACAATCCAGAGATAGATCTGTATATAGACAAGATGCAGAGGGAGTTGGCTGAGAAGGAGGATAATGTTATAGTTGAGGGTAGGCTTTCGGGCTGGATGATCAAGGATGCATTCAAAGTCTGGATATACGCTGATCCTGAAATTAGGTATGAGAGGATTGCTAAAAGAGAGGGAATTGAGTTGAGTAGAGCGAGAGTTGAAACTAAGAGAAGGGAGGAGCTTGAGAGGAGAAGATACAAGAAGTTTTACAGCATAGATATAGATGATATAAGTATATATCACATAGCGATAAATTCTGGACTCTTTAAGCCAGAAGAAGTAGTTGAAATAATTCTGAAAGCTTTTGAGTTAGTGAGGCGCCGTGAAGAACAGAAGGAACAGCAATAGGAAGAACAGTGCTAACATCATTAACGAGAAGTTTCTCTGCCTCTTTCTTTCCTTCTCCCAAACTTTTTTGCATTCCTCACTGCAGAAGTTCTGATCTGGTTCAATTGCCTTACCGCAAACTATACAGTGTCTATGAGGTACTATACCAGGCATAACATCAATCACTCAAATCCCTTTTAAAGTTTGCCCATTTGCTTCAAAATTAATTATATAAAGTTTAAGATGAAATACGATCTCCTCAACGTTTTCTAAATTCTCACCGAAGTCGATATTCCAAGCGCGATAAAACAACGGCTTGCTCGAAATCTTAATCAAAGTTTTGTTTTTGTTTATTCTCTTCAGATCGATCGTTATCTGAGTATAATACCGCAAATGGGTAACTTAACTGCTGTTATTTTGCCCCTTTCCTTATCCTCCTCTTGAACTCTGCACATACTCAGAGATTTAAACACCCTTAAGCAGAGTTTAAATGCTTCTTCGTATAGCATTGAGAGGATCACTTCTCTTTCATGATGAGTTTTCATCCATTCGTAATTGCCGTACTTCTTCGTTAACCTCTTGGCCATGATGGCGTTGAATGTTGCCATGAGAAGACCAAATGTTCCACCAAAAGCCAACCAAATCAGCATACCAGTGGCGAATGATTTGAATATGTGCCAGAGAAACAACCCTAAAAAGAAACCGAACAGCAATTCACCTAAGAGAGGTCTCAGAAACAATTTTTCATAATTAAAAAATAAAGTCACCTTGCAATCTTTTGCAGAATCTCTTCTATCTGTGCAAACACTTCATCTATGCTCTTGGTTCCATCAACCCTGTAAAGTAAACCCTTCTTCTCGTAATAGTCGATGAGTGGTGCCGTATTCTCCATATAAACTTTAAACCTCTGTCTTACCACTTCCTCCTTATCATCATCTCTTTGATACAGCTCTCCACCACATTTGTCACACTTCCCCTCCTCTTTAGGTGGGGCATAGATTAGATGATAAACTGCACCACAGTTCTTACATGTCCTTCTGTAAGCAATCCTTTTAACAACCTCCTCTTCGGGCACATCTATGTAGATAACAGCATTTATGCTCTTTCCAAGCTCATTAAGCATATCATCAAGCGCTTCAGCCTGTCTGAGTGTTCTTGGGAATCCATCCAACAGGAATCCCTTTTCACAATCAGGCTGTTTCAACCTTTCTTTAACTATTCCAATGACTATTTCATCTGGTACTAATTCACCTCTATCCATGTACTCTTTGGCTTTCTTTCCAAGCTCGGTTCCCTTAGCAACAGCCTCTCTCAGTATGTCTCCTGTTGCTATGTGTGGTATACCATACTTCTCAACAATCTTCTTTGCTTGGGTACCCTTTCCACCTCCTGGTGGACCCAACAGAATTATGTTCATGGAGGCTGTATTATTAAAAAAGTTTTAAAACTTTTGATTTTTTGCATCATAATGAACCCTTCACTCTCATTGGAATTGATGAGGTTAAAGTTGAACCTTTCAAACTGCATTCAAGCTGTGCTGATCGACCGAAAAGAAGTCGATGAATTAGAAAAGCTTGGGTACTCCGTTTTAACTTACAGATGGATTTTCGATCCGATAACGTTAGAATCAAGTAATAGATTATCTATCTATGTTTGTAAGGATCGGGAAAAGGCATTAAAAATTTTGAAAAAGATTGAAGCGCTTGAGCTAAATCCTACCTTGGAAAATCTAAGGAAAATTATCGAATTGGAGGGAAAGTTGTTGGGTTATCCAAGATGCTGTGTTCGTAAATTTTCACGTTTGAAGGTCGAGAGAAAGAATCCAGAGGCAAGGATAATAGAGGAGTGTATCGAGAAGGGAATTTTTGAAGAGATTTTAAGATTTTATCCAAAGCCAAACCCAGATAAGGCACTTTCTCTCTTTACTTCTAACTTCTACCCATGTAAACTTGACTGCAAGAAAGCTTACGAGATTGGAAAAAAGCTCGTAGATAACAATCCAAACTACCGTTACAAGGTAGTTTTAAATGTTCTAAATCTACTTGCACCTGTGTTTGAAATATACAAAAATTTTAGAGAACCAAAGACGAATTTTGGTAAGCTTGTATTTTCATTTGTCGAGTCTTTGGGAGATTTAAGGTCAAAAGCGGAAAGTATAGTTAATGAGTACACTAACAATCCTATCAAGTTTGAGATGGATTATTTGAAACGATATGCATGATCAAACATTTGGAAAGATTTTTATTTTTATGAATGAATTTTTACATATGGGGTACATGGGTAGAATTCTGAAAGTAAACTTAAGCGACGGCACCATAAAGGTCGAAAAAACCGACATGGAAATTGCCAAAAAATATATTGGTGGCAAAGGCTATGCTGTGAGGATTTTGTACGATTATCTCCAATCCTATAAGAAGGAAGGGATCGCTCCAAGGGATATCAACCCATTGGGTGAAGAAAACGTTTTGATATTTGCTACGGGTCCAGCTACTGGAATTGTTGGATTTCCTGAGTCTGGTAGATATCATGTAATGGCTTTGAGATCACCTCTGACGGGTTCAATAGCAAGTGCGAACAGTGGAGGAAGATGGGGTCCGTTTTTAAAGTTCGCTGGCTTCGATATGATTGTTATAGAGGGTAAGTCGGAGGAGCCAGTCTATTTGGAGGTTTTGGATGGAACTGCAGAGATAAGATGTGCAAAGGACATTTGGGGTAAAAATGTCTTTGATACAGAGAGAATTTTGAAGAAGAAGGTTGGAAAGAGATGTAGTGTCGCTTGTATTGGTCCAGCTGGTGAAAACTTAGTTTACTTTGCAAATATAATGAACGATGAACATAGGGCTGCTGGTAGGACTGGTGTAGGTGCTGTAATGGGTTCAAAGAAGCTTAAGGCAATAGTTGTAGGAGGAGATGAGAGACCACAGCCAGTAAAGCCAGATGAATTTGATAAAGTTTCAAAGGAGGCTATGAACAAGATCAAGACTAATCCTGTTACTGGTGAAGGGTTGTCTAAATACGGAACGGCTATTCTGGTAAACATAATCAACAATGCTGGAATCTTACCTTACAAGAACTGGCAGACTGGTGTAAATCCAGATGCTGATAAGATAAGTGGTGAAACACTTGCTGAAAAGTATCTGATTAAGAATAAAGCGTGTTGGGGTTGTGCAATTGGTTGTGGAAGGGTTACAGCCGTAAAAGAGGGTTGCTTCCAGATACTCTATAGCGAAGGGCCAGAATACGAGTCGATCTGGGCTTTGGGTAATGCAACTGGTGTAACACAGCTTGATGCGATTATAAAGGCTAACCACCTCTGTGACGAGTTGGGTCTGGACACGATTTCAATGGGATCAACGATAGCCTGTGCAATGGAGTTGAGAGAGAAGGGTTACATCCCAGATGAAGTTTTGGAGGGCTTAGATCTAAGATTTGGAAATGCTACAGCAATGGTTGAGGCAGTTTGGAGAACAGCTTACAAGACTGGATTTGGCAAGTATCTGGCTTTAGGTAGTAAGAGGTTGGCTGAAATATTTGGAGCACCAGAGCTATCTATGAGTGTAAAGGGATTGGAATTGCCAGCTTACGATCCGAGAGGTGCTAAAGGTATCGGTTTGACATATGCAACTGCAAACAGAGGAGGATGCCATGTCACTGGCTATACAATCTCACCTGAGATATTGGGTATTCCAGAAAAGATCGATCCGCTTACAATAGAGGGTAAGGCGCAGTGGGTTAAGACATTCCAAGACTTCACATGCGTTGTCAACTCAACCGTCAACTGTCTATTCTCAACGTTTGCATTAGGTGTTGAGGATTACGCAAAGTTACTTTCGGCTGTTACTGGTTGGGACTTGAATGCAGAAGAGATCATGAAGATTGGTGAAAGGATATACAACCTTGAAAGGCTAATAATAAACGAGTTTGGTTTTGATGGCAAAGACGACACATTACCAAAGAGACTACTACAAGAGCCAATGCCTGAAGGTGCAGCGAAGGGACAGGTAGTTGAACTTGAAAAGATGAAAGAAGAATACTACAAGCTTAGAGGATGGGTTAACGGTAGACCAACTCCAGAAAAGTTAAAGGAGCTTGACATACCCTAATTTTTTATCATCGCAACAGATTTAAACCTTTAGCAATTTTCCCAATGCATGCTCTTACTTGAGTTTATAGCTTGGGTAATCGCAACACTCTCAATAGTCACGATCACGGTCTTAGCTTCAAGAAGATTTGGAGTAGAGATAGCTATAGGTATATTTGCAACTCTGACAGTTGTAGCTAATTTAGTCTGTAGGAAATTGGTTGTGGTTGGAAATTTCATAGTTCCAGCTGGAGTAATAATCTATTCATCAACATTCCTCGTTACAGATATAATCAGTGAAATTTACGGTAAAGAAAAGGGTAAGAGGGCAGTAATTTGTGGTTTACTAGCCAATATTGTGATGCTAATAAGTGTGTTAACGGTTTTGATGTGGACGCCTGCCGACATACCAGGAAATCTTGATGTTGCAAAGGCCTTTGGAACAGTCTTTTCTCTAACTCCAAGAATAGTCTTTGCATCAATTGTGGCCTACTTCATATCGCAGATGCACGATGTATATGCATTCCACTTCTGGAAGGTTAAGACTCATGGTAGACACTTATGGCTTAGAAATAACGCATCGACGATTGTATCTCAAGCTATAGACACAACAGTCTTCATAACACTAGCATTCTACGGTGTTGTACCAAATGAGGTGCTGTTTAGCATGATACTTGGACAATACTTGATAAAAGTAATCATAGCACTTTTAGATACACCATTCATGTATATGGCAACTGCAGTCTTTAAGGATATACGAGGGGCTAAAATGACTGCCTAAATACACTACAAAAGACTTATGTCCGAGTCAATAAATAGATATTATAAGTCTTATAGGGTATCAGTGTTCCAATAACAGTCTATCTAAGCTTAAAGCAACCAATAGTTCTAAGGAAAGTTAAAAGAACACAATTTTTAAGGTTCTTAAGTGAGTATTTAGACTATGTTAAACAATTATAAATGTTGTTTTATAATTATTTATTTAAATTTCTTAAATAAATAATTAATTTTAAAATATCTATCTTTATCTTATAGATTTTTAATAATTTCTCTAATAATTTTATGTTTATTACTCATAACATTACATTAAGACTTCTCTTAATCTTAATAAACATACTAATTAAGAACTAATTAAGATAATAATTAAAATATATAAAAATTTTAGCTTGCTATCATGTAGCTCTACTTGGATACATTTATGAAATTTATTATTTATAATTGGTTATATTATTGGTTTTTTGTTACCATAGCAGTATATATAGCCATTAGCACATTGTGGTCAGAATAATGTATTTTATCAATTATATTAATATTAATTTTAATATTAATTTTTTATATAATCTTTTATTTTCTACTAAATATCAAAAAAGACATTCAAGACAGTATAAAATCTGAGAAAATCGATAAAATTAGGGAAACTTCAAGGATAATCGTAGTTTCAATCAGTAATCCTAAAATCAAAGGTAAAATATGGGATTTCGACAATGAACATCTAATATTGAAAAGAAACGATGAACAAATTGCTATTCCATGGGAGGAAATAACTTGGATTAGAGTTAAATATTAAGCATTCAACCTCTTCCTCACCATGGGATTGGTCTTTGCTATTTCCATGAGGTATGCTTCAAAGCTTGTAAAGGACGGTACCACCTCACACAAGAATATTCCAGTTCTTCCAACCTCCCTTCTCCTCTCTAACACCCTTATTCTCTCCTTTACAATCTCTAAACTTATTCCTAATATTTTTGCAACATAGCTCGGTTGTAAATCACTAACAGGAATTTCAATATGTCCTTTTTCAGTTGGAATTATAAGTACTAATCTCTTATCTACCCCAGCAACCCTCTTACCTTCAATCAACTCGTTGTAACTTATACAACCACCAAATCTATAGAAATCAAGCTCATTTTCCTTCATCTTAACTAATGGGAAGCTAACAGTCGTATTGTCTGCTAAAACAAACTCTCCCTTTATAACGTAGTTTGGTGTAGCTTGGACTATCCTCCTTTCAAGGATTTCAAAACTTTCGAGCGCTAACTCTATCTTGTACGATGGAATTTGATAGGGTATGAAGATGTCTACATCGCTGTTCTTCTTTACATCCCCCCTTGCTACAGAGCCATAAACGATGGAATCTATTCCAAATTCTATCAACCTACCCATGACCTCTTCAGCTCTCTTCCTCTTATCCTTAAAGATCTTCCAATGTTCTTCAGTATAGATGACCTCTCCCTTACTATCGTAAGTTGCGACTTTCATCCTACTGTCTCTTCAATCCAATCTAAAAACTCTCTTAAACCTTCCTCAACTACGAAACTGCATATGCATGGTACCTCATAGCTATGAATCTTCTTTACCTCCTCCTTTATCTCTTTAAACTTCTCAGCTTTTGTTTTACATATTATCGCAAACTCTACACACTCTTCTATCTTACCTTCCCACCAGAACAGTGATCTAACTGGAAATATGTTTGCACAAGCTATAAGCTTCTTTTCTAACAGGTGTCTTGCAATCTTTCTAGCCTCTTCAAGATCCTTCGAGGTGATGTAAACAAACACGAACATACCTTGAACTTTTCCGTAGGTATTTTTAAATTTACTTAACTAACACAACTGGTTGCTTCGCTTTTGCAACAACATACTTTGCAGCCTTGCCCAGTATTACTTCCTCAAGTAACGATCTCCTTCTCATACCTAAGACTATGAGATCAGCTCTAACTTCGTTTGCAAATTCCACTATGTCCTCTCCAGGAGTCTTACCCCTTACGAGGAGTTTAGTTTCAAATTCGACACCATACTCTTCTGCAATCTTTCTAGCCTCTTCAAGTATCTTCTCACCCTTTTCAATATCTTCTATGTCAGTTTCTTCTCCACCAAAGAGGGAATGTATAGCATAAACCTTCTTTTTTCGAAGCTTTCCCTCTTCCAAAGCGAACCTTAAGGCTCTAAAGCTTTGGTCAGAACCATCTAAGCCGACGACTATACTCATAAGCCTGATGAGTTCCAGATAGGTCAAATACTTTACTCTTTGAGTTGAAAGTTTTATATACCCATTCTCCAACCTTGCGATATGGCGAAGGAAAAGGAGCACATAAATGTAGCTATAATTGGACATGTAGACCACGGTAAGAGTACAATGATTGGTAGGATGCTATACGAAGCTGGCCAGATTCCAGAACACATAATTGAGCAGTACAGGAAAGAGGCTGAGCAGAAGGGTAAAGCAACTTTCGAATTTGCTTGGGTAATGGACAGACTCAAGGAGGAGAGAGAAAGAGGAGTTACAATTGATGTAGCTCATAGAAAGATCGAGACGAATAAGTACATCGTCACGATCATCGACTGTCCGGGTCACAGAGACTTCATCAAGAACATGATCACTGGTACATCTCAGGCTGACGCTGCAATTTTGGTTGTAGACGTAGTTGAGGGTGTACAGCCACAGACAAAGGAGCACGTATTCCTTGCCAGAACATTGGGTATTAACCAGATGATCGTAGCTATCAACAAGATGGACAGAGTAAACTATGACCAGAAGAAGTACGAGGAGGTTAAGAACCAAGTTGCAAAGTTGCTCAAGTTGGTCGGTTACAAGATCGAAGAGACTCCATTCATACCAGTTAGCGCTTACTACGGTGACAATGTGTATAAGAGGAGCGACAAGATGTCTTGGTATAATGGTCCAACGATTTACGAGGCATTTGACTTGCTAAAACCACCAGTAAAGCTCATCGATAAGCCTTTGAGAATACCAGTACAGGATGTTTACTCGATCAAGGGTGTTGGTACTGTACCAGTGGGCAGAGTTGAGAGTGGTGTACTTAAGGTTGGAGACAAGGTCATATTCGAGCCACCAGGGGTTGTTGGAGAAGTCAAGAGCATTGAGATGCACCACGAGCCATTGCAGGAAGCGAAGCCTGGTGACAACATCGGTTTCAACGTCAGAGGTGTAAGCAAGAAGGACTTGAGGAGAGGAGATGTTGCCGGACATCCGGACAACCCACCAACAGTTGCAAAGGACTTCACAGCTCAGATAATCGTGCTACAGCACCCAACTGCAATTACAGTTGGTTACACGCCAGTTGTTCATGCACACACAGCTCAGGTGGCATGCAGGTTCGTTGAGCTCATAAAGAAGATCGATCCAAAGACTGGAGCCGTGAAGGAGGAGAATCCATCATTCCTCAAGACTGGTGATGCAGCAATCGTCAAGCTTGAACCAACAAAGCCGATGGTTGTTGAGAGAGTGAAGGACATTCCACCACTCGGCAGGTTTGCAGTGAGAGACATGGGTATGACGATTGCTGCTGGAATGGTTATAGACATAACGCCGAGAAAGTAATTTTTTACATTTTTTGGTGATGTTTTATGCCAATTAAGGGTCCTAAAGCTAGGATAAGATTATCCGGATTGAATCCAAAAGACCTAGATAGGATCTGCCAGCAGATCAAAGAGATTGCAAATAAGACGGGTGTTGCGATAAGTGGACCAGTTCCATTGCCAACAAGAAGACTTGTGATTCCAGTCAGGAAGGCTCCAGATGGTGAGGGTAGTGAGACTTACGATCACTGGGAGATGAGAATACATAAAAGGTTGATAGACATCGCAGCAGATGAGAGGGCTCTTAGACAGATAATGAGAATTCAAGTACCCAAGGATGTGAATATAGAAATCGTTTTAGAGAGCTGATTTTAAAATTTTAAATTCTGAAAACAATTCTCTTCATGCTTCTGAAGGTTACATTCTTAGGAACATCTGGTACCGTTCCATCTCCAAACAGAAATCCTTCTGCAATTCTCATTCAGTTTGAAGGTACAAGATTGTTGTTTGACTGCGGTGAAGGTACACAGAGACAGATGATGCTGGCTAAGACAGGATTCAAGATAGACAGCGTTTTCATAACCCACTTACACACAGATCACTTCATCGGAATCTTTGGATTGATAGAAACAATGTCCCTGAATGAAAGAACTGAAAGACTGAGGGTTTTTGTGCCTGAAGAGGAGGTAGAATTTGTCAAAACACTTTTTAAAATGTTTGGATACCACAATCTGAACTATCCAATTGAAGTTCATGGGTTGAGGGATGGGGACGAGATAGATTTTGGCAAGTTCAAAATTCTTGCATTTAAAACCGATCACATAGTTCCAAGCTTGGGTTACGCGCTTATAGAGAGGGATAGACCTGGCAAATTCGATAGGGCTAAGGCAGAAGCTTTGGGAATTCCGCCCGGTCCCCTCTACTCTAAATTGGTTAGAGGTGAGGCTGTTGAGATTAATGGTCGGGTAATAACTCCAGATATGGTTGTTGGACCAAAACGTAAAGGAAGAAAGATCGTTTATACTGGTGACACGAGACCAACAGACAGAATAGTTGAAATTGCTAAGGATGCAGACCTTTTAATTCATGATTCATCCTTTACGAGTGACCTTATGGATTGGGCCATTCAGACAAAACATTCAACTGCTAGAGAGGCCGCTAAAGTTGCCAAAAAGGCTAACGTTAGACAACTAGTTCTGACACACATAAGTGCAAGGTATTCTAAGGATGTGTCACCACTCTTAAGGGAGGCAAAGGAGGTTTTTGAAAATGTTGTCGTTGCTGAGGATTTCATGACTATAGATATAAGGTATAGGGATTAGGTAAGCCCCATACAGAACCTCTCAAACTTCTCATGTTCTAGTAGATCTCTCGCATCCCCTTCAAAGACAACTTTGCCACTTATAAGCATGTAAGCTTTGTCACTTATCTCTAAAGCTCTCTTAGCATTCTGTTCAACCAACACTATGGTTAACCCTAACCTGTCTCTAAGCTCGATGATTTTTTGAACTACAGCTTCAGCAAGCTTTGGTGAAAGCTGGGCTGTAGGTTCGTCGAGCATTATGACGTTTGCATTCTTAACCAAAGCCATCGCAATAGCTAAGAACTGCCTTTCACCACCACTCAAAGTTCCAGCCTTTCTATTTGTATAGTATTTGAGTTCTGGAAAGATTTCCAATGCTACATTTATCCTCTCCTTGAGTTCATTCTTTTCGAGTATATAACCAGCGATCTTCAGGTTTTCCATCACTGTAAGATTCACAAATACGTTTTCAATCTGTGGTAGATACGCTAAGCCCAACTTCGCTTTCTCGTGTGGTGGTACATCCGTTATATCTTTCCCATTCAACTTGACCTTTCCAGAGTATATTGTAGCTAAACCGAAAATAGCTTTAAGTAGTGTCGACTTACCCGAACCGTTCGGTCCGACTATGGTGGTTATCCTACTTTTTGGCATCTCCGCATTGACGTCAAATAGAATGTGTAATTCCTTATAGCCTGCATTGAGCCCTTCAACCTTTAACATTCAACCACCCCAAGGTATACTTCAATAACCTTGGGATCGTTCATAACCTCTTCTGGAGTTCCCTCTGATATAACTTCACCATTAGCCATAACGTAGACAAAATCGACGTAGTTCATCACTATATCCAAACGATGCTCAACTATAAGGAAAGTTATCCCCTTTGACTTTAATTCAACAAACCTCTTGAATATGTCATGCGCCAAGGCAGGAGCTACACCTGCTATTGGTTCGTCCATTACTATAAGTTTTGGATTTGTCATTAAGGCCCTTCCAACCTCTACAAGCTTCAGCTGACCACCACTGAGCTTATAGGCCTCTCTATCCCAAAGGTGATCTATCTTCAGGAATTCGAGTATTCTGAAAGCCTTTTCAACCAACTCCTCTTCCTGCTTAAGCCATTTACCATATCTCAAAGCGTTGAATACATTTTCGCCTGTGTGTCTTTCAGCTATTAGTAAATTCTCTAAAACAGTCAATTTTTTAAGTGGTTGAGGAGTTTGGAATGTTCTAACGATTCCGTACTCGTATATCTTGTTGGGTGGACTGTTTGTAATATCTTTACCTTCAAAGAAAACCTTACCTTCGTCGGCTTTGTAAAACCCCGAAATGACGTTTATAAACGTTGACTTTCCCGAGCCATTTGGACCTATTACAAGTGTTAAAGACTGTCTATCTACACCAATGCTAACCCTGTTCAATGCCTTCAATCCATCAAAAAATTTAGAAAGGTTTTGAGTTTTAAGAATCCTCATGTTCATTAGCGTCTTCTTAAGGCGTATGCCACTGCTAACAAGCTGACTATAGCCAACGCAATCTCAAATCCAGGTGTCTTCTTAGTTATCGCTAGAGTTTTTTCAGCTGGTGTTGTAACAGTTGTAGTTTCAGTTGGTACGGTCGCTTCTACCACTGGTGGTGTTGGCTTGTGGTACCACTCTATCGTTCCAGTTTTAAACTTCCACATTCCTGCCAGGTCCCACTTGCAATCCTTGTTCACGTACCAGATTGCGTAATCACCGGTTGCTCTGTCGTTCCACTCGTTAAGCTTTATGTAACCGCTCACAGGCTTAACACCGTATACCCCCTTACTGTAGTTTTCAGTTACTATTGGGATTGTCTCAGCCATTAGATCTGGGTCATATTCACCATTGTTCTTATCCATAACCTCAATGTAAGCTAATGCAAGAACCCAAGCGGCGTCATAAGCATTCAGAGCGTACTGGTATGGAGACTCACCAAATCCCTTTTCCTGATATTTGGCCTTCAGGCTCTCGTAAGCTGGACCCTTTGATTCGAAGAGTGTGCTGTAGACTCCTATCTTGGTAACCTTATCGCATACCTCATCGATTCTACCGCTCTTTGCAGATCCATCGCAACCGAACCATATCACCTTAAACAGCGGTGAATCTGCCTTGGTCTGTGCAATCATTGTGTAAACTTCTTCATAGCTGAATGCTATTACCGCAACCTTGTCTGTTCCGTACTTGGTAATTAAATCGTTAACTCCACTCTCAAGATCGGCAATCCATGGCCCAAAATCTGCTGGTGTCTGATCTGGATATTCTACAACCTTTGCAATTTCAATTCCTGCTTCTTCAAGCTGTGGCTTTATGCATTCATATAACCCCTTACCCCACGCATTACCTATGTACGTTATCACTACTCCCTTAATCCCCAGATCCTTGAGTTCACCTGCAATAGCCTTACTTTGCAAGTCATCTGTTCCAACAAATCTGAAGATGTATTTCTTCTCTTCAGGCTTTGTAAATCCGATTATGCTTGGGAGTGCAGTTGATGAAGGAGATACAATGATTATCTTGTTTGATGTAACGAAGTCCTTTATGTTCTTTACTTCACCGCTTCCCATTGGACCAATTATTAGATTTATACCTCTACCATACAAAGCCTGGACCTTATCAAGTGTTACTTTGGGGTCTACTCTCGTATCTTCAACGTAAAATTCAACTTTATATGGCAATCCCTTTTCCTTGAAGTAGTTGTTTATATCCTCTTTCGCAATCTCAAGTGTGTTCTTTATGTCGTTGCCATAGGTAGCCAAAGGTCCTGAAAGATCAACAAGGACTCCAATGGAAATCTCTTTTTCCTCTGCGAGTGCAGTGGGCATTAGTAACAATCCTATCACAATTGTTAACAACAACCCCACCCTTATCATATTCCATGCAATAACATATCAATTTAAAAGATTTTTGAAAGATTTTTGTCAATAATTCATAAAAATTTAATAAAATTTATTTTTGCAGTAAAAAACTAAAAAGTTTTAAAACTTCGCTAAAGATTGCGGGGCATGAGTGTCGTTGAAGGAGCGATAATTTATGCTAATCTCTTGGTACTTCTGGCCATAGGTTTGACCCTCACATATATCACAACAGCCGTCCCCAATTTCGCTCAAGGTTCATTTGCAGTTTTTGGCTCTTATGTAGCCCTTTCATTTCTAAGGTTTTTTAAAATACATCCGTATATTTCGATCCCGTTTGGCTTTATATTTGGTGGTTTGTTGGGTTTGGCAACATACCTATTCGTTTTACGACCTCTAATAAAAAGGGAAGCATCAATTGTGACCCTAATGATTGCAACGCTTGCATGGGATCTGATTCTTCTTGGTATAATAGGTGCATATTCGGGCTACATATCCAAAGTGACGCACAAGCCAGGTATGAAGTTCATATTCACATATTTAGATTTTGACATCGCTGGTGTACCAGCTATATTCTTTGTATCAACATTGGTAATCGCCTTAACCTTAGCCGGACTGCTGTTCCTACTATACAAGACAAAATTTGGTATTGCTTTGAGAGCTTCAATGGAAAATCCCGCTTTGGCTGAGATAATGGGAATAAACGTCGAATATACCAGACTTTTCTCTTGGTTCCTGTCTGGAGCTTTAGCAGGTATGGCGGGGTGTCTGTTACCCTTCAAGCAGGAGATTGTACCAGCTACTGGAGCTCTTATAATAGTCTCAATATTCGCTTCGAGCATAGTCGGTGGCTTGAGCAGTATATTTGGTGCTTTACTCGGTGGATACATCGTAGGTATTTCTGAAAGCTTAATTACTTACGGTTTGTCTTTGGTATTTGGAACGGGAATTTTAGTTTACAGTAAGGTAGTTTCGCTTGTGATACTCGTCATAACGCTTTTGATAATTCCAAAGGGTTTGGTTAGTATCAAATGGAGAAAGGTGATAAAATGGCTTGGGAGCACATCATAACGGAGATACTCATCTGGTTTGGTCTGTATCTGATAGTTGCTATAAGTCTAAACATAGAGTACGGTTACGGAGGAATTCCGAACTTCGGTAGGGCTTTGGCTGTGCTGATTGGAGCGATAGCAGTTGGAGGCATAGTAAACAGAATACTTATAGCCATGTTTCACGTAACAGGTTCATTCGCAACTGCAAGTGGTATTGTAAAGACAACGGTAAACGAAATGATTGCAAGTAATCCAGCTTTTGGCTTAGCACTATTCTTCCTCAACCTTCTTATAGCTGGAATCTTGGGAGTGATAGTCGGAGCCGTTTTCATTTTACCAAGTGCAAAGCTCTCCGAAGATTACCTAGCTATAACACTCCTAGCCATAAGTGAAGTAGCCTTCATGGTCAGCTACTACAACCCAGACATAATAGGTGGTTACTACGGAGTTTCAACGCCAGATGTCTTAGCTTTCGTGCCGGGAGAATATAGGGTATTCGTGTTCACGGCTATTATACTCGTTTTGGCATTCTTAGTTTACCTATTTGCGGAAAGACTGCTGAACACACCATATGGTAGGATACTGAAGGCAATGAGGGAAAATGAGCACGTTGTTAAAGCATACGGTAGGGATATAATGATGCTCAGAATCAAGACAGTAGCCATAGGCTCTGGAATTGCATCCATTGCTGGAGCACTCTACTCAATGTATACTGCAAACGTAATAGCTAGTTCGTTTAGCAGGGTTGAGTGGACTTTTTACCCATTCCTCATGATACTTCTAGGTGGATTAGGTAATAACAGAGGTGTCATGGCTGGTGTGTTTGCATTCGTAACTGCTAAGGTTTTGCTAACAACATACAAATACGAGATTAGAAATGCCTTGAACTTGCCTTTTGAGGCAGTTTGGCTTGAATACATTTTATTTGGTATAATTACATTGCTTATACTATACTATAGACCAGAAGGTTTGATAAAAGAAAGGCCAATAGTCACAAAGCCTATAAAGGTTCGATGCCGTTCTCGATTTAAGGAACATTAAGTAATATTAAAAAACATTATATAAACTATTAGTTACTATCTATAAATAGTTGAGGTGGTGTTAACGATACCGTTCGGCTATGAGAAGAACAAGATTATAAGGAAACTTTTAGAGGATTTTAGGGGGTATGATAAACTTTTGCATTGAGAAAGCGATTAAGAACAACGTATTATGCTAAGTTGAGAAAGTTGGTTTATGAGGAATGGAAAGAGAGATGGGA
>CAZFVO010000025.1:0-19293 GCA_964522325.1 uncultured archaeon | reverse complement strand
ATCCCCTATGGGGGTTTAGCCCCAGTTTCCCGGGGTTATCCCCCTCCCGAGGGTAGGTTGGCCACGTGTTACTGAGCCGTCCGCCGGTGCGTGAACCGCCGAAGCGGCTCACGCCCCATGACTCGCATGGCTTAGTCCCAGCCGGATAGCAGCGGCCTCTGGCAGGATCAACCAGAATTGGCGGGGGAGGGAGCGGTGAATACGTCCCCGCGCCCACCGGTCTACCCTGCTGGCAAGCCCATATTAGGCGTGCATTTTTGCACGCCCTCACCACCTATACCGCGGGTGGGAACTCTACCCCCCATCCTGGGCTTTCGCCCTGTCGGGGTCCTTGCCGGACCCGCGGTTACTATATGAGTTTGAGTTTCAAGATTTATAAGGATTGTGCTTACGCTCTTTCCACGGTGTTCATGCCTTATCTTCATGAGATATATAAGCTTTTTGCGTGTTTTTGATATGTAGAAAACTAAGGGAAAATTAATTTTTAGGGCTGAGTAAATAAATGTTGCGCTCAATTGGGTATTTCAAAATGTCAATCACGAAAGATTGATTTAACAACTCTTAAAGCAAACTGTATGATCGATCTTCATGTACACTCAGTTTTTAGTGATGGAGAGCTAATTCCTTCAGAAATAATTCGAAGATGTGCAGAAAAAAAGTATGAAGGTGTTGCAATAACGGACCACGCAGATCTCTCAAACATTTACCACATACTCAGCTCACTGAACAAACTTAAGGACTTCAGAGATGACTATGAAATACCCATGCTAATCGGTGTTGAGATAACACATGTCCCCCCAAAGTTAATTGGAAAGGCAGTCGAATTGGCTTGGAAGGAAGGTGCTGAAATAGTTATAGTTCACGGAGAAACTATAGTTGAACCTGTTAAGGAGGGAACAAATTACTACGCAGTTAACGAGGAGATAGACGTCCTAGCGCATCCTGGATTGATAGATATCGAAACTGCCGAAATAGCAAAATCGAACGGTGTTTATCTTGAGATAACAACAAGAAAGGGACATTGCTTAACAAATGGGCATGTTGCAAAGATTGCAAAGGAAGTTGGATGTGATATTGTAATAAACAACGATGCCCACAGTCCAAGTGACTTCGTGAGTAGAGAGCTTGCAGAGAAAATCCTAAGGGGTGCTGGAATAGAAGATGTTGAAAGAGTATTTGAAAATTCAAGAAAAATATTGAGAAAGAGGTTGAAGTGAGCAAAAGACTTAAAATACGTATAGATACGTATTAACATGGAAAAAAGGAAGTTACAACTCGTTGGTGGATCGAGTTACATGGTTAGCTTACCAAAAGATTGGGTTAGAAAAAACAACCTTAAACAAGGTGACGAACTAATTTTAATTGAATGTGACAACTCTTTGAAGATTATTCCCAAAGTTAACGATGGTCTTAGTGTTCACATAAGGTTACCAAAGATGGATTTCGAGTTTTTGAAACGCATATTTTACAGTCTTTACATTCAGGGAATTGATGAAATAGTTGTGGAAAGGCCAGATGAAAGTCTGTTCAAAAATATAGGTGAGATAATAGAGGATATAGTTGGAATGGAGGTTTTTGATGCAGACACAGATAAAATAATTCTAAAATGCATAACAACATCGTTTGATGTCACTGATGCTTTGAAAAGACTTTGTCAAATAATTTTCGCAATGTTTGACGTGATTGAAAATAACTTGGAAAATGGAGGAAAGATCAATGAAATTATAAATCTTGAAAAGGATGCCGACAAATTCTACATACTTGCCTTAAGAATGATTTACAAGCGTCTAATCAATTCTTACAATCTCAGTGACTTAGTTATGATGGTTGAATCGAGAGCTATAGCGAAAATGCTTGAAGAGATAGCAGATTCACTCTACGATATATCAACGGGTATGGGAATCTGTAGCGAATTTGTGCCAGTCTTTCAAAGCTTGAAGAGGCTTTTCAAAATAGCCATAGATGTTTACTTCAGTAGGGACTCACTCATGAGTAAAAATTTGATAGAGATGGCAAATAAGCTTGAAGAAAACATACTAACGCTCAAAGACAAGTCTTACTGTGAAATCGGTTCTCTACTCGAAATTTGTAGGTACATAAAATCGATAGGAGAAATGTCTTTTAACAGTGCAGTCTGCAAGGAGTTTGTGAGGTGAAAATATGGATGTTACGAAATTTGCCAAAAATCTAGTTGAAGATTACAGGGATGTAACAATTGGAATATTTGGTTCTCATTCGGCAAAGGAGATTGGAATGTCCGCAAAGGCATGGGGTTTCAGAACGGTTGTAGTCGTTCAAAAAGGAAGAGACAAATTGTACACAAAATATAACCGTTGGCTTTATGATGAGTTTATAATTCTCGATAGATTTAAAGATTTGGTAAATGAGGAAGTTCAGGAAAAGTTGATCGAGTTGAACACGATATTTATTCCAAATAGGAGCTTTGCGGTTTACGTGGGTTACGATGAGATTGAAAAGGAGTTTAAAGTACCTATATATGGAAACAGATACCTTTTGAGAGCTGAAGAGAGGAACTATGAGAGGGGTCAATATTACCTTCTAAAAAAAGCTGGTATAAGAATTCCGAAAGAATTCAAATCTCCAGAAGAGATAGATCGCTTGGTTGTCGTTAAAGTTCAACAGGCCAAAAATCCCTTAGAAAGAGCATTCTTTTATGCTAACTCACCAGAAGATTACTATAGGCAAGCTGAGGAGTTAATTAAAGCAGGAGTTATAGATGAGGAGGGATTAAGAAAGGCAAGAATTGAGGAGTATGTATTGGGAGCAAGGTTTAACGCGAACTTTCACAGCTACGCTCTAAAAGATGTGTTTGGGGATTTTGACTTCGTAGGTTTTAGTGATAGAAGACAAGTTAACCTTCAAGGATTTCTGAATCTACCAGCCAAAGATCAGCTTAAGATAAACGTACCCGTCAAGAACGAAGAGATAGGTCATTTTGGCGTGACTATGAGAGAAAGCAAACAGGAGATGGTATACGAGACTGCTGAAAAGTTCATAAGGATATGTGAGAAAGAATATCCACCGGGAATAATAGGTCTGTTTGGATTACAGGGAGCTGTAGCTTATTCACCAGAAGACGATACAAAACTTGAATTTGTTGTCTTTGATGTTTCACTCAGAGTGCCAGGGGATCCTTGCATAGGACCAACATCGCCAGAAATGAGAAATCTGACATTAAAACATGGTGTGAAGATTGAAGATCCCCTTGATCTAACGATGATGGAGATAAGGAAAGCTTTAGAAACTGGTAGATTACCAGAAGTTGTCACTTAAAGTGTGAACAATTTATATTTTGTATTTGGATTTTGAAGTTCGTAAATGATGCGCTGAACTATACACTTTTCAGGATTGATCTTAACTCTTTTAGTAATATCATCAAAACTTTTGAAAGGTTCTTTCTTTCTTTCCTCAATTATAGCCCACATAGTCTTCTTACCTATTCCCGGTAGAAGTTCAAGTTGATGGAGTTTGGTAGTTATTGCCTCAGCTTTATTAAAAAATTCAACAAACCTTCCTTCCTGTTGTTTCACCATCTGCTCCAAAACATAAGGTAACTCAGATTTGGCTGTAGCGGTTAGATCTTCATATCTCAACTTTCTCTTAATCCTGTTCACAATGTCCCTCTTATCAAGCTCTTTACCTATGTAAACTCTATCAGCAACAAGTGGATTCTTATCCTTCTTAACACTAACCTCTAAAAGTGTAAAGAACTTTTCACCAACAACTTGGGCTAGAGGTTCTCTCTTATGCAAAGGTCTCTTATCGTCTGGATGACCGTAAGGCAGGAAGTCCAATACGTAAGCATAATCCTCAAGCTTTTCCTTATCGATTTCTCTCTTCCTACCCTTCATTAAATCACCTATACTTATCTAATACCTCAAGGATTTGCTCGATTTCTTCTGGTGTCAGCGTTATTTTATCCTTTGCATATATTATCCTAATCTCATCTGGGATTCGAGGCATTATGTCAACTATTTTAACAGCAATCTCCTTATTTGGGACTTGTGGAAGCTTTAAAAGCTCCTCGACAAGCTCCTTTGCCTTTTCAGAAGGAAGTCTTGCAAATGTTCTCAAGTGCTTCAAGGCTCTTCTCGTTTCAAAGAGTAGTTCCGCTCTTTTCTGCCTCTCTTCAGCAATCTTTTCCATCAACTCCTTAGCTTCAGATATTGTTATGTAATCAAACTCTTTAACTTCTTTAAACATGACAAACACCTCACAAAAAAGTTAAATTTTCTGAGGCTTGAGGTGTTCGGGTCTGACTATGAGAGTCTTGTAGGAATCTCCGTCTCTAACCCTTACCAAATATGCTCTACCTCTCTGCCCTATGACGACACCTGTTCTACCCTGAAACCTTGGATGTGGCATACCCTTGTGAACTGCAGGATCTATGTCTATGTGCACCCTATCCCCAACTTCAAACGTCTGTAAAGCCCTACTTATCTTAATACCTTTCTCTCTGATTTTCTTTCTGAGCTTCTTCCTTGTCTTGAACCTGAAACCGTGAGACTTCCACCCCATCTACATCCCCCCTCCTTCCTGACCTCTCGAATATTTAACTCTTGTCTTCAAATATCTCCTCAAACATCTCTAAGTATTTTGAAGGTCTATACAGGAACTCAAGCTTTTCTAAGCTTCTAACGAGCTTGTACATTTCCTCACCCCTCTTCAATCCCAACTCTTTTGGAATCTTAGGTTTGACCAATCTTACTTCAGGAACATCACTGTAATTTGGATTCCTAATCCATCCATCCTCGGTGTAGTAATAACAAGCACCTCTTAAACGCTCATAAGGCTCATAAATTGATTTAAAATGTCTGTAAACCCAGTTGGCCATTTTAAGCTCTTTGTTCGATGGATTTATTGTTACATGACCATAGTTTGGTGGTATAATTACCTTATCTCCCTCCTTAGCCTCAACAGCTACAACATCAACTACCTTACTATCTTCAACCTTCTGAAGTAGATAAATGGCCTCACCCTTTAAAACTTCGTATATCTCAGTATAGCTTAAGTCGTTCTCTGCGATTGGATGGTAATGTCCAAACGTCTTTATGTACTCTTTACCTATCTTCTTCGGTGGAATTACGGTTATGTCAAACCTTAAACCATTCTCCTTTATGACTTTATAATCCTGCTTACTATAGTATACATCTCTAAACATGTAATAGGCGGGAAAGTTTTCCCTAAGCTCTTTAGGGTACGCTAAAACTGGCTTTAAATCGTATGCCCATCTTACGTCAGCCTCAAACCTTTTCCCAGCTATCTCAAGTTCCATGTCTCAACAAGACTCTGTAAAATTTTAAGATTATCGAATCGGAGTGGAGCAAATTTTTAAGCATTAGATGGTATGGAGCGATATGATAGTAGCACACACACCAGATGCCGATGATGCGTTCATGTTCTACGCGATGATGCACGGAAAGATCCCCACAAGGCTTAAGATAAAGTATCTCATAGAAGACATAGAAACTCTAAACAAAATGGCTTTTGAAGGAAAGTTGGACGTTACAGCTTTGTCTGTACACGCTTACGCTTATCTAAGCGATAAATATAGGATTCTCTCAGCTGGGGCCAGTGTTGGAGATGGATATGGGCCTATAGTCGTTGCTAAGAGGATGATTGGGCTTGAAGGCAAGAAGATTGCAATCCCCGGTAGATATACTACAGCTACACTCCTCCTAAAGCTTGCGCTGGATGAATTCAAGCCAGTCGAAATGAGGTTTGACAAGATAATTGATGCTGTTAGAACTGATAAAGTTGATGCAGGTCTTCTAATTCATGAGGGTCAGATAACTTACGAAAGATATGGATTGATGAAGGTTTTAGATTTGTGGGAGTTTTGGAACGATCAAACTGGATTACCGCTACCCTTAGGTGTAAACGTCATAAATAGGAGAATTCCAGAAGAAGATCAGAGGGAGTTTTTGAGAGTTATGAAGGAAAGCATAAGATATGCCCTTGAAAATGTAGATGAAGCTTTAAATTATGCAATGAATTACTCAAGAGGACTTGAAAGAGAGCTTGTAAGGGAGTTCGCTCTGATGTACGTAAATGACTACACGTACGAAATGCCCCCAAAAGTTGTGAAAGCTATTGAAAAGTTGTTTGAGATTGCTGAAGATAGAAGCATTCTAAAGAAGCCTATGTTGGACATTCTCTTTTAAATGTCGCTAACGCCTTCCAAGAATCATAGTTCTAAATCTATCGGCTGATCTTGCAGCGTAGTTTGCAATTTCTCCCAAGTGAACAACCCATAGAATTGCCAATTGAATGTCTACTGGATCCATCTTCGAATTGAAGAGCATGTTAAGTAGACCTATCTGAATGAGATCACATTCGTGCTCATAGGTTTCAACTCTCCTAACATGCTCCAAAGCATCTTCTACTTCCCTCTTTGAAAACGATGAGGCTACAAGCCTTGACATGTGGTCTATCAGTTCTTCATACTCATTTATTGTCTCCATCAACTTGGAAAGGAGTACACTGAACTCATCCATTATTCTCTCTGGCGCCTCTATCCTCTTAAACGTCAACATGTGTCCTACATGTTCACAGTAATTTATTATTCCATCCTGAACCTCTAAGAAGTGAAGCAAATCGTGTCTGTCAACGGGTAAAAGGAGGGAAGTGGTAACCTTACTCCTTATCTCTTCCTTAATTTGATCAGCTTGATGCTCAAGCTCATCTATCTCATCCCTTAACTTCTCTACCTCATCCAAATCTCCTCTTCTATAAGCTTCGAATTGCTTCTGAAGTAAACCTACAGCCCTTGCAATAAGCTCAGCATGCTTCTTCAGATCCTCGAACGGAGAGTATCCAAATACCTCCGAAATACTTCTTATAAACCTCATATGAATATCACCAACACCGTGTATATTGCTATTGAGAGCATACATGCTACTGGAACTGTAAGTAGCCAAGATGCTACAATTCTCTGAATGATCTTTAAGTTTACGCTTGATAAACCACCGGCCAGTCCAACACCTATGACACTCCCCACGAGTGTATGAGTTGTAGAGATGGGCATACCTAAGTAGGATGCTAGTAAGACGGTTGTAGCCGCTGCGAACTCGGCTGAAAAACCTCTCGTTGGAGTTAGTTCTGTAATCTTCTTTCCAACCGTTTCTATAACTCTGTAACCCCAAGTTGCAAAACCTATCGATATTCCAAGTGCTCCCAAGAACAATACCCAAACTGGCGTCTCTTGACCTATATACCCTAAGGCTGCAGCAATTGGGCCAGTTGCATTTGCTACATCGTTACTTCCATGTGCAAATGCTACATAACAAGCTGTTCCCACTTGTAAATATCTAAAGATTCTTTCAATAACGTTCAAATCAAACTTTTCGAACAATATCAATCTAATTATCGTAAATATCGTGAAAGCCAAAAACGCGCCAAAAATTGGTGATATTATCCAACTTAAGAGAATTTTTATCATAACACTCCATTTAATTTGATCTACCGTGATATGTCCCTGAGATGCTACAGCCAATCCAAAACCGAGCATAGCACCAACTATCGAATGGGATGTTGATATGGGTAGATGGTAGTAGGTGGCAAGGGTTATCCAAAATCCAGCTGAAAGTAAGGCAGATAGGGCACCTATAATAACAAGATGTTGGTCAAGCATGTCTATTGGAACTATACCTTTAGCGATAGTATGAGTAACCCTATGCCCAAAGAAGAAAGCGCCACAGAACTCCAAAACAACTCCAATAATTATGACCTGCTTAATCGTTAAAGCTTTACTACCATAAGATGTAGCCATTGAATTTGCAGCATCATTTGCTCCAATGTTCCAGGCCATGTAAAGCCCGGCGAGTGTCGTGAGTACTAACAGTACATCCATGTAGGATTTGAGAAGAATAGAAATAATAAGCTTGCTATTATTTTTCAACAAAACTCCTATATTTACCAGCGTTTATGTATTCTTCTACCTTTCTTATGAATCGGTCGTTAGTTCTCAGAACAGGTATTATAGTCATGTCACCTCTAATATCTCTTATGCGATCTACATATTCTACAATATCGTCGTTCCCATAGTAGAGTACCCAGTTCTTAAATTCCCCAACTTTACAAAACGATGCATAGGTTATGAGTTCTACTATCGCAAACTTTCCATCTATTATTCCATGCAGAGTTTCGTAATCTATGAGGTACAATCTTCCATTTGAATAAAACAATCTCTCTGCCTCTAACGCTATAGCCTGCCTTATGAACTCATCCAAATTGAACATCTCTGGTTCATCAAGCATCACTGGACCTATGTAAACTATCTGTTTCTGTTCCATAGCAGAGCCATTTGCGCAAGTTTAAAAAACTTTTATGGCCAATCCATCATCACATAAAACCTCAATTTCCCCATCATAACCTATTCTTGCATAACAGTTGTAGAGTTCAATGCAATCTCCAACATCCAAATCCTTGTACAAGTTTGTATTTTCACCCATTAAAACAACTCTTATTCTACCACTCTCATCCGAGATGTATATGATTGCGACCTTTTTACCTTTAACAACCTTCTCTCCATAAAATCCACTCACTCTTCCCCTGAGGTTAATTACCCTCAGAGGTACAACATCCTCAACCTTAATCCAGATGTTTTCTACGTTAGCTTTACCCAAAACTCTATGACTAATAACATAAAATGTATCCTCTACGTTGAACCCTTTAACCTCAACCAAATCTCCCCTCTCACATTCAACATCTCCACGACATATCCAGACCGATTTACCCACTGCCAAAGCAAACCTAGAACCATTTTTACCTAAGAATACTCCCTGAATGATCCTACTAACATCCCCGAGAATATCATAATCCTTCTCACTCCTTATAACCTTCGATTTCACCCTAACAAGGTAACCCAACTTGAAGCTATTCTTACAACACTCTAATGGAATCTCATAAACCTCTCTCCCTCTTCTAAGCAAGAGTTTGTCGTTAATACCTACAACCACACCTTCAACTCTAAAAGTTTCATCAACTTCCACCATTTCTCCTTTAGCATATCTTATCAAAATCTCAAGGGTTTCATCATCAATCAGATCTCTGAAATGCTCTCTGATCTCTTCTTCCATAAATCAAGATCGATTAACATTTTAAAATCGTTGTCCAAGCTTCGTCATGGAAACGATTACAAGTGATGAAATGGCGGTCTTAGATATAAACTGCGAGTACTTTGGCTTATCAAGACTTCAGCTGATGGAAAACGCCGGTAGGGGGTTAGCTGAAGAAATTCTTAAGCGATTTAAACCTTGCAAAGTTACAATATTTGCAGGTTTGGGAAACAATGGAGGAGATGCTTTTGTGTGTGCCAGATTTCTCAGGGGTTTCGATGTGACCATATTTCTACTTGGGAGGAGTGAGGATATAAAAACTGAGATAGCGAGGAGAAATTTCGAGATACTTAAAAAGTCTGGATACAGAATATTCGAGCTTAGGGATGACATCCCAGATTTTGACGCAGATGTTATAATAGACGGAATACTTGGAACAGGTGTTAGAGGAAAACTTAGAGGAATTTACGCTAAGGCCGTTAATGCAATAAATGACTCAAAGGCTTTCAAAGTTGCTGTTGATGTACCAACGGGACTAAATCCAGATACGGGTGAGTATGAGCAGTGTGTCAAAGCAGATCTAACCGTAACGTTCCACAAACCTAAGCCCGGACTCTTGAAAGCTAAGGAGGTTGTTGGAGAACTTGTAATTAAAGATATTGGAATTCCAGAGTTCTTTGAGAAGCTTGCGGGAGTTGGCGATGTTAAGAAGGTTTACAAGAGATTTAAGGACGGATACAAAGGAACTCATGGTAGAATCCTCGTTATAGGTGGCTTAGGATATACCGGGGCGGTAGCCCTAACATCCTTAGCCTGCTACAGTGCTGGAGCGGATTTAGTGACAACCCTAGTTCCAAAGGAAATAAAGAATGTCGTAGCAAGTTTTTCACCAAATTTGATAGTTAGAGAACTCAACTTAAAGGATTTTGATAACTTAAACGAACTCATGAAAAAGCATCACGTAGCAATCTTGGGTATGGGTGTTGAGAGGAGCGATGAATTTACGGAATTTGTGGAGGAGTTTTTAAAGCTTGAGAATGTTAAGAAGGTCATACTAGATGCATCAGCCATAACGAAAAATGTTCCTGAGAAAGTAGATTGTATAATGACCCCACATAAAGGGGAGTTTAGAAGAGTTTTTGGAGAGCCAACGCTTGAGAATGTTATGAAGGTTGCAAGGGAAACTAATTCTGTAATTTTACTCAAAGGAGTGGAAGATATTATAACTGACGGTGTTAGGGTGAGGTTTAACAGAACAGGAAATGCAGGTATGACGGTTGGAGGAACTGGTGACGTCTTGGCTGGTATTGCTGGTGCATTCTTCGCTTTGAACGATGCATTCTGGAGTGCAAGTGCTGGAGCATTCGTGAATGGCTTAGCTGGAGATCTCTGCTTTAAGGAAAAGGGATACAACTTCACAGCTGTAGATGTCCTAGACAAGATACCGATAGCGATTAAAATGTGTTTAGAGTTCGTTTGATATGGCAAATTTCAAGCTTGTTGAAGAGACTGCGAAGAAGATAATTAACATGGAGGTTAGAGGAGCCAGTAGAATTGCAAGATTTGTTGCAGAAACTCTTAAAGAGTTTGCAAAGACTATCGAGAAGAATTTTGACGAAAACATGAAGAAAGCAAGCGAGATTCTCATGAATACACGTCCCACGGCTGTAAGTTTGTTTAACGCAATAAACTACATCATGATGTATGAGGGTGGGGATGATGAAGAGAAGAGACAAAGTGCTATAAGGAGAGCTGAAGAGTTTATAGAGTGGGTAGATACGGCTAAACAGAAAATTGGAGAGATTGGAGCTAAGAGGATAAAGGATGGTTGGGTCATAATGACACACTGCAACTCCTCAACAGCTTTATCGATTATAAAGACTGCTTTTAAGCAGGGAAAGAACATTGAAGTGATTGCTACAGAGTCTAGACCTAGATATCAGGGACATTTGACCGTGAAGGAACTTGTAGCAGAGGGAATTCCTACGACTCTAATCGTCGACTCAGCTGTTAGATACTTCATGAAAGATGTAGATTGTGTGATAGTTGGTGCTGACACTATCACTGTAAACGGTGCTTTGATAAATAAGATAGGTACCTCCCAAATAGCTCTGTGCGCTAAAGAAGCTAGAGTGCCGTTCATGGTAGCAGCTGAGACTTACAAATTCAGTCCTGCAACACTCTTCGGAGAACTTGTCGTCATAGAAGAGAGGGATGCGAAGGAGGTAGCGCCAGAGGAGATAATCAAATTGGGTGTTAAGGTTAGGAATCCTGCATTTGATGTTACTCCAAGGGATTACATAGACTTGATAGTAACTGAAATAGGGGCAATTCCTCCTGAAATGGCTTACGTCGTGATAAGGGAAAGGTTAGGTTACAAGTTAGAGATGGGAGAGATAAGGATTTCTGCGAAGCATTTTGATTGATGTGTAGGTCATGAAGAAATGGTATCTTATCATAGGAGTTGTAGTCTGCGTTTTAGTTTTAGTTGGAATTATATTATATATTACAAAACCTGTTGAGCTTACTTGGAAAATAGAGTATTCAAATGAAACTCTTCAGAGAAACGTTATAGAATTTTACGACGATCACAGAAAGATTGCAAGTTTGACAATCGATTCACTTGAAATGAATAAAATTAGATTCAGTCTTTGGCATGAGGAGAGAACTACTAAAGGATTAAGATAACACCAGATACCCTTTCAGAGATATACCTCCTTACGCCTATGGACAATTGGAAATCCATAAGTTTTTACGAGAGTAAGGACGGTTTTTCGAGTATCTTTGAATCAAAGGATCAGTGTGAAGGAACTAGTTTTTCTTGTAATCGGATTGAACTCCAGGAACGTTTCGGTGTACTATCAGGTTGAGTTCAGTATGGATGAAGGTTTAAAAAGGTATATTGGAAAGGGAGAAGGAGTTTTAAAGGTGATCAAGTAGATCATCCAAAGCTCTCAAAAACACATCGTTCTCTTCTGGCTTTCCAACACTAACTCTTACACTGAACTCATCACAGCCCAAGAAGTTTGAGCAATCTCTTACTATAACACCCCTCTTGATTAGTTCTGAAACGAATTCACTTGCTTTAATTGGAGATCTCATGAAGAGGAAGTTTGCTTGAGAAGGAAAGACAACAATTCCTCTCTTTTTGAGTTCTCTGAACATTCTTTCTCTTTCAGCCTTAACCTTTTTGACACAATCCCTCATGTATTTCAAATCTCTCAAACATTGTAGAGCACAGAGCATCGATAGTGTTGAAACTGGAAAGGGGGGACTTACCGCTCTATAGTATTTTATGAGATCTTCACTCATCACAGCGTAACCTACTCTAAGATTCGCTAAGCCAAAAGCCTTTGAGAATGTCCTCGAAATTACTACATTCTCATACTCTGCAAGCTTGAGTAAACTCTGATCGGCAAATTCCACGTAAGCTTCATCTATGAAAACCAAACAATCTACACTCTCAACAATAGCTTTCACGTCTTCAAAGCTCTCAGCATTCCCAGTTGGATTGTTTGGAGAACATATGAAGATTACCTTTGTCCTATCATTTACCGCATTCAATATTCTGTTGATATCTATCCTAAAATCTTCCCTTCTCTTAACATTTACAACCCTTGCAGAATACACGCTCGCGAGCGTATGATAATAGGAGAATGTCGGAATTGGAATTATTACTTCATCCCCCCTCTCAACGAACATTTTGAAGACGTTTTCCATTATTCCGTCACTTCCCGCTCCTAAAACTATTCTATTCTCTTCAACACCCAAATAATCAGCTAAAGCTTCCTTTAGTTCCGGAATTTCCTTAGGATAAATGTTCAAATTTTTGAAATTCCTCAAAATTTCGTAAACTTTCGGTGTAGGACCGTAAGGGTTCTCGTTCGATGCGAGCTTTATAGCCTTGATTCCGTATGTTCTTTCAACTTCTTCAACACTCAATCCAGACTTGTACTCATGAATCTCTATTCTTCTGAGCTTTCTGAGGATCTTTCTATCTTGATCTCTATTTCTCTCCATTCTCCAACCCCCTTAAGATTCGACACTATTGCCAAATTAACATCTCTCAAAATCGACTGTACAAAATTGTTTATGGGTATTTTCCTTCCGTCCACATGCAATGTCACTTTCATGAATCGATACTCAATTTTGAGGTTAAAATGTTTACCAAATGGCAACTAAGACTGTAAATGCTGTTCCAATTAGGTCCGCTAGGGTAGTTATAGCTGGAACTGTAACGTTATCGGGATCTAAACCCAACCTATGAGAGAGAAAAGCTAATGAATACCCCAAAAACATTACAAAAAGAGCAAAGATTGGATAGAGAAGGAAGAACTCGTAGTGGATTTCAACGTACTTGCCCAATTTGACTGATATCACGTATCCAAACATGTACATAATGAATGGGAGGGGTATTGAAGTTGTTAAAAGGGATAGGATGTCCTTAACTGATTTTAAATCGATGAACCTATTCACTTCACCTAAGTGTAGCCTTGTGGAGGTCTTTGATCCGATCACGCAACCGTAGTTTCCCAAACTGTCGAGGATAGATGGGTAAAGTATGCTGAGTATGAAAGCTTTATATATAAATTCACTGTAGCTTTCAAGTATACTTCCAGAGATACCAGCAATCATCGCAAAGACTATTAAGACACTTGAAAGTTCCAAAAACGTACCTTTGTTCACTTTAAACTTGATGAAGAATATCGTTGCCAAAAGGATTAAAGCTGATAGGAGTAAATAGAAGATGTGTTTCTCAAGCTCAAAGAGGAGGACAAAGGCAATGAGCATAGGTATCGTCAGCAGATCGGCTATTGATGTTATGAGTGGAGATGCTACAGCATCAGGGTCTATTCCCTTTCTAAAAGGTATTATCGATACAACTGCAGTAGCGTAACTCAACAGCACGCTTACGAATATCGTTGAAGCTATTAATATAGCCAAAACTTCAAAAGCGTTCTTTCCAACCTTGAAGAAGCCTACGAACCAAAGTAATATAACGGGGAGGAGAGAAAGTAAAATTCCCAAGACTAAGCCTTCGAATACTTTTCTCTCTCCTAAACTCGGTCTCATCTCACCTAAGAAGAGAGATGTCGTGAATCTGGAAGCCAAGGCACCATATATATTTCCCCTCAAACCCATTATACCTGGTAAAACTACGAGTAAGATGGAGTAGTTTCTCATGAGTTTATCAAAGTAACTACCTAAGAACGTGCCCCCTACAAAGTCCAAAGCTGTACATAACAAAAGTGCTGGAAACGTTATCTTCCAAGCATCTTTGAGTCCTCTGAACTCCCTCTCAACTACCACCTACCTCACAACCTTTAAATGTATTTGAATTTTATCCAATTGTGTGTATGGAGAGTACGATATCGGTGATCTTAATTTAGATAGGGATGACTTCTTAATAGCTGTTGAGAAAGACGACAACTTTTACGTGTACAGGAGGCTTTGTAAGGAGGAAGTTTCGTTAAAGAGAATTGCTGGATCGGGAAAGATTGTTCTAAATCCGGTTGAACCGGTAAATATACCAAAGAACATTACGAACTTTCTCGAGATTGAACTAAAGGATAAAATTATAATTGAACCAAAATCAAAGATAACAATATACGTTACCTTCCCGATAGAGATTGGTACCTTTATCCTGAACAGAGAATTTGCCATACTCGACGTTTTCACACTCACAGATCCAAAGTACACACTTTACGGAACTCCAAGTAAGGGTGTAATATGCAGGTATTGGATGAGCGACGTTTACGGTAAAGTTCCAAAGACCGATGTCCTAAAGGAAGGTGTTTTAGAACTAGAACTTTTAAATTCCTCTGAAGACTGGGTCGAATTCGGAAAGGTTGTTTTAGATGTTTATGGAATGAAAATTTACTACGATGATACAAGAGTTATATCCAAGGCCTCAGTTAACATAACCTCTAGAGGTATTGCGGAAACACAGTTTGTGGATGGAAAATACAAGATGAAAAAGGCGATAGAGGTTTACACTGCCAAAAGATTGCATGTTTTGAGAAGGAGCTTTGTAATGGAGTGGGGACTATGATTGACATTTTAGGGTACAAGGTCTACGAGAATGTAACAGTTAGAGATATACTTACAGTCGTTGTCGTAATGATTGTTACTGTTTTGATTGCCAAAATCGTTACAATTAACGTTAAGAGAGTTTTGGCTGACAGGATCAGAAGGGATCAACTTGACTTTATAACTAAAGTAATATATTTTAGCATAATAATCATAGCATTCTTGGGTGTAACTCCAATCTTAGGATTAAATTTAACGGGATTACTTGTTGCTGGTGGTGTTGCTGGTATCGTTATAGGTTTCGCAAGTCAAAGTGTAGTTTCAAACTTTATATCTGGCCTCTTTCTACTTTGGGAGAGACCTATAAAGATTGGAGATGCAATAAACGTTGATGGTGTCTTCGGTATAGTCGAAGATATTCACATAATGTCCACAATAATTAGAACATTCGATGGACTTTACGTTAGAATTCCAAATGAAAGAATGTTTACATCCAATATAACAAATCTAGTTGCTAACATTGCAAGAAGAGTGGAATACCGGATAGGAATAAGTTATAGCGATGATGCAGGTAAAGCAATTAAGGTAATAAATGACGTTTTATCTGATGAACCCTTTGTCCTTAAAGAACCCAGTCCAGACATCTTCGTTGATAGCTTGGGTGAAAGCAGTGTTGATGTAGTTATCAGATTTTGGACACCCACAAGCGAGTGGTACAGTATTAAGACCAATATGCTTTGGAAGATTAAAGTTGAACTTGAGAAGAACGGAATTACAATTCCATTCCCTCAGAGAGTTGTATGGTTTGCCAACAAGTTAGGATTAGAAAAATAGAATTTAGAAATACCCATATATTTATTCAGTTCAAAAGAACAAGACATGAATGAAAAGTGGGAAAGCGCGTATAGAACACTTATGCATCTAGGAACATTGAAGATTTTATAATGATTCTCCAGCAAACTTTAACGACATAATGTTTAGATCAAGAATAAGTCCGAGTGTACTGAACAGATTGTTAAAGCAACTTATAAAAGATAACTTTGTCTGTAAGTTAGGTGGAAAGTATTCGTTGACTGAGAAAGGCAAAAACTTAGTTGTGCTTCTTAAAAAAATTTACAAATTAATTAATTCATTTCAATTGAGTTCATTTGTTTTGTTATTTACAATTTCGAATTTGAAATTACTAAACTCTATTTTAAATTTTTAAAGTTGCAATTAGTTATGTGAAAAAAAATTTTATATATTTTTGTTCTAAAAGAGTAATTTAGAGATAAGAATTCAAAAATGAGATTGGAGGGGGATAGTATGAGTTCAGAGGTTTTAGAGGTAAAATACGAAGAAAACTATAAAAAGTACTTAGCTCAGTTAGAGGATGCACTGAGAGAGATAATGGCAGGAAACTTTGATGTAAGACTTGAAAAAGTAGAAGACGAAGATTTTGCGCGAGTCTTCGAATTAGTAAATACACTTGCAGTTGACATCGGAAACCTATTGAGGGAGCTAGGTAAAGCTATGAATGAGACTAAAGAAATGGCAAAAGAGAATATGGAAGCTCTGAGCCAGCTTAATGCTGGAATGCAACAAATAAATTCTGCTTCACAGCAAGTTGCAACTGGAGCTGAAAATCTTTCAAAAATTGCAAACAACTCGCTGGTTATGGTTAAGGAGACTATGGAGCTTTTCGATAAGTTAAATCAGAATATCTCTGAATCCAGCAATTACGCTAACAATGCTATGAAATATGCAAATAAATCTAAAGAAAGTGGAGAAATTGCTGTCAACAAGCTTCAAGAGATAATGGAAGACATCAACGCTGTAGGAAGAATTGTTGAGGAGCTTAATGAAACTGTTAAGAACATAGGGAAGGTAACTGAAAGAATTAAGTCGATTGCTGATCAAACGAATTTACTAGCGTTGAATGCTGCCATAGAGGCTGCTAGAGCTGGAGAACATGGAAGAGGGTTTGCAGTTGTAGCAGATGAAATTAGAAAACTTGCTGAAGAATCTAGAAAAAGTACTGAGGAAATAGCTAATATAATATCTAATGTTGTTGATGCCACCAATAATGTCATAGAAGCCGTGAGAAAGGCTGAAGCAGGATCTAGTGAAAGTGGAGAGAAAATACGTGAAGCTTTGAAAATGGCAGAAGAAGTTGGTAATATGGTTGCAGAGATAGATAGAAGACTTAAAGAGATTGCTGAAGAATCGAATAAGGGTATTGAAAAGCTTGAAAAGCTTGTTAAGAATATTGAGGAAGTTGCATCGACTGCCGAGGAGTCCGCTTCGGCTAGTGAAGAATCTTCTGCTGCGATAGAAGAGCAAACTGCCGCAGTTCAACAAATAGCTAATAGCTCCGAAAGATTGTTACAGATGGCACAAAGGACATTAAATATTCTTACAGAAAGATTTGGTAATCTTATTACATAATCTACATATTTTAGGCGATTGCAATTCTACAGATTGACTCCCAAGATTTTACAATACAGGTCGCAATATTTATAGTTAAGTGCATAACATCTTAACTTATTACTCAAGAACCTCTCAATCCAGCTTTTTGCAAAGGATATTGACTCTGTCAACTTTTTGAAGGCTTTAGCAATTGTTTCCTTCAATCCCTCAACATTTAGCGGAGACATCTCCGAAATAACTCTTTTAACACTCTTCCAAATGTTTTCAATTGGATTCAAGTCTGGAGAGTAAGGAGGTAGATAAACCAGCGAAATGTTCAGCTTCTCATCCTCCTCTCTTACCTTCTTAGCATGATGCGTCCTGAAATTATCCAAAATTACCACGATTCTTTTTCAGGATTGGCTCTCTGATCTTTCTGAGAAAAGATATGAAATCTTCAGCTCTGTTACTTTCTGAAAAACTCTATTACGCTCTCTCCGTTCAAGCTGTAGAATCTTGAAACCTTAGCTTTAACGTAGGTAGCAACTCTTCTAACAGGCTTTCCAAAACTCCATAATCTTGCTGTATTTGCGTTAGCTTCGACAGCCATCTCATCGACGAATCCTATGATGTCTTGCTCGATTTCAGCCTCATCCAGGTTTTTTTAAAGTCTCTTCAGCATTTTCAGGCCTCCTGTAATCCTTCTGGTATGGTTTAGCATATTTCATTTCGAAAGATCTGAGAATTCTCCTGACCTGCCACGAAGAATAGCTAACTCCAAACTCTGCTTCTATCAGTTCCTGAACTTCCTTCGTCGTCCAGGAATCCTTTTTCTTGAGCATTTCTCTGAGTTCTTCCTTCTGATCCTTTGTAAGTTTAGAGGGTTTCCCTCCACCAAATTCCGGAATTAAGCCTTCATAACCTTTGGAATTCCATCTCTTAAGCCATGCATAGCCCGTTGCTTTGGTAACTCCTACTAGGTCGGCAGCTTCCTCAACACTCATTCCTCTGTAGAGATATCTTATGAAGTACAGTCTTTTAAGAACTCTTGTATATTTTTCAAGCTTTTTGATCCTTTTATCGAGCTCTTCCGCTGGTAAATGCTTTACAACTTCGTAGATTTGCTTTCTGCCCATGCAGCTGGCTGTTATTTTTGGTATAAGTTTTGCTCAGAATCATAAGCTCAAAGCCTCTAGAATGACGCTATCCGGAAGCGTAAAGCCAAATACAAGCCCAATAACTGAGAATAGAGAGAAATATAAAATTTAGAATATAGACATAACCTTAACCAAAAAAAATTTAAGAATTCTTTAGGATAAAGTATTAAAAGAGGATAAAGTATTAAAAAAAATTAAGGAGGTGACAGATTGTGCTAAAAATTGCGAAGATATTAAACTACCCATCGGTCAATCCGAACATAATCTCTGAGTTAGCCCAATCGGTCGAAAAATTCATCGTTCTCGCAACCGCTGTTGAACTAAACCTCTTCGACTGCTTTAAGAAGCCCAAAGGTGCTGAAGAAGTGGCTAAGGAATTAGATCTCGACGAAAGGATAACAAAAAAAGTTTGTAACGCTCTGGTTGCTTCCGGCTTTCTAAGAGAAGTTAACGGAAAGTACGCCTTAACTAAGGTATCAAAAGTATTTCTCCTGAGCGATTCGCCATTCTATCAGGGAAACCTGATAAAGCTTTATAAGAAGACGAGAGAGGAAAGGTGGGGCAGGCTCGGGGAAGCCTTAAAAAAAGGTTCTTTGGGCTTCCGAAGAGATCGTTCCGTCTTCGATGAAAGCTTCATA
>CAZFVO010000024.1:0-19989 GCA_964522325.1 uncultured archaeon | reverse complement strand
TTTTCAGTTCGGCAAGCAATCCTCTTTCGTAGAAAAAGTTACACAGTTCTCTTTTAAGCTCTTCCCAGCTCGGCACTTTATTCTCGTCTTTTACGGTGAGTTCAAGTGTTAGAGTGAACCTGTAAGGCTTTTCAAATAGGTCGATAAGCTTCTTGTAATCTTCTACTACATGATCGTCGGCAGGTTTGAATCCTTTCTCCTCAATCAACCATTTTGCAACTTCGTAGACTTCTCTTGCTTCTGCTAACTTCTTAGGGCTTTCTTTGTCAAAACTCCACAAAACATCCCAGATTCTCTTTATCTTCTTTTCGAACGGATCAATTTCAACGGCACACAAGCAATGCTTCGTCGAAATGCCAATGTCAAATCTCTCAATCGAGAGGATCTTCATTACGGCAGGGGGTTCACTCCCAAGCTCAGCTGAAATTTCGTGGATTCCTTCTTCCTTGAATTCGTCGATGCGAGGTGGATGGTAGTTGAGGGTTAGCTTAAGTTTGTCTAGATTTAGCTCAACAAGAACTTCAGCATCAATGTTCAAAATCCTGTATTTCCATCCTTTTTTCCTTATCTCTCCTAAAAGAGGTTTAATCCATGGATGAAGCTCAACTACATCTTTCTCCTTCAGATCGAACTTACCTTTGAGTTTAACCGTGTATACCATAGGCTACTCACAACATCAACGCTGATAAAACTTTTCAATGATGCTGTTAACTCATAAGAAAAATCGATCCTATCCGCTACTTAGGCTCTACATTAATAATTCAGCAGGTCGCTAAGAAAGCTCCTCACTAAACAGTAGATCCAAAAGTAATATTTGGAAATTAGATAAAAATCGAAAGAGCGTTTAAGGAAAAATAACTTTATTTAGGTTGACCTAATTGCCGACTTCGTCGTCTATTGTTTAGTAGGGAAAGTGTCAACTTTATGATATCACTTCACTTCCTAACGGCTTTGTAAGAAACTTTGAAGCTCATAACTTTAAGACATTTGCTCATATCTATGAAAGATAAGCCGAAAAAGTACAAAACTATCGCTAGAACTCTTATCTTAGTACTTCTCCTTTCCCTCTTGAATAAACCTTTCTTCTTCAAAATTCTGGTTAGATAATAGAGCACTTAGTCCATGAGTCTCTCCATTAATATTCGTTGTTCTCTTGAATTGTCATCCTCCCCTGAGATCTCAATAAATCTTTTTAATCTGCTACTCTATCTAAGAGCGATGAAGCTTAATGTTATAGTCTGGAAAGAAGAGGACACATTTATTGTTAGAGAGGTATTTACGGGAGTTACAACCCAGGGAAAAACTATAGAGGAAGCATTAGAAAACATAAAAGAAGCAGTTGAATTGTATTTGGAAGAGTTGCCAGAATTAAAAGAAGAATTAGAGAAGAGGGAAATTATCGGTGTTATGAATGTCTAAATTTCCAAAACTTTCTGGAGAGGAAGTGATCAAAGTCCTCGTAAAGAAGTTTGGCTTTAAGGTAAGCAGGCAGAAGGGAAGCCACGTAACCCTTGTAAAGTATGAGTCTGGGAGAAAGATCGTAACTGTAGTTCCCTTACACCCAGAGCTAAAGCCAGGAACACTTCTCGGAATATTAAAGCTCGCTGAGATAAGCAGAGATGAGTTTCTAAAAGCTTTAAAATAAAATTCCTCTTTGTTTCTTGAACTTTTAGGAGTCCTTTAAAATTCTTGAAGTCTCTCAACATCGACTATCTGAGCGAATTCCTCGAGGTTTATGAATTCCTTGACTTTCTTTAGCTCCGGAAGCGTCAAACCAGCCTTGGCATAGCCAAGCATGGCAACAATAGCCTGATGTAAGTAAGCGTTCACCTTCTCCTTCCTAGATGAAATCTTTATAGACGGGATTGCAGAAATCACACTCTTCTTAAGCACGATTCCTGGAAGTACAGCGACTGGGAGTAGCAGTAAGAGAAAGGCTTTCTGAGGATACAGGAAGATAGCTATAAAGGAGAGGATTGAAATCACGTCACTAGTACTCCTACTCTTTTCGAGAACTCTTTCGGATTGCTTATGTCAGCTGCAACGAATCTGCGCTCATTAGCAGTAATAAAGTCTTCAGGAATGTATCCTGGAATCGGCGTCTTAAGAAAACTTCTAACTCTACCTTCCATCATATCGCCCCTTCCAGAGCGTAAAAGTTATCTCGAAGGGCGTGCCATCTTCACGCGTTATCGACGCAACAGCTACACCAGAACCTCCTGACACATCTACAGCCACAACAGAGGCAATTCCTCTGTAGTCTGACTTGACTGTTAGAGTATTTACGGTATGAACACCATCGGAAAACGTGACAGAAGAGCTTCTGAAGGTTATATCCACGTTTGGAACAGGATTGTTGAACTTATCTCTAACTTCAACAACAAGAGTGGCTGAAGTAGTCTGATCGCTCGGAGAAAGTCTGTATAAGTAGTGTTGCACAGCCCTACCAGATGATTCTTCAACTTCAACAACTCCAGCGATCAGTCTGTAAGTTGTACCTGTCCTCAACGTAATTTCAACCACTCCGTTGTTGTATGCAACGCTTGAGATGTATGACGGATCTATAACCTCGCTCCAGTGATCCTCCCAGAAGCTTCTTGGCAGAGAAGTTTTCAGGACGATTTTAATCGGGTTACCATTGTCCCTTATCAGAATTCCCTTTCCGCCACCACTGTAAATGGATAATGTGTATTCTTTACGAGCATTTGAGCTGTCTGAAATGTTTGCCCTCAGTAATGGAATGGATATTGTTTTACCTTCTATGATCTTACCATCAACGGGAACGTAGTTTAGCTTGCCAACAGCAACAATCCCATACTACCAAACAGCCTTGTGTCCACTAGAGAAGATGTAATTCGGAGTGTATTTTAGGGATTGCCCGGTCCACACAACTTCACTTCCACCCCACACCTGCGCAATTTCGTCTTCGACGCCAACAGCATTCTGTATTCTAACCTCAGCATCGTAGCTTCTGAGCATGCCTGTGAAGCCGGGAGGTGTTGAGAAGAATGGGATGTCTGGATAATAGCCGCCAAGCTTTATTGATACGCTGCTGAGCTCATCGTTTGTAATACTACCTTTTACCTTTGCCGAAAGCTCTACAAGCTCGTCTATTACCTCGCTGAAGTGCTTTGTTTCGTGCGATGAGCAGATTTCGGGAATATATTCGATCTGAAGGTATGCGTAAGCTGCTGTAAGTATAACGAGGAGCATTGCAAACCCCATAACTGTGCTGAATGTAGAATTGTCGCTGAGCAACTTCATCATCTCACCTCTACGCTATTTCCGATAGAACGGTATCTGGAGAGTGGTAATATCTGGAAATGATATCAGTGAACGATTTCAGGCTAGTTATCCCATTCTCCGTGAAATATTGCAGCAGTTCTGTTCTTCTATCGATTTCTTTTTCAACCTCTCTTTTACTCCATCCTCTCCTCCAAGCTATCTTCTCCAGAATTGCTTTCGGATTCCTCTTGACATGAATGTTCTTCTCTGCGTCCCATTCAAATACAGAATTCTGTTCAATTTTTTTCATTTAGCTCCCATACACCAGCACACCGTCTAATGACCCTCTTGCCCCTCTGGTATCTTCCTACGAAGACTACGAGGTCGAGGTGGTGCAACATGGATTCTTGGACTGATAGAGGTGGGCTCGTAATCCTGTCAATAACTGCTCTAGCGGATCCGCCGTGGATTGTTGATAGAGCTGTATGACCTAATGACATAGCCTGAAACATCACAACTACTTCCTTTCTCCTAACTTCTCCAACTATGATGTAATCTGGCCTCTGCCTCAAAGCAACTTTTAGAAGAGCAAACATATCCGCTGTTACCAGCAACACTGGGATCTAGTTCTTGTGTGGGAGCAGGATCTCCCTTGTATCTTCTATCGAGACAATTTTAGCATTCGGTGGGATGAACAGTGCTGCAGCGTTCATTGCAGTTGTTTTCCTCCTGCAGTCCCACCAGCGAATAATATGCTGCTATTACTCCCAAGACTTAACCATATCAAAGCCATCTCCTCTGCCGAGAACGTATTCCAGTCGATTAGAGCAATGGGGGTTATTGGTTCCTTTCGTATTTTCCTGACCATAAAGGTTGAACAGTGATCTGTAACCTCACTCCTGAACGTTATCTGGATCCTGCTACCATCGTAGAGGGTTGTGTCAGCCATTGGATTTGCAACGCTTAGCTCAATTCCTCTTTTCTGCGCAACCGAAAGCACAAAATCGTCCAGTTCTCCATCTTGCATCACTATGCTCGTCGGTATGCTTTCGTACTTGCTGTGGTAGACGTAAACAGGCTTGCCGTAGCCCTGCAGCTGATATCCTCAACGTATGGATCATAGAGTAGGGGCGTGATTTTACCCGCTTTAAGGGCATCTCTCTCGATGTAATACCAGAGTTTTGATGCTGTTTCAAGCTGTATTAATTTCTCTCACCACATGCTTGAAAGCGTTGAATAAAGTTGTTCTGTCATCATCCGAAACATATTTTGAGACAATGTAGAGAATATACAGCAAACTTGGCAGAGGTAAATGGAGTCAAAGCAATCATTGTAAAATTTTAGCTGGTCGCTCTCCGGATCACTCCACTAATAATCCCGCTGTATTCTTTCAGCGGTTCTCCGATTTTCAACCCCTTACCACTCTCTATATCAAGTATTCTGATCATTCTCTCGTGGTTGCCAAATTCGTTCTTAATAACTGCAATCGTCTTGAGCAGCTCTCCTTCCATCTCCATATGCCTGCCAACTATCAGATAGTCTGCAAACCTGCTCATTCCAGCTCCCGTGAAATGAAATTCACTTACTGGCTGCGTGATTTCATAAATTCCTATAAAGGTTATGCCAAGTCCTTCAAGTTGATTCTTGAGCAGAGAGAGCATCGATAGAAACTCATCTGTTGAGATTGCCATCTCATCTACGGCATTGAGCGGATCTATGGCTATGATTTCAGGTTTGAGTTTAATGTCTTCAATAACCATGTTGTAGAACTCCCCAAGGCTAATATTCTCCACTTCTCTAACAACTAACTTCTTCGGTTCGTAATCAAATACTTCTTTGTATTTCCTTAGGATTTTATCCTTAGACTCATTAAATGCGTAAAGAATCCCGACATTTCCTTTCTCATCATTTGCCTTTAAAATCTGAAGGCAGAGGCTTGTTTTTCCAACTCCAGTCTTTCCAGCTATATAGACCTTTGATCCTTTTAGTATTCCTCCTCCAAGCATCTTGTCAAGCTCTGTGTTTCCAGTCGAAATCAGCTTCCTCTCGTACTCTTTGGGCTTGTAAACAGGGATTATTGGGTAAATAACAATACCCCTAGGTGTTATATTAAAATAGTGTTCTCCCAAATAGACATCGCCACTCCTGTACTTGAGAACCTCTATCGTCCTGAAAACCTTTCCATCTCTCCTCTTTCTTCGCCTTAAAACGAACTCTCCGCTCATTAAATAGCTTATTACGTCTTTTCCTACATCATCAGTCATCTCAGCAGAAATAATCGTTGTTGCTCCGACAGAGTTGAGGAACTTAATGATGGAAGAGAGAATCCTGCGGTAAATCGAACTGTCTTTTGTTATATCCCTCAAAATACCTATCCCATCTATAAATACTCTTTCAACGTTTTCCAGTTCTTTAAGCTTAGTTATAGATTCTATGAATTCTGTTATATTTGGAATTGTATCATAGTCAAAGAAAAAGATATCGCCTTTTAAGATATCTATTTCTTTAACCTTATCTACGAAGTGAATATTATCCAAACTCCAGCCGAACCTCTCTGCCTGAAGCTTTACTTCTTCATAGACCTCGTCAAAGGAGATATACACTGATTTCTCTCCCGCAAGCAAGAACTGCAAGCCGAAAATTGTTTTTCCAGTTCCGGGTTCACCTTTGATCAGGTAGCTCCAACCCTTCTCAAGACCACCTTTAAGAACATCATCAAGTCCAGGAATGCCTGTGGGGATCTTCATAGGCTATCACACCACTATTGTTATAATCGTTTCAACTTTCGTCTAGCATCATGCAGGCATTAAGCTTTTTATCAGGATCTGCTCAAGCTCAACAACTCCCTTATCATATCTGAGCCTGTACATCTTGTTCTGGATGCATACTTCAGGAATAAGCAGTATCTCCCAATCATCGCCAGCAAGCCTCTTTTTAAGCCTGAAAACAGCATCGAAGAGCGTTGAAATCAGAAGTTCATCCTTTTTATTTTGAGCACCATCAATCATCATGCTTATAAATTTCCCTGTATTCCTTATCACGTTAAGAATGAAGTGGTAAACTTTACTGACACCATAGTACATTATGAGTTCAGAAATACAGGAAATAATTACACAAGAACGCTCCCCCCCCCCCGAGCGGGAAATTGCCATACTTACTTCATTGAGGTTTAGCAGATTAATACCCCAATCGAATTGAGAATAGAAGCTGAAAAGTTCAGCATTACCATTGTATGAATATGCTTTTAAGATTTCGGATGGGATGTATGAACTTGAAGAGAGCCAGACAATTTTATCGTGTTTGGAGTCTAACTTAGCAAGCAAAGGATATCCATCAACCCCAAGTTTGGTGATGATTAGGTTTTTCTCTTCTCCAAACATATTTTTTGGTAATTAAAGTTATTTAAATGATTTTCGGTATACTGCAACTGAATTAGCATCCTAATACCACTTTAATTTATCATCTATTTCTAAGCCGAATTTACCTCATTTATGAGAACTTCTCGTAATCTTTGCAACTCATAAGTAAACACTTACCTTGATTGTGGCACTCTCCAGTGCTTGCTGGATTGCTATCTCGAAGTATTAGAAGGCCACCATTTAGGATTTCATCCAACGCTTTGGATGTGTCCACTTTGGACGTGATAACATAACCAAAAATCTTAAAACGCGGATCGCTGCAGGTGCTATACTTCAGGCAGCCTATAATATAGGCAGGAAAGAGCTAGTAATATCGTTCAGAAACGTTTCAAAACACATATTGGATATCTTTAGGGCGACATTAAGTATATAAGTAATTCTACCAAAATTTTAATTTTGCTAATAAATAAAAATTATAACAATTTTTATCCTACCCAAAAGGTGAAGAAAATATAAAGAGAATTTAGAGCTGACTCTACACCTTTTCCTTTAAGCCAGGGCCCGGATTTGAACCGGGGTCAGGGGATCTGCAGTCCCCCGCATGGCCACTCTGCCACCCTGGCTCGTTTACTCTTAAAACCAAATAGTATTTAAGGGTTTTGGAGGTTAAAGTAATGAAAAATTGTGATAATTTCTACAAATAAATATGTATGACATTGTATGTAAATACATTTTTCGAGCAATAAATTTTTTTATCGTATGTTCGAGTCTTGCTTGACGGTGATGTCCTATGCACAAGGAGGAGATGGTTTTACTACATTTAGCACTCTTTAACATCAAAAGGTTTTTCGAAAGTGCTGGTGTTGCAAATGGACACTTCAAGTTGTATGACGAATTGGGTGTACACCCAGTACACATTCACAAGAGCAAGGCAGATCATAAGAGGGCAATACTGCTTTTGTGTAAAGGCATTTATGAGATATTTAAAGACAAACACCCAAGCGAACTTCTAAACAATCCTAAGATACGAGATCTTCTTGAGTCAATTGATCTAAATCCAAAGCCATAAGGTAGGCATCTTCACCGTCTTGATAGTAATTTGGAATTGTGTCCACAATCCTGAAACCCATTTTTTTATAAAGGTGTTGAGCGATGTAGTTTGAAACTCTTACCTCAAGTAAGATCCTCCTCTTTCCTCTACTCTTACATCTCTCTATAGCTGTTGAAAGTAGTTTTGTTCCAATTCCCCTATTTCTGAACTCTTTCTTAACTGCAAACGAAACGATCTTCGAAGTATATCTATCTATGTCCATCACAGCGATGTACCCTACAACCCTCCCACCGATATCCGCAACGAGAAGGTCACTACCGTAGGTAACATAAATGTAAACGTCATAAACTGGATTACGAGGTGAAAAAGCCTCTCTGTCTATCTCCATTATATCTCTGAAGTCTTTTACACTGTATTCCCTAATTACCACGCTTAACACAAAAGGTTATAATACACAAACAAAATTAAACGTTTGTGTTGCAGATTGCAGATTACATCCATAAAAACTACTCTGGAAAGGTCGTAGAAGTTGGGATAGGTTACAACTGGATAGTTGCCTTAGAGCTAAGGAAGAGGGGATTTCACGTGATTGCAACAGACATTAGAGAAATCCCCATAAGGAACATCGACTTTATCTTGGATGACGTGACCAATCCAAAACTTGATGTTTACACTGATTCAAGCTTGATATATTCGATAAGACCTCCACCAGATATAGTACCTTACATAGTAAGGCTGGGAAAGGCTGTGGGAGCAGATATACTTGTAAGACCTTTTGGAAACGAGTTTTACGATGGAAAGCTAATTAACTATAAAGGTGAGAGATTCTATATCTGGAGGGGTTGAAAGTGCTAAAGAGGTTGATATTGTTAATCCTACCACCGCTCACATATCTTGCCTTTGTTTACTCCATCATCAAATTAAACTACTATATCGCGGGATTTCTAATCGCTTACTTCCTTCCTCCGGCAGGTAAGGAAAGTATAATACCGCTCATGATATCCTACCTTCATGATTACGGTGTGTTGGCCTTAGCTGTAACTGTATTGTTGATAACAGCAACAGATGCTTTCACAGCGTTCTATATCATATGGAACTTCGATATAATCTTACTCATCCCAAAAATCGGTGATATCATAAGAAAGCTCGAAGTTAAAGCGAGGAAGTTTATAGAGGAGTATGATCTTGCGAAGAATACATATTTTGGGTTATTCATATTCGTTTTTATACCTTTTCAAGGTACTGGCAGTACGACGGCAAGTTTAATTGGAAAACTGTTGGGTTTAGACAACCTCAAACTTTTCTCGACGATTGTTTCAGCATCATTAACAAGTTCAGTATTCATATCTATAATATCGATCTACCTTACAGAATACTTTAAAGATTATACATTTCTAATTATCGTTGGAATTGTTATAATCTTAGGTATAATCTTTAGATCGATAAGGAAATATCGCATATGCCAAACAATAGTTCATGAGACTCAAAGACGTGTTTGTAGAAACGCTAAGGGAATTAGGAATAGGCTGCATATCGACAGAAATGAAAAGGATATTGGAAAGTGATGATCCTTTACAGATGATGGCATATTACGTCATAATGGGTAAGGCTAATGTCTGTAAAGGTTTAAAAGGAAGTGCTTTCAAGTTAGACTCGTGTGATAACCCAGCACACGTAGGAAAGTGTGAAAATCCAATTCTAACGAGAGGCGATCTGATAAAGAGAGTGAAAGATTTTCCCTACATAGTTATAGATTGCTCATTCTTTGATCTACATAGTGAGAAGGAAAAGAAGAAGTTGATACTACAAGTTCAGCAGAGTTTGGGTGTCATTAGGAAGTACATGTGGGATGAAAGGCTTATTGTTACTCATAAAGATTTGAGTTTTGGAGTTTATTATCCCTCAACATCCAAGTTTATAAAAGACAGGAATTTGAAGGATGTAATCTTACTTGATCCAAATGGCAGTGAGGTTTTCGAAGGTCAAAAGGCAGAATGTTATATAATAGGAGGGATCGTCGATAAGACGGGTAACAAAAGAGGTTGGACGTCGAAGATAGGTGAAAGGCTTAAGGAAGAAGGAATTGAACTTAGATCTGTGAGGATCGAACTTAGAGGAGATATTATAGGCGTTCCAGATAGGTTAAACACAATTGTAGAGATCGTGTTGAGGGTAATTTTGGATGGAGAAGACGTTGAAAGTGCTGTAAGAGCAGTTCAATCGCATCTCGTTGCAAAGTGGAGGTTAAGGAAGGAGTTGCCAAAGAGAACAATTAGGATAGATATAAACGGTAAACCCTTTAGAGTTGTCAGGAAGTCTGAGATAAAGAACTTTGATTGGCTAAACATAAGACCAAAGGATTTCTACAAAGCTTGTAGCGAACTTGGGTACTTGGTTTTAGATGATGAGTGGCTTGAAAGAATTTTGCAACATGCAGTTTACGATGAAGTTAAGGGAAGATATATAGTTAAAATTTAAAGTCAGTTACAATTCCTCATGAGACTCTACAACACCCTAACGAAAGGTGTGGAGGAGCTAAGCTTAGGGAAGACTGTAAAGATGTATGTCTGCGGTATCACTGCTTATGACTACTCCCATATAGGTCACGCAAGAACGTTCGTCTTTTTTGACGTTTTAAGAAGGTATTTAGAATATAAGGGGCATGAAGTGATTTACGTTCAAAACTTCACCGATGTCGACGACAAGATAGTAAGAAGAGCTGTAGAGGAAGGAAAAACACAAAAAGAAATTGCTGATAAGTTCATAGAGGAATTTCTCAAGGATATGGAAGCTCTAAATGTTAAAATGCCTGATTACATGCCGAAAGTTACGGATCACATAGGAGATATTATCCAAGCTATTGAAAGATTGATAGAGTTGGGCTACGCTTACGAAGTTGAGAATGAAAACGGTAAGGATGTTTACTTTCACGTTCCAGCCTTCGAGAGCTATGGAGAGCTTTCTGGAATGAGCTTGGAAGAACTCAACAGGCATAGAATTGAGCCAAATCCAAAGAAGAGAGATGTAAAGGATTTTGCGCTTTGGAAATCTGCCAAGGAGGAAGATTTTAAGGCTAAATCCGTTTTTGAGTCCCCCTGGGGTTATGGAAGGCCGGGATGGCACATAGAGTGCAGTGTCATGTCTGCGAAATACTTGGGAGTTCCATTTGACATTCACGGTGGTGGAAAAGATTTGATTTTCCCACATCACGAAAATGAGAGGGCTCAGAGCTATGCATTGTTTGGAGTGGAACCAGTTAGGTATTGGATTCACTGTGACTTTGTCATGATAAAAGGAGAGAAGATGAGCAAGAGCTTGGGAAATATAGTTAGAATTAGAGATGTGTTGAGTTACGGAGGAGAAGTTGTGAGATACTTCCTTTTGACGGCCTTTTACAGAAGTCCACTTGATTACAGTGAAGACTCACTTGAAAAAGCCAAGAGATCTTACGAATACCTCAAGAACACACTTTTAAACTTAGACATGGAGATTTCGGCCTTAAAGTCCTTTGGTGAGGATAGGAAAGGGATTGGATTTGACACATACAGTTACGTTAGAGATTTTGAAGTTGCAATGGATATGATGAATACACCAAAAGCCTTAGCCGTTTTCCACTCATTCGCAAAAGCCATAAACAGAAACTTGTACAATATGAGCCTTAAAGAACTTGAATCATGCTTTAAAGTTTTCATGACATTTTCAAAGGTATTGGGTCTTTTTGAGAAGTATGAGAGGATACCAGTACTGCCAAATGATGTGTTAGAGCTCATAAGGGAAAGGGAGCTTGCAAGGAAGGAAAGAGATTTTGAAAAAGCTGATAAAATCAGAGAAAAACTTAGAGAAAAGGGTATAATCCTTATAGATACCCCTAAAGGTACAAGATGGATGACGAAACATTTTTAAAACGATTTTAAGATGAACATTTGGTTAGCAAGTTTTTGTTGAATTTTTGGAGGTGATAGTATGAAGGTTTGGTTGATAGGTGCTTATGGTATAGTTTCCACGACAGCGATGGCTGGTGCAAAAGCCTTGGAAAAGGGATTGATTGATAAGACAGGATTAGTCTCAGAACTCCCTCCATTCAGGAAGATTTCAGAATATGTTCCTCTTGAATTTGAATTCGGTGGGCATGACATAAGGCCATTACCAACAGCGTACGATGCACTCCTTGAGCACTGGGAGCTAAACAGACACTTCGATAGGATGATATTGGACAAGGTTGAAGATGATCTAAAGAAGATTAGGGCTTGTAAGGGTACGGCTATAAACTGTGGAGAAGGTATAAAGGAGCTTGGAAAGATAGAGACACTTGAAGATGAGGGGTTGACGCTTAGAGAGATTGTTAACAGGATAGAGAAAGACATCAAGGGATTTGCCGATGATGAAACTGTAGTTATAAACGTTGCGTCTACTGAACCAGTACCAAAGTTCAGTGAGAAGTACCACACAACCATAGAGGGCTTTGAAGAAATGATTGACAACGATGCTAAGGAGTATGCCACCGCAAGCATGCTCTATGCCTACGCATCTCTAAAGCTCGGATTGCCATACGGAAACTTTACACCAAGTGTTGGTTCAAGTTTGCCAGCTCTAAAGCAGCTAGCTTTGGAAAATGGTGTTCCACATGCAGGAAACGATGGAAAGACGGGTGAAACTCTAGTCAAGACGACCTTAGCTCCAATGTTCGCCTACAGAAACTTGAAGATACTGGGATGGATGAGCTACAATATTCTAGGAGATTACGACGGTAAGGTCCTTAGTCACAGAGAAAATAAGGAGAGCAAGGTGATAAGTAAGGACAAAGTACTTGAGAAGATGATGGGTTATTCACCATACACGATAACTGAAATCGAATACTTCCCAAGCTTGGTCGATAACAAGACAGCATTTGACTTCATACACTTCGAGGGATTCCTTGGTACGAGAATGAAGTTCTACTTCATCTGGGATGGAATAGATGCGATCGTTGCAGCACCACTCATCTTGGACATAGCAAGGTTCCTACTATTCGCGAAGAAGAAGGGAGTAAGTGGAGTTGTAAGAGAGATGGCATTCTTCTTCAAGAGTCCAATGGAAACGGATGTTGTAAATACACACGAACAGTATGTTATGCTTAAGGATTGGTTTGAAAAATTGGCCGAAGTTTGATTTTTTATTCACTTGTGAAAAGACTTAAATATCGCTTTTTTCAAAGAGGCTCAAACAGGTTTTTCTTCTATGGTGGTGCAGAATGTTAGGGGAAATACAGGATAAGGTGTATAAAGGGACTACTACGGTTGGCTTAGTTTGCAAAAATGGTGTAGTGCTTGCAACAGAAAAGAGGGCTACGATGGGTAACTTCATAGCGAGCAGGAGGGCTAAGAAGATCTATAGAATAGCGGATAGGGTTGCAATGACAACAGCTGGTGCAGTTGGAGATGCGCAGTTCTTAGCAAGGTTGATATCTGTGGAGATAAAGCTCTACGAGATTAGAAAGGAGGAAAGGCCGACCATTAAGGCTATAGCAACGCTACTTTCAAACATACTAAACTCGGTCAGATGGTTTCCATACTTCGTCCAACTGTTAGTAGGTGGTATAGACAAGAGGGGAGCAAGTATATATTCAATCGATCTGCTAGGTGGAGCAATTGAGGAGATAGACATAGTCGCAACTGGCTCTGGAAGTCCTACTGCATACGGAGTTCTTGAAGATAGATACACGCCAGATATGACTGTTGATGAAGGTGTTGAATTGGCTATCAGAGCCGTTTATTCTGCAATGAGGAGAGATTCCGCATCTGGAGATGGTATCGACGTAGTTAAGATTACTCCAGATGGATATTTCGAGCTTAAGCCTGAAGAGGTTGAGAATGTTTTAGCTAAGTTCAGAAGAGCATGATGGATAAGCTTAAGGAAATCAAGGAGAAGGTAATAAGCTCTCTACCTAAGAAGGTTAAAGTAAAGGACGTTGAGTTTGAAGGTCCATTCTTAGTTGTTTATGTAAAAAACCCGCAAGAGTTGACAAATGTAGACATAGTGAAAAAGCTTGCAAAGGATCTCAGGAAGAGAATTATAATTAGATCGGATCCAAAGAGTTTGAAACCGAAGGAAGAAGCTGAGAAGATAATTAGAGAGATAGTTCCAGAAGATGCAAAGATCACAAACATATTCTTTGACGATGAGAATTGTGAGGTTATAATAGAGGCTGAAAAACCCGGTGTTGTTATAGGGAAGGGTGGAGCTACCTTTAGAAAGATCTTAAAGGAGACTGGATGGAGTCCGAAGGTTATTAGAACCCCTCCACTTAAGTCGAAGACTATTGACAGCATAAGAAGCTACCTTCTAAGTGTTAGGGAGGAGAGAAAGGAAATACTTAGAAGGATTGGAGAGAACATAAACAAACCCATACTTCATGCAGACAAGTGGGTTAGAGTTACGTTCTTAGGCGGTGCGAGAGAAGTTGGAAGGAGTTGTTACTTACTTCAAACTCCAAACAGCAAGATACTAGTTGAATGTGGAATAAACGTTAGTGGAAACCAGCCACCTTATTTGTACATACCAGAGATCCAGCCTTTGGATAGCATAGATGCTGTAGTAATTACTCACGCACATTTAGACCACTGTGGCTTAGTTCCAGTCCTCTTTAAGTATGGTTACAGAGGGCCAGTTTACCTAACGCCACCAACGAGAGATCTGATGGTTCTACTTCAGTTAGACTTCATAGAGGTTGCTAGTAGAGAAGGAACACAAATTCCATATGAATCCCACTGGATTAGAACAGCCTTAAAGCACTGCATAACGCTTGATTATGGAGTTGTGACTGATATAACACCAGACGTGAGATTGACATTCTACAATGCTGGACACATTCTAGGTTCAGCCATCGCTCACTTCCACATAGGTGAAGGGCTTTATAATATTGCTTTTACAGGTGATTTTAAATTTGAGAGAACTCGTTTGTTTGACAAAGCAGAAACTAACTTCCCGCGTTTGGAAGCCATTATAATTGAAGCTACTTACGGTGGAAGTCAAGACTTCCAGCCTTCAAGGAAGGAGGCTGAGGAAAATTTAATAAGGATTGTAAACGAGACAATTCAAAAGGGAGGAAAAGTTCTGATTCCAGCTTTTGCCGTAGGTAGAAGTCAAGAGGTTATGATGGTTCTTGAGGAAGCGATAAGAACTAAAAAGATGGATGAAGTACCAGTTTACATTGATGGCATGATATACGAAGCTACAGCCATACACACAGCCTATCCAGAATATCTTAACGAGCATCTGAGAAATCTGATATTCCATCAGGGAATAAATCCATTTATAAGTGAGAACTTCGTCAGAGTAGATTCTCCATCGAAGAGGCAAGAGGTTATAGACTCATCAGAGCCCTGCGTTATAATATCAACTTCGGGAATGCTCAATGGTGGACCAGTTATGGAGTACTTCAGAGCTTTGGCTGGAGATGAGAAGAACACACTTGTGTTTGTGGGTTACCAGGCTGAGGGAACCCTAGGTAGAAGGATTCAGAAGGGATGGAAGGAGGTACCATTTACAGTTGATGGGAGAAGGGAAGTTGTTAAGGTTAACATGAGGGTTGAAACTGTAGATGGATTTTCTGGCCACTCCGATAGAAGACAGTTGATGAACTATATCAAAGCTCTAAGCGATAAGCCTGAAAAGGTTATTACAGTGCATGGTGAGGAGAGTAAGTGTATAGACTTGGCTTCAAGCATCTACAAGACGTACAAGATTGAAACGAGAGCTCCTATGAACTTAGAAACTATAAGGTTCATTTAGAAAGCGTTATATTCGAATATGCAAATCGTCTTAAGTGAAGGTTCTCTGTATAGTGGGAAGATCGAATTCTGGTAAGACTACTCTCATAGAGAATGTCACGCCAATTCTGAAGAGGAGGGGACTAAAGGTTTTAGTTATTAAGCATGCAAAGGAATTTGAAATTGATAGAGAGGGAAAGGACTCTTGGAGGATTTTCAGGAGCGGTGTCGATGTTGTCATAACCTCAAGGGAAAAGACAGCTTTCATAGGCAGAATTGAAGATGATCTTGATGCACTTATTGAAATTTTCAAAGATCACTATGACCTCATACTAACGGAAGGGTTTGGTAACTCAGATTACCCTAAAATCGCAGTTCTGAAGGATGAAAACGATTTGAAGAGATTTAAGAATGTCGTTGCAGTAGTCGCCGACTTCGATGTTGATTTCGAACCAAGATTTAATAGGAGTGACTACAAAGGTGTTGCAGACTTCATAATGAACTGGATTAAATCCTTCTACCCCTTACCCTTCTGATGTCAAACTTAGCCTTCTCGCTTACGTGCATCACGGCTAAAGTTCCGGCCATGACAGGATCACTGACAACTAAATCGCTAACCTTAGGAACGCTCCCAAGCATATTTAGTGATATCACTGGAATTCCACACTTCCTAAGCTTTTTAACTTCATCCGCTATCTTACCACCCATCAGACCACCAGCCAAAACCAGGGCTTTAGCCCTGTGTAGTCTTGAGACTGCGTTTACTGCTTCAGCCAATTCGATTTCACCGACTATTGGCATAGTATCAACGCTTATTCTTTCTCCCCTTAGATTGTGCCTGTCTGCTTCACTTATCGCACCCAATGCCACTTGAGATACCAAAGCACCGCCACCAAATATTATAATTCGTTTTCCAAAGATGTCTTTGAAGGGTTTAACTTCTTCAACGCTTAAAACTGTCGGAATTTCTCTTATCTCCTTAAGCATGCTATCAAAATCTCCCCCTTCAACCTCGAAGTATATCATAGCCTTACCTTTGTATTCACCATTCTCAATTATGAATGTTTGAGAGTAGGTGATGTTTCCGTTGTGATTTGCTATAACTGTCGTTACATCTCTCAGAACACCAATTTCGTTTTTGGCTATTATCTGTATAGCCCTAAGCATCCCATTAAGGTTTTACCAATGTATTTTAAGACTTATCCAGCCGAAGAAAACCAATACTAAAAGCCATAGAAGAGCTTGGAAGAAGTAAGTGTTCAGTATGATAGAGATAAAATGTATCCTAATGCAAACGGTGTCAAAAATACGGCAATGAGATTTGAAACTGTCTTAAAATTTGTCACGATCATTCGAAAATCTTGAATGCATGTAAAATGTCGGTGAAATTATCAAGTGGTTCAACTTCAGAAAACTATACAAGACATCATCGACTATAATGAACGGGCTAAATAGCTAAAAACATGTTTTTCAAAGGTGGAACGTAATCAAATTCAAGTTTGAGCCATATTGAAAAGGCAATTAAATCTAAAAAGGATGGAAGAACAATTAACATGAAGAAGGAAATCTCATGATCGAGAGAAATTCTTACAAGCTTTAGCAGTAATATAAATAATAAACATCACTGCAAATGTGGTTGGGAAATAGAGTATCATATATCCGACAAACAATCTGTTTAGAACTTTACTCCTTGCATAGTCTATTCCGATAGATTTACACCACAATTAAAACTATTTTTGCATTTGTTGTTAGGTGTGTTAGATGTAAAGCTAAAATATGCTACTGTAATAATGTTTTAGATTGGGGCAAACTTTAGGATAACCTAATATACCGCACAACCCATTAGCATTCATGAAAGTTGCTGTCTCTACGACAAGTGGAGGATTGGACGACAAAGTATCAGAGGTTTTTGGAAGAGCTGTGAGCTTTACGATAGTTGATGTAGAGGATGGTGAGATAAAGAACTTTGAAATAGTTAGAAATGACTTTGCTGTAAGAGGAGGAGGTGCCGGTGTTGCGGTCTCTCAGTTCCTGATAGATAAAGGAGTTAACGCTGTCATAACTGGAAACGTTGGTCCGAACGCTTTAGCCGTACTGAGTTCTGCCGGTGTGAAGGTTTACAGGGGTAGCGGTTTAATTGTAAAAGATGCTGTTGAAAAGCTCGTAAAGGGTGAACTCGAGGAGATAACATCACCAAGCCAGCCAAAGATGGGAAGGTGGAGAAGGGGAGGGGGTCAATGGTAAGGATTGCGGTTGCAAGTGGTAAGGGTGGAACTGGCAAAACTACCCTCGCAGTAAACTTGGCCTACTTCAATCGCATGGATCTCTTTGACTTAGATGTTGAGGAACCCAATTGTCATCTATTTATTAAGGGCAAAAAGAAAGAAGAGACAGTTTATAGAAAGGTTCCATCGGTGAATGAGAGTAAGTGCGATTACTGCGGAGTTTGTAGGGATGTGTGCGAGTTTCATGCTATAGTCGTTTTGAAGGACAAGATATACGTTATGCCAGAGCTTTGTCACAGTTGCGGGGCTTGCAGTTACTTCTGTCCCAAAGGAGCTATAGAGGAGGTAGACAGACCAATAGGGAAGATTGTTGAAGTTAATTCCGATATAAAGCTTACTTATGGTATTTTAAACGTCGGTGAGGCTACACCAGTTCCAGTCATAAAGCAGGTTAAGAAGAGGATTGGAAAAGATGCTATAATAGACTGCCCACCCGGAACATCCTGTCCCATGGTTGAGAGCGTTAGAGACGCTGATTATTGTATTCTCGTTTGTGAACCAACTCCCTTTAGTTTGCACGATCTTAAACTAGCTATGAGCGTTTTGGACAAGTTGGAGATTCCTTATGGAGTAGTCATAAACAAGTATGGATTGCCATTTAACATCGAGGATAAGATTGATGCTGAGATAATAGGCAGAATTCCATTCGATAAGAGGATTGCTGAGTGCTATTCTAAAGGTGAACTATTATACGAGTACGCTGATGTTTTTAAGGAGATTTACGAGGTGATAAGATGCAGATAGCTGTAATTAGTGGAAAGGGTGGTACTGGAAAGACTACCGTAACGTCAGTCTTTGCAACGCTCTGTAAGGGGGTTATAGCGGATTGCGATGTAGATGCTCCAAACCTGCACATCCTTCTAAAACCTAAGACCCTAGAAGAGATTCCGTTTACTGGAATGAAGAAGGCTAAGATAATCGATGAGAATTGTGAAAGATGCGGGCTTTGCATGGATCTCTGCAGATTTGATGCCATATACTATGATGATACCTATAAGGTTGATATAGTAAGGTGCGAGGGCTGTGGATTCTGCTATAGAGCCTGTCCTAACAAGGCTATAGAGATGGTTTCTGAAGTAAGAGGTAAGATTTTTGTTTCCGAAACCAAATACGGTCCATTCGTTCACGCTTTGCTTGAGCCGGGCGAGGAGAACAGTGGTTTGCTTGTGCATGAGGTTAAAAAGAGAGCTGAAGATGTTGCTGAGGAGAAGGGATTAGACATCATACTTATCGACGGTGCTCCAGGAATAGGTTGTCCAGTCATTGCAAGTCTAGCGAGGGTAGATAAGGCTGTGGTGGTGACTGAACCAACTCTTTCAGGCTTGAATGACATGGAGAGAATCTTAAAGCTCATCAGACACTTTAGAATAGAGCCTTACGTAATAATAAACAAGTTCAATCTGAACTTGGATATGAGCGAAAAGATTGTGAACTTCTGTAAATCTGAAGGAATTCCTATTGTTGGAAAGATCCCGTTTTACGAGGACATACCTAGAGCAATTGCAAATCTACAAATACCGATCAAAGACGAAATTGTGGAAGCTTGGGAAAATATCTGGAGGTGTTGAAATGCAGGAGTACGAAAAGGTTAAGGAGAAGATGAGTTTTGACGATGAAGAACTTAAAAAGAAGTTCATGGAAGGAATAGATCAGTTAGCTAAGAGGATGAAAAAAGTTAAGATGAAACTTGCAGTAATGAGCGGTAAAGGCGGTGTTGGAAAGAGCACGATTGCAGGTCTTTTGGCAGTTCACTACGGGAAGAAAGGACATAAGACTGGAGTCATGGATTGTGACTTCTGGGGATCTAGCATTCCCAAGATATTTGGAGTTGAGAGGAAGAGGCCAGTTTTAAGGGGTGACAGCATCGAACCAGTTCACACCGACAAATGGGGAATTGCGATAATGTCCATTCAGTTCTTCCTACCGTCACCAGAGCAACCTTTGGTTTGGAGAGGTCCTCTTGTGAGTGGAGTCATAAGAGATATGCTTGCCAAGACAGAATGGGGTGAACTTGACTACCTTATTTTTGATCTACCACCTGGAACTGGTGATGTCCCGCTTACAATCCTTCAAGAGGTTAGACCAAATGGAGTTCTCTTAGTTGCAACACCTCAAGAACTGACAACGACCATAGTTGAGAAGTCACTGAAGATGGCTCAGGAGCTTGAAACTGCTGTTGTAGGATTGATAGAAAACATGAGCTACTATGAATGTCCGCAATGTGGTCACAGGGAGTATATATTTGGCAAAGGGAGAGTTGCGGAGATGGCGAGCAAGTACAGGATAGAATTCTACCTAGAACTTCCTATAGATCCAGCTTT
>CAZFVO010000023.1:0-20333 GCA_964522325.1 uncultured archaeon | reverse complement strand
GCCCAATAACCGTACGATTTACCTTCTATTTTCTTAAAATCTATTTTTGGAACTTCAACATCTGCACTCATACGATCACCTCACAACTTATACTTAACTTTTGGATTCGTTCCTAACTCGGCTCTTAGGGTTATCACCTTTGAAGTTCTGAGTATCTTTGATATCTCACTGTTTGGATCGTTTAGATTGCCGAAGATGAGTGCATTATATGGACAAGCCTCAACACACACAGGTTTCGGATCCTTCCCTTCAGCTCTCTCTCTATCTATCTTCCACAGACAAAGCTCACATTTCATTACAACGCCATGCTTTCTAATCGGAGCTTCGGGATTTACAACTGTTAAGAGCTCCTTTGGATCTTCAAACAAGAATCTCCTTGCATTGTATGGACATCCAATCATGCAATATCTACAACCGATACATCTGTGCAAGTCTACAACGATTATTCCATCATCTCTCTTATAGCTCGCCTTAGTTAAGCAAACCTGAACACACAATGGATTTTCGCACTCCTGACACATCACTGGAAAATAGAGGGCTTCAGCATCCTCTGATTCTCTAACTTCGTATATCGCTATCAAGTCGTAAAAGTACTTGTCACTCCTCGGAACGTTATTAGCTTTGCTACACGCCTCAACGCATGGAGGTCTGGCATTTAATCCACCTCTTGATTTGATACATTGTGTACATTTTTCAACATCGATGATCATGCCCCATTTATATTTTGAAAGTTCACTCTTCTCTTTCTTTTCAAACTCAAGTGCTTTACCAGTAGCAATCGCTGTAGCTCCTGCCATCGTTAACAGTAGGAATTTACGTCTTGATATCATGCTGTTACCACCTCTTAAAACATTCTGATGATACTAATCTCTTTGGTATTTTTAATTTAGACTTTATTAACTTTTTGATTTTTGTCGACATCAATTTTTTACTCTAAAGGCGAATTTGCTGTTGCAAGAGGTAAGCGCGCAATTGACTAATGACCTAAAAATATTAAAACAAAACCGTAAATTATTTATGTGTCGTGCTAAATCTATTAAAGAGGTGATGAGATGCCAGAGCTTGAAGTTAAGGGAAAGAAGCTAAGACTTGATGAGGACGGGTTCCTTCAGGATTGGGAAGAGTGGGATGAGGAAGTTGCTGAAGCTTTAGCTAAGGACACAAGATTTGGTCCAGCAATTGAGTTAACAGAAGAACACTGGAAAATTGTAAGATATTTGAGAGACTACTTCTTAAAGTACGGTGTTGCACCACCAATTAGAATGCTTGTAAAGTTCTGTAAGAAGGAGGTAAATCCAAACTGTGACTTGAAGTACATCTATAAGCTCTTCCCACAGGGTCCAGCTAAGGACGCTTGTAGAATTGCTGGTTTGCCCAAACCAACAGGTTGTGTTTAACTTTCTTTCATTTTTTTCGCTATTTTTACAAACTTTTTAACCATCTTTGGGTAGCTTAGGATGTGGAGATGTATGTAATTTGCTAATGTATTTTTCCTAATTATGCCATCGTACCTCCCATCTATACCCTTCCCTCTTAAAACCCTATAAGCGAAATTCAGTTTTTCAGTAGGTATTACATCAGAGTAATGGAACTCGTGACCAACAACTTTATCACCTACTCTGCTTATCGGATTCTTCCTTATGACTCTGTAAACGCAGTAGCCTAACGCTTGGAAGTTTGGATGCATCCGAGTTTTTATGGGCAAGAAGCCAACCATCTCAAACTCGCCCTGTTCAGTGATTATACTTTCACCAAGATACATTAGACCACCACATTCAGCGTAAACTGGTTTTCCTTTGTCACAGAATTCGTATATCGATCTTCTTAAAGATTTGTTTTTCTCGAGTTCCTTCGCAAAAACTTCAGGAAATCCACCACCTATGTAAAGCGCATCAACTTTTGGTAGTTTTTTATCCTTAAGCGAATCTACAATTACAACCCTTGCCTTACTTGCCAACGCATCGATATTGTCTTGATAGTAGAAGGAGAACGGTTTATCTCTAATAACTCCAACTGTAATATTTGGCTTTTCCCTTTCAAAGATGGGATTTATTGTTATATTATCGATTTCAGGAGCTTTATAAGCTATCTCTATGATTTTATCAATATCAACATACCTTTCAACTATCTCGGCCAAGTTATCTATTATCTCATCCATCCTATCCCTTTCATGAGCAGGAACTAAGCCCAGGTGTCTGTAGGGCATGTCAATACTAGTTCTTGGAATTAAGCCCAAAACCTTTATCTTAGCCAGTTTCTCTACAGATGTTCTAACTCTACTAGCATGTCTTGGGTTACCAACTCTGTTCAAAATCACACCAGCTATATCCACATCCTTATCGAAGATCTTGTAACCCATCAGCATTGCAGATATACTTCTGTTTATTCTTTCAACATCTGCTACAAGGACTACAGGCGCTTTAAGTATCTTTGCTACACTTGCTGTGCTACCCCTTTCATCTAAGGCATCATGTGAATCGTAAAGACCAGTTTTACCCTCAACTACTGCAATGTCCGCGCCTCTGAAGTTTCTAACAAACGTCTCAACGACATCATATTTAGACAGCATGAAGTCGTCAAGATTTCTTGAATACCTACCAGTAGCGAAGTAGTGAAATATCGGATCTATGAAATCTGGCCCAACCTTATAAGGTTGAACGATATAACCTCTGTTCTTCAAAGCCCTCATCAAACCTATAGCAATGGTAGTCTTTCCGACCTTACTCTTGGTTCCAGCTATGACTATTCTAGGTATGTCCATAATCTTCCCCCTCATAAGTCCTTTGCATTACATTGAAAAACTATCGTTACAACTATCAACATGATAATAGGTGTTGACATCGGAGGCACTAATGTTGATGTGGTCGCTTACGATGGGGAGTTTATACACGTTGCAACTTATCCTACTTCAAAAGTCGCAAACAAGCTAGGAGACATTTTGAAGGATCTTGTTAAGAAATTTGAAGCTGAAGCAGTTGGAATAGGTTTCGCCGGATGGATTAGGAATGGAAAGATTTTAAAAGCACCAAATGTCCGATTCAAGCTCAAACTAGATTTAGATGTACCATACAGGATTGAGAACGATGCAAACTGCTTTGCCCTCTTTGCTTCACGCACATTCGGATTTAAAAATATCTTGGGAATTACAGTAGGAACTGGAGTGGGGAGTGGTATAATATTTGAAGGTATGATATACAGAGGTTTGGGATTGGCAGGAGAGATTGGACATTGGTTTGTTTTTGTTGATGGAAAAGAAATTTGTACATGTGGAGGAAAAGGACACTTGGAATGTTACTTTGGAGGATGGAGCTTCCAGAGTAGAGGTTTGTCTCCTGAGGAGATCGTCAAGAGTGGTGAGATATATAAACTTAGCGGATTTGATATATTTTGCATTGCTGTGGCAAATGCAATTGCCCTATTGGACCCAGAAGCTGTGATCTTTGGGGGAAGGATTGGAGGTAACTTAAACGAGGAGATTTTAAAGGAAAGAATATACAGTTATCTGATGCCAGAGTTTAGACCAGTGATAAAGACCTTAAAAGACCCTTTGGCTGTTGCGAAGGGGGCTTGCCTAATGATGGAGGTGTCACCTTGAGGATAAACGGGATTGAAATCAAGAGATTCACTGTTTTCTATAGATGTGAAGGTGTTGAGAGGATAGTTGATGCCCTTAAAAATATTGAGAAAGCTGTTGTTGATGAATACGTTGTTGAAAGGCTATCGAAGGAGATATTCAAAAATGTTGAAAAAGGATCGTTTGAATTTAATCTGGACGTTAGGATGAGATACAAAGACCTCGTTTTAGATTTTGAAAAGCCGATAAAGGTTCATGTAAGGTGTAAGATCGTTGAAGATCCAGATTATCTTGCTATAAGCACTACACCAAACACGATAAGAGTCATTGCAGACTTAAAGAGAGATCTAGACTTTATACGGTGCATATGTGAAGAAATAACTGAACATATTCCAAGAGCTTTGGGTTTGAAAAATGCTGTTGAATTCTTCGATTTGGATGTTGTCAAAGAAAAGTTTGATGAGAAGATCAACGAAATTGGTTGTAACGTTAAGCACATGATTGACATCTTAAGGGATTTTGTGGAGTACGTTCTGAAAGATTTTGAAGATAGGATTATAATCTGTAGAGATTGTAGAGTGCTCAAACATTTGACTAGGTTTAAGGGAGTAATTTTATTGACCGATTGCCCCATTCTTCTCGACAAAATTGTTGAAAGAGTTAGACTTAGTAAGTTGAGTGGTAGAGAATTGAGAAAGATTGGACTTGATAAATCTAGCGTTATAAAACCTGAAGATTTTGCACTGCACATGCTCAAGGTGATAGCATGAGCCTTGAAGAGATTGAGAGGGAGATAAGGACATGTAAGAAGTGTGAACTTTGGAAGTACAAGACGAACTACGTTCCTGGAGAGGGAAATCCAAACGCAAAGATCGTTCTTATTGGAGAGGCTCCAGGAAGGGAAGAAGATCTGCAAGGAAAGCCTTTTGTTGGAAAAGCTGGGAAGTATCTGACAGATGTTCTTAAGAAGATTGGAGTTGAAAGGAGTGATGTATACATAACAAACGTTCTGAAGTGCAGACCGCCAAACAACAGAGACCCCAAACCTGAGGAAATATCAGCATGTAAGTCTCATCTGATCAAGCAACTCGAAACGATTAAGCCAGATGTGATCATCTGCTTGGGTAGGTTTTCTGCTGATGTTATACTTAATGAATTCGGTTTGGGGTTTAGAGGAATAAGCAGAGATAGGGGAAAGGTCTTTGAAGTTGAGAGATGGGGAAAGGTTGTAAAGATTCTACCGACGTATCATCCAGCTGCAGTCCTAAGAAACAAAACTCTTGAGAAGTACTTTGAAGGTGATTTAAGTAAGGCGGTGAATCTAATGAGGAAACCTAAAACACTCTTCGACTTCTTTAAATAATGTACTTTTGCCTATCGGGATAGATTTATGAAATATAACAACTGTGGTTTAATCGCTGGTAGAGATATTATATCCGTCTTAAACCTTAAGATGTGGAGTTTTGGGATTGCCCTAAGTAGGAACAAGCTTCTGAAGCGAAGCTTTAGGGGTGATGCGTCCCAAAGTGGGATGTCATTCCGCTAAACTCCGTTATCAGAGTACTCAAAACAGCCCTTTATCAATCTCACCAACAAGTACCTTTTTAACAAACCTCCAATACCCAAAGCCTCCAAACCTCATTTAAGTATACACATTTCAAGAGAGTGTAGCTAAACTTGACAATACGAATGTTCCAAATAAGTTAGAACCAGCTATTATAAGTCAGAATATTTGGAGACATTAATGTATGTCACTAAGGTACTAACCCTTTAACAGTAAAGATTTATTATGGGGGTGTAGTAATAATTCATTGATGGGTTTAAGGGGGGTTAGAGGGGGCAGGGAAGGTAGTTAGAGGTTATCTAGAGAGAAGTGTTTGTGTGTGGTTGTTGTATCATTTAGGGTTGACTATTGGGCAGATAGAGGCAATATCAGAGTTTGGTAAGGGTTTACCGAGTCATCCATTCAAAGTGCTGTTGAGGAGATTAATAAGAGTTTAGATTATGATGAGTTTTTTTTCGAAGAAGTAGCGATAGATTATTCCTTCCTAAAAGTAAAGGATAGACAAACACAGTTTTTCGTTATGATAAACGTAAATAAGAAAATTATAAAAAATACAATAGTATTATTTAGATTTTAGGAAAAAGTTAGAGACTTTATCCCTAGCACTAAAGCAGATAGATCTTACGCTGATAAAGCTCCTTAGTTAAAGGAATAATTTCAGTAAAAGAAACTACGTAGAAAAAGGCATTTTGGAGATAAAGCAATTTGCAAGAAAATTTAAAAGATCATCCCCAAAATATCAATAGCTTCTACCCGAATCTCAAAGGTTTCAAAGTCTTCTGAAATTCCTTCAGATTTCATCAATCCTTAAATAATATCCCCCAGCTACCTCAATTAAATCATAAAAGGGTCAGCATCCGTCACTAAATTGAAATTCTTTATTCGAAGAATTTAGATAAAGTTATTACTGAAACTAGTTCCCACAACCCTTAGAGGAGGACTTTCATTTTGATCTATACTTCTTTAGAATTTATAACAGTCTTCACCATTGATACCTAAGAAGGATTAAGACTAATTTAATTAACGAATTTAAACATCTTGAAAATTCAAGAAAAACTGTTTAAGATCTATCAGCATGCCTAGAAGGAAACCTAATGTTGGGTATTGTAGCCAATATCTGTAATATAGAAAGTTCATTGCATTGGTAAAAGAATCGATAAACGCTTACCTGGAAAGGTATAACACTCCAGAAATCCTAGCTGGGGATGTCGTTAGAGCTAGTCGAACAAACTATCCCTCTTTAGCGATTAAAACTGAAGATTTAGAATGTCTCAATACACCGTCTGCGACTTTGGTGAAGTCTTTAGTCTTTAAGAAGATGCATGTAACTTTACAATTCCTTTCAGATCTTAATATTTCATTACAGGGATAGCCCACCCTTAAAATAACTTCAGAATCAACTCCAAATTTTTCAAGTTTACTTTTTATATCATTTAACCGATCCTTTGCCTTTTTGTAATTATCTTTGAATATCTGGCTTGTAGATTCTGGAGACAGGAGTGGTTCGACTATGTGAGTAATGTATATTCTCTCCGAAACTTTACACAAGTTGTAAAGGATCTTAGGAATATCCGATTCGAGAGGGTAGTGTACATAAAGTATCCTCCTGAAAACATCCATACCATCTTTAACTACAAAAACGGGTATCCTTGAAATCCTTGCAACCTCCTCAGCAACACTACCCAAAAGGACATTCTTTAAACTCCTACCTCTATGACCCAACATCACAACATCAACTCTTTCACATTCAGCGACTCTGACGATCTCTTTGGCGGGATCTCCAACGGGAATGTAAAATATCTCACACTTAACATCGTAATCTTCAAGAATATCCATTATCCCCAATATCTTTTCCTCAGCCAAAGCCTTCTCCCTCTCAACTAATTCCAATAGATTTATGAATGGATTCAGAAATTTATTTACATTGATCACCTTGACTATCACAACTTCCTTTAAGATATTTTTATATCTGATAAGGACGTTAACGATCTTCTGTGAGTGTTCCGAAAGATCTGTTGCATACAGAACCCTCAGCATACTATCACCATTTACACCGTAATTAAAACCGATTTTAACTGCAATTATATTAATTTTTTTCTTTTAGTAACGATTGAGTGAAGTTATTGTCAAGGGAGGAGAAAACATAATATACCTAAGCATACTTTAAAAATATGGCATTGAAGCTCACTCAGGTTCAAAGAGATATACTGAATGCACTAATAACTCTTTATAGAAGGAAGGGTTTGCCCATTAAGGGTGAGGAAATATCGGAGTTAATCAACAGAAACCCAGGAACCGTAAGAAATCAGATGCAAGCCTTAAGAGCTTTGGGTTTAGTAGAAGGAGCTCCAGGTCCAAAGGGAGGATATAGGCCTACTGCGAAAGCTTTTGAACTCTTATCAATAACTGAACCCGAGAAAGCCGTAAAAGTACCTGTAATTGTTAATGGTAAGCTTATGGAAGATTTGAGTGCTGAAGAGTTAATTTTCCCATCTCTACCACATCCAGAGATGTGTGAGGCTAGAATTAGGATAGTAGGAGACATCAGAAAGATAATACCAGACGATGATATAATAATTGGACCGACGCCCGTGAATGAGATGATGGTCTTTGGAAAAGTTATGGGAAGGGATGATACAGAAAACATCGTCGTTGCTTCTATAAAGAAAATTTACGCAATTCCAAAGGATACCGTAGGTATGCACATGTCAACTCCAATTATAACTGTCAACGCCAATGATGATATAATAACAGCATCGAAAGTCCTTTTGAGGCATCAAATACACAGAGCGCCAGTTAAGAAGGGAAGCGATTTCATAGGTATATTTTCGTTAAGAAATGCTGTTGAAGCGTTCATAGAGGGAAGACACGATTCTAAGGTTAAAGATTACATGGATCCTACGATTGTGAAGGTTGAAAAGGATACCAAGCTCAGTGAAGCTCTAAGGCTTATGAGAAATTACAATGTCAGGTTGATAGTTGTCACGGATGAAGGTAGACCAGTTGGAGTAATCACGGACTACCAGATCTTAACGAGGCTTGCACCTGAACAAGTCTCTCATAAATACTCCTAAATTCGTCAAGTTTCTTCTGGCTTAGAACATTTTTAAGAAAATCTATCACTTCATCGTAAGTTTTGATATCTACAGGATAGGGCACTCCATCCTTACCACCCAACGCAAAGCAGAACTTGGCAGGATCCATCCTGTCGTAGGGTGTATTGTAGACAAGTTCGGCTATAAGTGCCAATGCCCTCATCGCACTCTTTCCTATACCCCTAATGAGCAATAGATCTTCAAAGCTCTCAGGCTGTAGGTTGTAAGCCCTTTCCAAAGCTTTCCAATCAATTCTTTTTGGCAACTTAAATCTTCTAAACTCTCCATCTCTAACGATGTCCAGAATTACCTTTCTACACTCTCTACTTTTATTGGATATTAGGTTTAAAACCTCCCTTTCAATTCTCTGTGTGATTATATTCTGACAATCTAAGCTGGTGAGATGATACCTTCTTGCAAGTCTACTCTGAACATTCATACCCTGCTGAACGACACACCATTCCTTCCTTGTAAAGAATATTGTATGATGATAAAGATCGTATCCATCCTGCAAAGCCACGTTATCGATTTTTGCTGAAAGTCTGCTGATTTTAATCAGTTCATCCGCATCTGCATCAATCTTCTCAGCCAGCATCCTTATTTCCTCAGGTGTCTTTAAGGCGTTAACACCTTTACCTCCAGCAACCTTTATATCCCAATCTCTCGAATTCAAGACTTCTTTAAGAACTGCAGTTAATACTGTCGTTGAACCTGAGGAGTTCCAATCGAAACCTAAGATGTTTGAGAGCGCTTGAAAGAATATTGGATCGGACAACCTCACAATCAACTCCCTTTCACCAAACTCTTCGATTATAATACCAACTATGCAATTAGCAAGCTTTACCATCCTTCTGAAAAGCCATGGAGGTGTCTTTCCATAGTGTAACGGTAGCTCAATTAGCCTCACATAGAGATTTGGCTTTCAAAGTATTAAGCGTATCGGTTAAATATTATTGATCGAGATTGACCTTCATGGAGATGATCTGCAAGTTTGTTGTAAAAGGAAATGAAAATATTGGAGAGAGTATAGACGTCTTTGAAAATTACCTGATAGTTAAAGTCGGAGGAGAGTTCATTGGAATTCCACTTGATAGGGTCGTTAAGGTAGATAAGGAAATTATCATCGTTCAGGATTTTGACATGAGTTCGGCTAAGGAAGTTGGTAGGAGGTGGATTGAAGAGAAGTCAAAACCAGTGAGCTTTGAAGAACTTGAGAAGATGGGATTATGAACGAGATAAAACAGGTTATAATCGTCAGGGATGATCTAAAACTTTCAAGGGGAAAGTTAGCTGTTCAGGTTGCCCATGCGTCTATCATAGGTTACGAGAAAGCCGATAAAGAGATTGTTGAAGCTTGGAAAATGCAGGGACAGAAGAAAATAGTTCTTAGGGTGAAAAGCTTGGAGGAGCTTATGGAGATTAAAGAGAAGGCTGAAAAGCTTGGCTTACCTACTGGTATTGTTATAGATGCTGGACTAACTGAAATTCCTCCAGGAACCGTTACAGCAGTAGTAATTGGACCAGATTACGCAAAAAAGATTGACAGGGTTACAGGTAGTTTGCCACTCCTCAAATGACCAAAAAGTTTTTTAAGTCGATCGAATCCTAAGCTTTACAGGCTCCGGTGGTGTAGCCCGGCCAATCATACGGGACTCTCGATCCCGTGACCCGGGTTCAAATCCCGGCCGGAGCACTATTCTTTTAACATTAACTTGTGATAACGGCAGGTATCGATGTCGGTACGAAAGATTCGTGCGTTATCGTAATGAAAAATGATAAAATAGTTGAATTCTTTAAGACAAACGATCTTAGGAGGGATTTGAACGATCTAATCGAATTTCTGAGAATACATTCACCTAAGGCTATAGGATGTGGATTTGGATATGGATTGCCAGTTAAGAGACTCTCAGATGTGGATGAGAGAGATTTGGAATATATGACATTGAGCTTTGACAAACCCTTAATGGGTGTGAGGAGGTTGATAAACGCCCTTAAAGAGGAGTTCGGAAATATTTCCTTTACGATTCCATCAGTAAAGCTGTTACCCACAGTTCCACATTACAGGAAGTTTAACAGGATAGACATGGGTACGAGTGATAAGGTCTGTTCTACAGCCTTAGCTATTACAAAGCTCAGAGAAAGGGGAGTCAAATTTAAAGAACAAAATTTTGTGCTTGTTGAAGGTGGATACGGATTTAACGCATTTGTAGCAGTTAAAGAAGGAAAGATAGTTGACGGTTCAGGGGGTACAAGTGGTTTCATATCTTTCTCATCCTCTGGAGCTTTGGATGCTGAGATAGTAACACTGTTAAAGGATTATCCAAAGGATATGATATTTAGAGGTGGATTGAAGGATTTCTTGAAGTGTGAGATCGATTCCATTCCAAGAGAAAGATTAAACTGGATTTTTGAATATATACTGAAGGGAATAAAGGTAATGGAAGTCTCAATAGGTAAGGATTACATCGTTATACTTTCAGGAAGATTCTTTGACTCATATTACAATGAGTTTGTGGAGTATAGTGGATTAAAATGTTTAAAGCTTGAAAGTGTTAAAGCTTCAGCTGAAGGTGCTTGTATCATAGCAAATGGTTTAATCAATGGAATCTATAGAGATGTTGTAGAGCACCTTGAGCTTAAAAAAGCTAAAGGCAACGTTTTGGATTACATTGCAGAGGATTTGAGGAATCTTTTTAAGTATGATATTTAGTAGTCTTCATGGCAAAGGTTCTAATGGTTGTAATCGATGGTGTTAGTGATAGAGGCTTAGTAACTCCCCTCGATTCTGCAGAAAAGCCAAATCTCAATAAACTTGCAAAGATGGGTATAAACGGCATAATGGATACGATAAAACCCGGAGTAAGACCTGGAAGTGATACGGCCCACTTAGCACTCCTAGGTTACGATCCATTCAAATATTACACTGGTAGAGGTCCAATAGAAGCTGCTGGAGTTGGCATTGAATTAAGAGAAGGAGATGTTGCCTTTAGAGTTAACTTTGGTACAGTTGAAGGTGAAGGGAGCGTTTTTGATAAGGTTGTGGTTGATAGAAGGGCTGGAAGGATAAGCGATACAGATGAGCTTGTTAAAGCCGTTAATGAAGAAGTTGATTTGAGTAAATTTGGAGTTGAGTTTATATTTAAGCGTGGGAGCGGTCATAGAGGGGCCTTGGTTTTGAGAGATGATCTTTCAGATAAGGTGAGCGATGTTGATCCTAAGAAAGTTGGAAAAAAGGTAAAGAGGTGTATACCACTAGTAGATGATGAAAAAGCTAAGAGAACTGCCGAAGTTGTAAATTACTTCGTTCAGAGTTCTCATGAAGTACTCGACAATCACCCATTAAACTTGGAAAGGGCTGAAAGAGGATTACCCAAAGCCAACGTTCTTCTGTTGAGGGGTGTTGGTAAAGTACCACATTTGCCAAAGTTTGAAGAGAGGTTTGGTATGAGACTTGCTGTGATTTCGGGAACCGCTTTAATAAAGGGGGTTGTTAGGTTATTGGGTGGAGATGTCATAGATGTCGAAGGAGCCACTGGTGGAAAAAATACAAACTTAGATGCCAAAGTTCAAGCCGCTTTGAAGGCTCTTGAAGATTACGACTTCGTCCTTTTACACATAAAGGCCACAGACGAATACGGGCATGACGGTGATTTTGAAGGTAAGAAGGCTTTCATCGAGAAAGTTGATAGAGCTATAGAGCCACTCTTAAGTTTAGACTTTTCTGAGGTTTGTTTAGTTGTGACAGCTGACCATTCAACACCTGTAAACGTTAGAGATCATACTGCTGACCCAGTTCCAGTTACGATAGTTTACAAGGACGTTAGACCTGATGATGTTGATACCTTCTCAGAGTTAAAAGCTTATAAAGGAGGACTTCACAGAATAACTGGTAACGATCTCTTCAACATACTGCTCGATCTGATAAATAAGGCGGAGAAGTTCGGTGCCTGAGATGCTTGAGAGGTTGGTGATTCCAAGAAATACGAAGTTTGAGGAGAGGAATATAGTGATTGAAGGAGATGCACTGATCGGTGCAAATTCTAAGGTAGGATACGGTATAATAGCAAGGAAGGTCATAGTTGGAGATAGGGCTGAGATTAAAGGGGATGTTTTTGGAAGAGAGGAAGTAAGGATTGGAGCGTGGTGTAGCGTTAAAGGAGATGTAATAAGCAAAGGGGATGCGTACATTGGTGAATTCACAAGCATAGACGGAAGGTTAACTGTTTACGGTGATCTTGAGATTGGCAGAAACGTCAAGATAAAGAACGGTTTTGAGGCAAGGGGTTTGATAACGATACAGGATCCAATGCCGATCGTCATATTTATCTTTCTCTACATATTGGCCATGCTCAGACTTGGAAAGATTGAAGAAGTCAACAAACTTTTCGAAGAAGATTTATATATGCCTTTGGAGATTCCAGAAAACTCTGAACTAAGTTTAGATTTCATAAAGACTAGAAGGGACGTAACAATTGAAGGTAGTAGGGTTTTGGGTAACCTTAGATGTAGGGATTCAAAGATTGTTGAGAGCGAGCTTTACGGAAGTGTAAGGGGAAGAGATATCATTGTAGATGGAAGTAGAATTCACGGAATAATTGAGGGGAGGGATGTTTACCTAGTAAACAAGAGTGTCGTCTTGGGAAAGATCGTTGCTGAAAACGTCTACATGGAAGAAGGATGTGTTGTGGAAGGATCAATAGTAGGAAGGAAAGGTGTTTGGATCAAGCCGACAGTTGAGTTGCCTAAGGAGGAAGAAGAGGAAGAAGTCGAAGGGAATGAAAATCCATAATACAGTTCATTTCATTAAAAGCTACCACCGAAATGTAAAATAGGATAATTTTTCGGAGTTATAAAGGGTAGGAAAAGGTTTAACAATATTCATCAACATCTTTTGAAAATGATAGTTGAAACTACATCTAAAGAGTTTGCCAAGCTTGTCAATGCTAAGCTTATAGAATCTGAGAGACCAAAGACAGTTGTAAGAAATTCGAGGGAGATAGTTATTCTAGCGGATGTTACAAAAAAGAAAGATCTATTTTTGAAGATCGTATCGATGGATGTGAAAGGAGAGGTAGATGCAGAAGTTAAGGTTTTTATAGCCCCCCTCTGCCCCGTCTGTCCTTATGTCGTTGAAGAAATCTGTTCCTTACCTATAAAGAAAGTAGAGATAATAGACGTTGCTGATTATCCAGAGATTGCCAAAGAATACGATATTATGGCTACTCCAACCGTTGTAATAGGCAGGATAAAGCTCGTCGGTAGAGTTAAGGGTGATGAAGTCTTAGAGTGGATAAGAAGAGGATTTGACAAGAAAGAGTACTTTGCAAAGCTTCTAAGAGAAGGTAGTGCTGAAGACGTAGTTAGGGAAGTTAAGAAAGACAGTGATGTAAACATATTGGTCGATCTTCTAACGTATAGAGACTTCATGGTTAGGCTTGGAGCTATGGTCGCCCTCGAGGAGATAGCGAGGGAGAATGTTGACTTGATAAAAAGTGTTAAGGATAGAATTAGGAGACTTTTGAGACATGAGGATAAGAGAATAAGACAAGATATTGCGATGTTACTAGGAAGTATTGGAGATGCAGAGGACAAAGTGTTTTTGGAGGAATTACTGAAAGAGGAAGGAGAAATCAGGGAAAGTGCAATTGAAGCTATTAATGAGATAGATAAGAGAAACCAAAAATGATTTTTGCAGTGCTTGTAGCACTTTCAGTGTGAAGATAGTTGTATCTGCAACGAGTTTTGCGGACGTTGTTAGTGCTATGAATGTTGCCGATCTTATAGAGCTAAGATTAGATCTATTCTCAACATTCCCAGATGAGAGAAAACTTTCGGGAATAGGAAAACCAACAATAGTGACGATAAGGAGGGTTCAGGAGGGAGGTAGGTATCAAGGGAATGAGGAAAGAAGAATTGAGATGCTTTCAAGGTACTCTATCTATGCAAACTATGTAGATTTGGAGTGCGATTTGCCAGATGAGGCGTTTAAGTCGATGAGGTGTGATATAATTGAATCCTACCACAACTTCAGCGAAACTCCAAGTTATGAGTATCTTAAAGACTTGATTGAGAGTAAGAGGGGAAACATATTTAAAATAGCAACAATGGGGAAAGATAGAAATGATGTTTTAACGATTACAAGAATTCTGTGTGAATATGAGGATATTATAGCGTTTCTAATGGGAGAAAAATTTGCATGGACTCGTATATTTGCGTGCTTTTTAGGTTCTCCTTTTATTTACTGCTCAATAAGTAAAGCTGTCGCGCCAGGTCAGTTGGATGCACACAAAGTTAGGAAGATATTCGATTTGCTTGGTCGGTGAAAAACTGTATTTAATCACTCAAATCACTCAAGATAATGTATTATTATCATAGTGTTTACTACATCTAAAGCTTTTATTCTCATCTATTCAGAAATATTGAAAAAATGATAGTCAGAGGTAAAGCTTACAGCGACGAGGAGATTCTATCAAGACTGAACTGGATAGTTGCGGAGTGGTTTAAGAGGAAGTTTAAAACCTTTACACCCCCCCAACGTTACTCCATAGTACCAGCTTTGGAAGGGAAGAACATCCTTGTAACCTCTCCAACTGGTAGTGGAAAGACGTTAGCGGGATTTCTTCCAGTTCTGAGTTATCTTGTAAGTTTGGCCGAGGAAAGAAAGCTTGAAGATAGAGTTTATGCAGTTTACGTTTCTCCTCTACGAGCTTTGAACAATGACATAAGGAGGAACTTGGAAGAACCTTTGAGAGAAATCTACGAGATTGCCAAGGAGAAAGAAGTTGAACTACAGGAGATCAGAATTGCTGTGAGAACAGGAGATACAACACCAGAAGAGAGAACTAAACAGCTTAAAAAGCCACCACACATACTCATAACCACACCAGAAACTCTCGCAATAGTCCTTTCAACTCCGAAGTTTTCTCAATACCTCAGAGGCGTTAGATACCTCATAGTCGATGAAATTCACGCTTTAGCTGAAAATAAAAGGGGAACACATCTCACTCTATCGATGGAAAGACTTCAGGAGCTTCAAGAGGATAGTATGGTTAGAATTGGATTATCCGCAACGATACATCCGCTAGATGAAGTGGCGAGATTTTTAGTAGGATTTGAGGATGGAAAAGAAAGAGATTGCATAGTTGCAGATGTTACATTTGAGAAGAAGATGGATATAAAGGTTATATCGCCCATAGATGATTTCTTTAGTGCTACAGCTGAGGAGATAAGTGAGAAACTTTACAAAACGATTGCTGAACTTATAAAGAGTTGTAGAACCGCTCTGATATTTACGAATACAAGAAGTGCTACCGAGAGAGTTGTTTACCACCTCAAAAAGTTGTTACCCGATTATCCTATAAAGGCTCACCACAGCTCACTCTCAAGGGAGGTAAGGCTTGAAGTTGAAGAAGATTTGAAGAAGGGAAGGCTTAAGACTGTTGTAAGCTCAACGAGTCTTGAGTTAGGGATTGACATTGGCTATATTGACTTAGTTATACTGATTGGATCGCCAAAGAGCATAAATAGAGCTTTGCAGAGGATTGGAAGAGCTGGGCACAGGCTTGAAGAGGTTAGTGTGGGTAGAATAGTGGTAGTAGATCAGGATGATCTTGTAGAATGTACAGTTTTAGTTAGAGAGGCTTTGAACCGTAGGCTTGACAGGATTTACATCCCGAAAAAGCCTTTGGATGTCTTATGCCAGCATATCGTTGGAATGGCTTTGGAGAGGAAATGGAGCGTTGATGATGCTTTCAAAATTGTTAAGAGAGCTTATCCATATAAGGATTTAACGATAGATGAGTTTTTGAACGTTTTAAATTATCTGAGCGGTCGTTTTTCAGAACTCGAGAAAGAGAAGGTTTACGGCAAAATCTGGTTTGATGGAAAGGAGTTTGGAAAACGTAGCAGGCTTTTGAGACCAATTTACTACTTGAACGTTGGGACAATTCCAGATGAAGTGGCTATAAACGTCATAACGAAGGATGGTAAGTTTATAGGAAAGGTAGAGGAAGAGTTTGCGGAGAGGCTTGTTGAGGGAGATGTGTTTGTATTAGCTGGTAGGACTTTCAGGTACCAGTATTCAAGGGGAATGAGTATAGTCGTTGAGGAAGTTGAGGGGGTTAAACCAACTATTCCAAGCTGGTTTTCTGAGCAACTACCTCTAAGCTACGATTTGGCTTTGAGAATTCAGAAGTTCAGAAGGTTTATGGAAGAAAACTTGGACAATACCGAATTCGTTATCGATTTCCTTCAGAGGGAGTTCAACTTAGATTACAGTTCTGCAAAGGCCATTTACAATTACTTTTACGAGCAAAGGGAGTTCAGCGAAATTCCAACGGATAAAAAGCTTTTAGTAGAGGTCTTCCACGATGGAAAAGGATTTTGCTACGTGTTTCACACCTTAATAGGTAGAAGGGCTAACGATGCAATCTCAAGGGTTTTTGCCTACAGAATTGGAAGGATTAAAGGGTGTAATGTAAAAATAAGCCTTACAGACAACGGTTTCATGCTTAGATTGCCTTTCAAGCTCAATGAGAGTGAGATAAAGGGTTTATTCGATCTTAAGAACTTTAAGGAAGATCTTATTGCATCGCTTGAGAAGACAGAACTTTTGAGGAGGAGATTTAGGCATGTAGCTGTTAGGAGTTTCATGATACTGAGGAACTACTTAGGGAAGGAGAAGAGTGTTTACAGGCAACAGATAAGTGCTGATAACATCTTAAAATTGCTCAAAAGGAAGTATCCTGACTTTCCAATTCTTAGAGAGACGTACAGGGAGATTATCGAAGATTATATGGATGTCGAGAGTGCTATGGACTATTTAAGAAAAGTTGGAAGTGAAATTGAAGTGAAAATCGTTGAAACACCGATGGTAAGCCCATTTGCCTTAAACATCTACCTTGTTGGGGAGGAGGATGTAGTCCTGATGGCTGACAGGAGAAAGATCCTAAAGATGCTTCACGAGATGATAGTTAAAAGGATCAAAAAGAGATATGAACAGGAGAATTAAGTTTAGGAGTGTTACTGACGACATCAAGAAAACCGAGCAGGAAGACTAGAAGCTTGGCAAAAGCACTTGCCAGATTCATGAACTGGATCTACATAAACAGAGGAAAGCGCAGTATGGAAGATCTTTACGAGATATGTGATGATAAGCTTGCACTGATTAAGGAAGTTAAAGGCAACCCAGCAATTCTTGAAGTTTTGGATAAGAACGGTAAACTCCTTCTCAGAATAAGGTTCAGCGTGAGCAACATTGAGAAAGTTAAGATGGATGAAAGCCCAGTCGTTTTTGTGGGAAAAGCACCGTTTAACCCTTTAATCTTAGGTGCCATACCACAGGACAAGGCTGGCTCAAAGCTTGCAAGGAAAATAGATACGCCTAAGAAGGTTTACGTTAGAAGAAAAGATGGATGGATCGAGCTTGAGTTTTACTTTAAAGATGTTATGGTGTTTAAGATGAGAATAAGGGAGGGTGGAATAGTTGGAGGCTGAATTCGTATTTGAGTTGCCAGATACGGAAATCCTCTATAAAGCTTTGAAGGTCGAGGAGAAAAACGTACTTACTGAAACAGAGATATTACTCGTGAATAACGAGCTCGTGATAAGAATAAAGGCTGAAGACTTGGCTGAACTTAGAGCGAGCGTAAATGCTTGGCTCAGAACGATTAAAGCTTGTTTGGATGTTTTGTAGCAAACCTTTTAAAAGGTTCGTTTAAGGTTTTGCATGGGCGAGTTACCACCTCAGGTTCAGAACATGATAGCGCAACTACAAACGGTTCAACAACAACTTCAGATGGTTGTCAGTCAGAAGGTTCAGCTTGAGAGTGCTTTGAAGGAAATTGAAAATGCAATTCAAGAAGTGGAGAAGGCTGGTGAAGATACACCCATATACAAGAGCGTTGGAACTGTTTTGGTCAAGACTAAAAGAGATGATATTCTGAAAGAGTTGAATGAGAAGAAGGAAACGATTGAGGTAAGAATAAGGGCTTTAAGTAGGCAGGAGGAGAAGTTAAGAGAGAGATTACAGGAGCTTCAAAATAAGGTTAAATCTATGTTGAGTGGAGTGCAAGCTGGATGATCCGTGAAGTTATTAACTTTTTGGGGAATAGGATTAAAGTTTTTGATGAAGAGCTAAGATATGATGAGGTAGTGGAGTTCATTAAAGAGAACGGACTTGAAAAAACACCAGTCCTTTTGAACGTTGAAGGGAGGAGAGTTGCAAAGAATTTCATCTGCACAAGAGAACTTTTGTGCAAGTATTTGGGAATTGAAAAGGCTGAACTTTGCAGGTATTTGGCAAATTTAAGCTATGGAAATGTCGAGATTTCAAACGATTTCCCGCTTAAAGAGGTGGATGTAAACTTGGAGGAGTTACCAATTCTGAAGTATTACAGTGGGGATGGTGGGAGGTACATCACAGCCGGAGTTGTTATTGCAAAAAATGTAGATGCTGAGGTAAAACCGGACAACTTCAACGCATCCATTCACAGGATGATGCTCTTAGGTAAAGATAAATTGGTTGCAAGGCTTGTTGAACCTAGACATACATATCTACTCTGGAGAAGCGCTTTAGAGAAAGGGAGAGATTTGCCAATTGCAATTGTTGTAGGTGTTCATCCCCTCTTTTTGTTTGCATCAGCTACACGCCTACCCTTTGGGAAGGAGTTTGCATACGCTTCAGCATTGATGAACGGTTTAAAGGTTTATAAAATAGATGAATTTCTAGTTCCTCTGGCTGAGATAGTCCTGATTGGAAGAATTACCGATAAGCTTAAAGATGAAGGACCCTTCGTGGACATAACTGGTACTTATGACAAGGTCAGAAAACAGCCCGTGATTGAAATCGATCGTATGTTCATAGCTGAAGATTTCATCTACTACTCCATCACACCAGCAAGCTATGAGCACATGGTTCTCATGGGAATTCCCTACGAACCGTTAATATACAAAGCCGTTTCAAACGTCTGCAAGGTTAAAAATGTTGTGATGACTTACGGCAGTAGATGTTACTTTCACGCAATAGTTCAGATTGAAAAAATCACGGAAGGAGACGGAAAGAATGCAATACTTGCAGCGCTTTCTGCAAATCCGAGTTTAAAAGGAGTTATTGTTGTCGATGATGACATAAACATCTACAACTATGAAGATGTTGAGTATGCAATTGCGACGAGGTTTCAGGCTGATAAGGATTTGATTGTGATTAAAGGGGCTAGAGGCAGTAGTTTGGATCCTTCGGCTGATGAAACCACTACAAAGTGGGGAATAGATGCTACAAAGTATTTGAAAAGAAAGGAGGACTTTGAGAGGATTTTATAGGGTGTAATCTAAAAACCTCCTAACCTCATCTATGTACTCATCCTTAACGTTTTTCGCATCTGGATGAAGTGCTTTTATCACTCTGCCAATCAGAACGAAGAGTGTTCCAGTTATTATCGGTAGTTCATCGACAAGTTCATCCTGTAGAGGAACATCTACTGGCAAACCTTTGAGAACAAACTTTTTTATAGGCGCTACATTGATGTTTTGCCTTTCGATAGCTTTCCTAAAAAGCTCAATTGAAGCTAAAAATCCTTTCGTGAGCGGAAAATCTCTAAGCATTATCATCTCTCTTCCCTCAGCCTTAGCTTTCTCATAAGCTACTTCGAACAAGTCAGCAAGTTTTTCAACAATTTCCATCATCCTTTCAACTTCAGCCTTGTAGACATCAAGTTCACAGAACGTCGCTAAGGAAGCTTCGCCCTTTACAGTAGTTCCGAAAGTGGAATATTTGACAACCGGATAAAAATTTAATTATTTCAAAATTAAATAAAAATTATCATTTAGATTAACCTAATTGCTAACTTTCGGAACTACTGTGAAGAGTGGAGAGGAAATGGAGAAGGTGGGAGGGGGTAAGAGGTTAGTTCGTGTCATCCAGAACTTTTTATAAAGATTAATTGAAAATATTATAGAGTGTACTCTGACTATGCCCTATGACACCAATCGACCCCATGAAGCCGTCGTGAGGTTGTGGAGAGAGGTGTTCCCTGCAGGAACCTTCACCCCCTTAGGGCAGAGAGGAGGTTAGATGTCTCCTCAAGTACCTTCTTAAGTTGTG
>CAZFVO010000022.1:0-20612 GCA_964522325.1 uncultured archaeon | reverse complement strand
GGCTACTACAAGGTTGCAGGATACGATTAAGTAAACTATTTTTTCCATGTAACAACTCAACGCATGGACAAGAGATTGTCAAGGATAATCATTGTAGCTCTTGCTGTATTCCTGAGGTTCTACAACTTAGGAGAGCAACCGTTCTTCTTCGATGAAAGTGTTCATACTGTGTTCGTTGACAACGTCATAAGCGGTACCTATAAGTACGATCCTGCTTTCCATGGTCCACTACTTTTCTACTTAACATCCGTATTCGTTGTTGCCTTTGGGAAAAGTGAGTTTGTTTATCGTCTCGTTCCAGCAATCTTCGGTGTTTTGACTGTTATACTGCTGTTCAAGTTTGAGAGATATATAGGTAGAGGTGCAGATTTTTCAGCCTTGCTTGTGGCTATCTCTCCAATAATTATTAACTACTCGAGGTTTTTTAGGAACGATAGTCAAATTCTGTTCTTCACGCTCGCATTCGTCTACTTCATCTTCAGATATCTTGAGAGTAAAAAGTGGTATCATCTCGTTTTGTCCTCCATATCCTTAGCGTTCTTTGCATGTTCAAAGGAGAACTTCTACCCAATAGCTTCACTACTCTTAATCTACTTCTTGTTTGACATCAGGAAGTTTAAAGTAAAAGATTTGGCAATTTCTGTCTTAGCTTTTGCATTTATTTACATTTCGATTTACACAAACTTCTTCACGTATACAACTCCAATTACAAACTTCAGTGAGTTTCCTGCAGTTAAAGCTGTTGAGTATTGGAGGTATCAGCATGAAATAGCAAGGATAGGCGGCCCATTCTGGTACTACCTACCACTTCTATTCTTCTACGATCTACCTGTTTTAGTTTTGGGTGTTTATGCTATCGCTAAGTGGATTTATAAGAGGGAGATGAACACGTTCAAATCCTTCACTATCTACTGGTTCTTAGTAAACTTGATATTCTATTCCTACGTTCAGGAGAAGGTTCCTTGGTTGGTCGTTCACATAGAGCTACCGCTTTACATTATTGCTGGAATGTGCTTGGCAGAACTTAAGAGATTTAGAGTACCAATAATCATTGCCACATGCGCATTTTTAATTTACTCATCCGTTCATCTAAACATAATCAATCCTACAAACCCTGCTGAACCTGCTTTATACTTACCAACAAGCTTTAATGTGAAAGAGTTTAGAGAGGAGCTTAAGGATTTAAATATATCTAAGGTTTGCGTTTTCATGTCTCCCGGTGACTACTGGCCACTCCCATGCTATCTAAACGACTTTAAGACTTACTACTTCCCGAGTTTGAATAGATTTGAAAGTACGATCAAATCTTACGACTGCGAAGTCGTAATATTGAATCAGACGAACGCACTGAAGGTTAATTATAAGTCTTATGTTAGAAAGGAAGAGATATGTCTGAGAAGTTGGGTCAGCTACAGTTATGAAAGCTTAAATCCGATAAGAATTCTCGAATTTCTGATATTCAGAAAGCCAATGGGAAGCGTATGTTACTTCAACCACACAGTTTACTTTCTGAGGTGATCACATGGAGTGGGAGGTCTTTGAGGTTGAGGGAATAACAAAGACTGTAAAGGTTGAAAGGGGAAAAATTAAAGTTTTGGAAACTTGGAAGGAGAGGAAGGTTGGAGTCAGGGTTATTGAAGATGGAAAAGTTGGTTTTGTTACATCAAATGAGTTCAGTGAAGATTTGATTGAGATGGCAAGGAAAGTTGCAAGGGTTTCAGAGGAGAGACTTGAGAAGTTACCAGAAGGGGGTTACACGAAGGTTGATGGAATATACGACAAGAGAGTTGAAGAAGTAACTCCTGAAGAGATTAAAGATTTTGTTGAGGCTATGATAAATCCCGCATTGGATTTAAATGTTAATCCGGCCTTGGGTGTTGTCGAGTTATCCGTTGAGATTGTCAAACTCAGAAACTCGTTTGGTACTGAACTGGAATACAAGTCGACGTACTGTTCAGCCTACTTGGAGTGCGTTTACGGAGATTCAAACGGATTCGAGATGGATGAAAGTAGAAGTTTGGTAGATTTTGAATTTATTGGTAGGAGATCAGCAGAACTCGCAATTAAATCGAAAAATCCGAAAAAGATTGAAGGAAATTACAAGATTATTCTATCACCGATTGCAGTTCATCAACTCCTAAACTACACACTTTATCCAGCAATATCACTTGAGAACGTTTTAAAGGGTAGAAGTCCCCTATCAAAACTCAACGAGAAGTACATTGGAGATCTGACAATATTAGACGATGGAAGATTACCACATGGTCTCCTTACAGCCCCATTCGATGATGAAGGTGTTCCTACGAAGGAGAAAGTAATCTTTAAGGATGGAATACTGAAATCTTATATAACCGACTTCAGACACGCTTTAATTGCAAAAGTAGAACCGACTGGAAACGGTTTTAGAGGAGATGACCTTTACCCATCTACATCTCCGACAAACGTCATACTGAAGTTTAAAGAGATATCGAAAGATCTTGAAGGAGTTTACGTCCACTCGTTCATAGGTGCTCACACATCGAATCCAGTAAGTGGTGACTTCAGCTTGGAAACTATGAACGCTTTTATGGATGGTAAACCCGTGAGAGCTATGATATACGGAAATGTTTATGATCTGCTAAGAAAGGTTACTGCATTCGGAAAAGATGTCAGGCAGGTTGAAAACACTGTAACGCCTTCCATAGAGTTCGAAAGTGTTAGGTTTGTGTAAAAGAGTTAAAGGCTAAGAATTCCCTGATATATAAACTTCAAGGAAACATAGAGAAACACAAATCCGAAGATAGCCTTTATAGCCCATGAAGGAATAACCTTTGTTAACCTTGCCCCTATCTGCGCACCGATTATAGTTCCTATACCCAAGCAAACTGCTGCAATTACATTAACAACACCTTGATAGAGCTTGAAGGCTCCACTGACTATGGCCATGCTTATGAAAGATGCAAGCGATGTTCCTACTGCAATCTTTACAGGTGAACTCAACAGATATATGAATGATGGTACTAGGGCGTATCCTCCACTTAAGCCGACTATACCAGTTATTATACCTACAAAGAATCCTACCACAGCTTTTGCAAGTGCAGAACCAGGAACTTTGTCACCAATCTTGGCTGGCATCTTTCTCTTGAATATCCCTTCGTAGATCATCCTAACACTGACTTATAGGAAAGCAAATCCCGAAATAAAGTTCAACAGCCAAAGTTGGTTTGCTACGTGGAAGAATACAACAGAACCAACTACAGCTCCTAAAGCTCCACTTACTGCAATAACTTTAGCAGTGGAATAATCGACAATCTTTAACCTCACGTGTGTGATTGCACCAGATGTGGCTGTCAAGATTACAGCAGTTATCGTCGTTCCTATGGCCACAGGTAAAGAATACTTGAATACAAAGACCAAAGCGGGTAGCATTATGACGCATCCACCTATACCCAAGAGACCACCAAGAATTCCTGCAATTAAACCCGTCAAGAATACGAATGCTCCAGTTATAACGTTCATTCAGATCACCTCACGATGAGTTACGTACCTTAAAAACTTTTTCACCACACGAACTCAGCAACATCTTTTCTTCACTATCACCCTTAGTCATCATTATTAAATCAACATCTCCCTCTTCAGCTATCTTTACAATCTCTTTCCAACACTTTCCAACTTTTACAATCTTAGCTACATAGTAAGCAAGATTTTTTCCATCCTCAATGAACTTTCTGATCCTTTCAAGTGGACATTCCTCTAATACGTGGAAAATTGTCCATCCGTGTATCCTTATAACCACCTTCGAGAAGCCAAATAGAATCTTAACTTTCTTATTAGCCATAGTTGTAAAGATATTAAACGAAATAAACACTTTTTGATTTAAAATTTAAACTTCTTATAAATAATTTACCTTTAAATTCTCCTTATCAGCGACTTCTCGTGAAGCTTGATGGACAGTACAAGGAACACCACTGTGTATGCTATTAAAGCCATGAAATCGATGTATAGTGGAGTGTAAGGATCCAATCCTAAACAGAACCTTTCTATATCTGTGAAGTAAGTCAGAAAAGATACGAAAGCTATAATCTTCCCAACATCTGGTAGCTGGTCGATTGAAATAAATATCCCACTTATGTATGAGTGGAAACCTTACAAGTGCAGAGATCATCACCGTTGCTGGTATGTTTGAAGGATAAGCTGAAAAGAGCTGTCCTAAGCTTGAGAAGCATAGAGAAGCGAGGACTATTCCCAAGATCAGAATTGGAAGATTTAAGCTCACTCCAAATGCAAACGCTAAGGAGATAGGTACCGATAACAGCATAATTCCAAAAAGTGATGAAGAAAAAATGTCCCCTAAGATTATCGTCTTTATGTCGATCGGATATGTTAAAAGCCTCTCCAACGTTCTCATCTGTCCTCCCAAGGTTTTATGACTGGTAAAATCGATGTTAAATACTGTCATAGATATTAGTCCGACTATCAGAAAGTTGAAGGGAAGATCTCTACCAATCCAGAAGGCTAGGAATAGGAAGATCGGTAAAAGAATTCCAAAGATGATTACGGGACCTTTGGTATAATAAATTAGTTATGTCCTTCTTCGCTATGACTAAAGCCTTCACCCCCAAAATCTTCAAAAAGGCATCTTCGAGCGTTGGTGTTCTTGTATTTATGGAAATTATTCTAACCCTCCTTTTAGCAAATTCCACTATCCTACATATAGTTTCGTAAGGATCTGTGGTGTACAAAACACATCTATCCCTCAATCCTTTCACCTTCAAACTCTACATCTCTATCGAACCTAACTTCAACTGCAACGCTTCCTCCCACTCTATTCTTTATCCCATCTGGACTGTCATCGGCTATTATCTCTCCATCCTTAATTATTGCAACCCTGTCGCATAGCATGTCGACTTTATCCATGTTGTGCGATGTCAAAAAGACTGTAACTCCCTCCTCAGCAATCTTAAGTATCTTCGTCCTCAGCATCCTCGCACTTGCAACATCTAAGCCAGAACTAGGCTCATCTAAGAAAATTACATCTGAATCACAAACGAGGGTCATGCAGAACATCAACGTCTGCCTCATACCCTTTGAAAACGTCTTAACCTTACAATCCTTCTTATCTCAAAGTCAAGAGTCCTTCAAAAGCTCTTCAGACTTCCTTTCTGTAGTTCTTTTATCCAAACCGTACAGGCAAGAAGCAAGCATCATATTCTGCCAAGCGGTTAAATCCAAATAGACGTTCGAAACCTCCGGCAGAACACCTTCGACTCTCTCGCCTTTATCGGCTCTCTAACGACATCGTATCCATTTACATGCACCTCTTCTCTGTCTGGTTTAATTATTCCAGTCAAAATCCTTACAGTTGTCGTCTTTCCAGCACCGTTTGGACCCAAATACCCGAATATTTCTCTCCTCTTAATCCTAAAGGTGACAACTTTCAGAACCTTTTGCCCATTAAAAGATTTCTCCACATCTTTGGCTTCAATAACAATCATTCCACCACCAGAGGAATTTCTATTTTCTTAGCTTTCAACTTCCAAACCTTCTGAGGTGACCTTTCTGCTCAACGTATCCAAAAACTTCAATTATTCCAGCGTTCTTTAGCTCAGATAAATGGTAACATAAACAGGGCATGGTAACCTTCTCGTTTCTCTTCATCAAGCATTCATATAGTTCCTTTGTTGTTTTCTCACCGTCTTTAAGACATTATATTATAATCCACATCGTTGGACAATGCAGAGCTTTAACGATCCTCATGAAGTTCTCAAACGGTTTGCACATGACTATCACTTAAACTTTTTAGTAACTTTTTAGTTTATCACTTGAATATTGAAATAAAAGAAATATTGAAATAAAAGATTTTTCCTTTATACCGTAAACCGAAAATGGTTTGTAAGTTTGCATATTACACTACACATGTTAGATGAGAAGGATAGGATAATAATCGAGGAGCTTCAAAATGATGGAAGAATACCAATTGTAAATGTTGCAAGTAGATTAGGCTTATCTGGGATGGGAACTAAGAAGAGGATGGATAAACTTCTTAGGGAAGAGGTAGTAAAGGTAAAAGCTCTGATAAACGTTGAAAAACTCGATATTAAGCTGGCTTTGATTGCTATGGAACTTGAAAGTGGCGAAGCTTTGAGAGAACTCGTTAAAAAGTTTGAGAGATGCCCTCGAATAATAAAGTTCTTCGTTACCACCGGAGCATACAACTTGTTCGCTCTTGTTTGGGCTGAGGATATATACTCACTTGAAAGTATAAGCTTGGAAAGCTGTTCTTTGAGAGCACAGAGGGGTGTTAGGAGATTTGAGTTTTACCCGGTAATTGAGGTGTATTACAATCCTTTTGTAGATATAAAGGTTTTAGCAGAAAAGAAAGAGGAATTTGCACCATGTGGTGTTCACTGTGGGGAGTGTGTGAGGTATCATAAAGGAAAGTGCTTAGGTTGTCCAGCAACAAGGTATTACAGAGGGAGGATTTGATCATCTCTTTAATGATTCAAGTAGGTCACCTACGAACGTTCCTACGATGAATATGATTGCAAAGTAGACTGCTAGTATGACAAAGATCACAACTCCCTAAATTACTCCTATGACCAATCCTGCAATCGGAATGAGTGAGTGGATGTACAAGACCGAAGGGCATCAGAAGTAAGATTGACAATACACCTACAACAATACCCAAAGCTACACCGATCTTAATAGCCTTCTTGAATAAATACCATCTGTCTTCTTTTCCTGGCTTCAAAAACCCGTATATAACTCCAAGAAGAAATACTATAACCTCTATCAACATATGCCCGAGTTCAATCAAAAATATAAAGATCTTGCGAAAAACTTACAGTGAATGGTGTTGATAAAGCTGTTCACGTCACCGACATGTCCAGCATGCCCAAAGGCCAAAGAAGTTTTAAGAAAGATCGTTGAGGAGGATAGGGACGTTATGGTTTTAGAGTTTAGTGTGAATACGGATGAAGGGTTGAGGGAGGCTTTGAAGTACGATGTGAGAGCTGTGCCAACAATCGTCATCAACGATAGGTATGTTGTAGTGGGGATTCCAAACTATAAGAAGTTGAAAGAGATCATTTTAAAATTGAGGGCTTAACCTCTCTACGTGGCACAAATTCTACACTTGGTCTTTGCATTATGGGCTGTGGATACAGCTCCATCAGCTCGTAAACCTCTGGTGGTACATCCGTTGAGACATTCAACCCTAACTCTCTCGCAACTTCAACTGTTATTGGATAATCGTGCGTCCATCTACCTTCGGTGAGAATCCTTGCTACCTCCTTAGCCCTCTCATCGCCCATCTTATCCCTCAAAAGCTCATAAACGAATTGTCTAACCTGATTTATTGCCTTTTCAGCTATATCAGCTAATATTAATGTTTGATCGTCCACGTCCTTTGGATCCTTCTTTTTAACAGCATTGAGGATTGAGGGTGCCGGGTAGTTCATGAGTTGAGGGTCTACAGGCCCTAATACAGCATTTGGGTCCATTATTATCTCATCAGCAGCCAAAGCTATGAGTGTTCCACCGCTCATAGCGTAGTGGGGGACTATAACGGTCGTTTTGGCAGGATGATTCTTCAAAGCTTTGGCAATCTGTGCTGCAGCTAAAACAAGTCCACCGGGCGTGTGAATTATCAGATCGATCGGCTGATCCTTAGGTGTCATCCTTATAGCCCTTAAAACCTGCTCAGAATCCTCTATGCTTATAAATCTATAGAAAGGGATACCAAAGAGGCCTATACTTTCCTGCCTGTGTATCAGCGTTATCACGTTGCTACCTCTCCTCTCTCCAAGTCTTCTCATTATAGCCTGTCTCATCAGTGTAAGCCTTCGATACTGTAGCTGAGGGCCCACAAGTAGCCAAAACAGAAGAAGCCACCAAATCATCGATGCAAAAAATCCAAACGGATCGTAATACATGATAGTTTTTAAAAATAGGAATGATATAAGCTTAACGGATCTCTTCAAGCTTCCTGTAGAAGCACGAGTAGTTGCCGGTATGACAAGCCACTCCCTTCTGCTCAACTAAGTACAGCAAGGCATCACAATCACAATCTACTCTAATTTCAACTATCCTCTGGACATTTCCAGAAGTTTCTCCCTTCATCCATATCTTTCTTCTGCTCCTGCTCCAGTAGTGAGCAAAGCCCGTTTTCAAAGTCTTTCTTATAGCCTCTTCATTTGCATAAGCTAGCATCAGCACCTCTCTCGTCTTTACATCCTGTACAACTACCGGTATTAAACCTCTCTCGTCGAACTTAAGACTCTCTATATTCATGCATTTAAATTCGAATAAACGTTTTATACCTTTACAATGTTTTCGATTAACAATGAAGAAATACACAACTGGTATAACCGTACTTGATTCACAGCTGAGTGGTGGGATTCCCGCTGGTAGCTTGATTTTGTTAATTGAAAAACCTGGAGCTGGTGCAGAGATAATATCTTTCCAATTTGCAGTTGAGGGTATCAAGAAAGGGGAAAGTGTACTCTACATTACAACGGATGAATTGTCTGAACACGTCATCGAACATATAAAGATGTACTTCACAGATTTCAATCCAGACGAAAACTTCAAACTTGTAAGCTTTGTTTCAAAGACGATAAGTGATATGAAGGAATACTTAAGGAGCTTTACACACGATCCACTAAGGTTTTTGAGGTTAACACTATCGAAATCGAAGTACGATAGAATAATCGTTAACAACTTAAACACCTTCATAAGGGATTACAGTGAAAAGGAGGTATTGTCGTTTGTCGAGGAGTTATCAAGGAAGGTTAAAGGAGATAACTCAGTTGCGTTGATACTTCTAACTGAGGGAACTACTGAAAAGATGATAGAAAACACTCTCAAGACAATTGCTGATGGAATATTTGAATTGGATGTACAGGAGAGAGAAAACGAGATACAGAGGAGACTAAAGATAATCAAAATTAGGAGGTGTATGGTTCCGAAGAATATCTTCAGGTACGACATAACTGACAAGGGTATAAGGATGGAATCTCTAATGAGGGTTATATGAAGATAAAGCAGGGTGTTATTAGGATTGATTCGATCGAAGAATTTTTGAAAGATGTTGGAGATTGTATAGTTGCAATAGACGCAAAATACGTCATAGACGTTGGTACTGTCAAATTTGCAGTTGAGAAAGCTTTAAAATCCTGGAAAGAAGGTAGAAATGTCGCGAAAAACCTACCTCTCGAAATTTTACTTTACTTTTCTGCGACAAGACAGATAAGGGATGCTGTCAAGGTAGGGATTAAGGAGGATACTAACGAGGTCGTTTTAGTCTTACTAGATGATTGTGAGAGTAAGCTTAAGAAGTACGATTTTAAGGAGAAAGATGTTGTTAGGATCGATAAGGATAGGATTGAGAACGTGAAAAGACTCTATGGAATAAGTGATGAGGAATTTGAGATAGTTGGAGTCGAAAAATTACCGATATTGATAAGGGAAAGGATTGCTCTTTTTGATATCTTTAAGACTTAAACTGCCTTTCATACAGTTCTTTAACCCTTTCAATCGTATCTGCATCTTCAACACCCTTGTCATCTCTCAATCTAACAAACCTTGGGAATCTTAATGCAAAACCGCTCTCATACTTTGGACTCTTCTGAATCTCCTGATAAGCAACTTCAAATACTATTTTGGGCTTAAAGTGAACTTTCTTACCCTCTTCTCTCACTATCAAAGGTTTAAAGAGTTCCGTCAACTCCTCCAAATCTTCATCTGTGAATCCAGTTCCAACTTGACCAATCCTCAAAAGCTTTCCAGTCTTTGAATCTAAACAGGCTAGTTCAAATGAGCTTATAAGATGGCTCCTCCTACCCTCCCCCCACTCTCCACCTACAACAACCAGATCCAAAGTCTCCATCACTTCCTTCAGTTTGAGCCATAACCTTCCTCTCTTACCTGGCACATAGGGTGAATTTGGATTCTTCAGCATAGCTCCCTCATGTCCAGCACTTAAAGCTTCCTTGAACACCTTCTCAATCTCCTCTTTCTTATCTGTGACAATCTGTTTGGCAATCTTTATTACATTTGACTCCTTTATCACCGATTCGAGAATTTTTCTCCTCTCCTTCAGTGGCAAATCGATAACTTCACCATTGTTATAGAGGATGTCAAAGAAGTACACTTCAAGTGGAATCTCACCCATTACCTTCGTTATCTCATGCTTCCTTCTAAAACGCCTCAAAACTTGCTGAAATGGCATGGGCTTTCCATCTTTAACAGCTATAACCTCACCATCTAGAATTACTCCCTCCTTAACACATCTCCTTATTTCTTCAGCGATTTCAGGTAATGCCCTTGTAACATTCTCAAGCCTTCTTGAGTATATGGTTACCTTACCATCACCGTAATGAACTTGCACTCTACTTCCATCGTACTTCCACTCCACTGCAACAACTTTCATCTCCCTCAAAGCGTCGTCTACACTTTCAGCAACCTGTGCAAGCATCATCTTGACTGGGATATGTAGATGTATTTTGACGTTCCTTAAGCCTTCTTTACCTTCTCTCTTAGCTATAACAGCAACTCTACCAAGGTCGTTAACTATCATGTAAGCTCTCTCAACTAAATCAACATCGACACCCCAAGCCCTCGCAATCGCATCTCTAATTATACCTTCACCAACTCCAAGTCTCATCTCTCCAAGTATAAGCCTTGTTAAATACCTAGCCTCTATTGGCGTTGCAGAGCCATATAAACCAGTTAAAAGCAGAACCTTCTTCTTTTGGCTACCCTCCCCCTCTAAACTTGCAATCTCATCGAAAATTTCTTTAACCCTCTTAACAGTCAGTTCTTCTGCAAAGAGACTTTTCAAACCCTTACCTTTCAAAAGCTTTTCTGCTACAAGTCCAAGATCTCCATATTCCTTTACGAGTTTCTCTATCTTACTCTTACTGAAACCACTAACGTTTTCAAGAGCTTTGTGAATTAAACCGACTCCTACACCCAATTCCCTCTCATCCCACGGAGGAAAGATTTTACCCATTAGAAAGTGAACTACATTGTATAGATCATCATCGTCATGAATTCTTCTAAAGAAAGATGCGATCCTTCCAGTCATTTCAAGTGTTGATGAAACTTTCTCAACTATTGCACAGAACTCTGCAAACTCCTTGAATTTCATATCGTGATGTAATCGTAAAAATATTTAACTTTTGATCAGGGGCAACAAGCTTTATAAATTGAGATTTAAGCCATAGACCATGGTCGAGTTCAAGGTTGTTATATCAGATCCAAAGACTGGAAGGGCTTACCAGAAGGTTGTGAGTGGTGCAAATGCGAACAAGCTCATTGGAAAACAGATTGGAGATGTAATAAACGGAACACTCGTAGACCTACCTCCAGACTACGAGCTTCAGATAACTGGTGGGAGTGACAAGGATGGATTTCCAATGAGACCTGATTTGCCAGGAAGTGGAAGGAGGAGACTCTTACTTTCTGGAGGTGTAGGATACAATCCACCAGAGAAGGGGGTTAGGAGAAGAAAAACTGTGAGAGGTAGGGTGATTTCAGCTGATATCGTGCAGATAAACATGAAAGTCGTCAAGCACGGTAAGGTACCACTTGAGGAGTTTTTCAAGAAGAAAGAAGAGGAACATGCCTCTGCTTGATGACAAGAAAAGGGCAAGACTATTTTATAAATACTTTTCAAAGATTTATGACATAGTCAACCCAATCTTCTACTCTGAAAAAATGCGTAAGACCGTTGTAGACATGGCCGAAATCGATGAAGGTGATTTGGTTTTAGAGGTTGGATGTGGGACAGGTTTTACTACTTACGAGATAGTTAAGAGGGTTGGTGAAAGTAAGGTCGTTGCCATCGATTTGACGCCAGAGCAGATGGTTAAAGCCATAAAGAGATTTCCGAACGCAAACTTCTTAAGAGGGGATGCAGAAAACTTACCGTTTAAAAATGATACCTTTGACGCATCGATCTCAGCCGGAAGTATAGAGTACTGGCCCCATCCAGCTTTGGGAATTCAAGAGATGGCGAGGGTGACAAAGTCGGGTGGCAGAGTGGTCATACTGGCTCCAAGAAAGCCTGATAATCTAATTGTGAGAAAGTTTGCCGAATCAATAATGCTATTTCCCTCAACTCAGCAGTGCGTAGCTTGGTTTCTGAAGGCTGGTCTGGAGGATATAAGGTACGTTGAAATGGGGCCATACAGGTTCTGGAGTAAGCTTGTTGTTATAATATCTGGCAGGGTTCCATGACCGAAGTTTACAAGGTTGATGTATTTACAAATAGACCTTTAAAGGGAAATCCGGCAACTGTAGTTTTGGGAATTTTCGATGACGATTTAATGCAAAGATTGGCTTTCGAACTTAACGTTTCTGAGACAGTATTCATCAAGGATTTTAACCTGAGGTTTTTCACACCTACGAAAGAAGTTGAGCTTTGTGGACATGCAACGTTAGGTGCTTTTTACGTTCTAAAGCTGAAGGGTCTTAAGGAGGGGGAATACACTGCAAACACAAGGGCTGGTAAGGTTAAGGTTAGGGTTGAGGATAAGGTTTGGTTGAAAGTTTATCCTAAGCTGATCTGCGAAGGTGATGTTGCTATAGTTGATGTCGGCATAAGGATCGGTCTAAAGGAAGTAAAGAATTTTGAAAGTCTCATGAGTTTAAAACCATATGACTTTACCAATTTGTGCAGGGATTTAGAGGTTACTGGAATTTACTTCTACACTTTTGACTCCAAGTTCGATGCATGCGGTAGGTTTTTCGCTCCAAACTATGGTATACCAGAAGATCCAGTTACTGGAACCGCAAATTCAGCCTTAGCTTACTATCTCCATGCAAGCGGAAAGCTCGTTAAAGATTGCTACGTTTTCGAACAGGGACATGCTCTAGGAAGGGAGGGAGTTATTTACGTTAAGGTTGAAGATGGCGTTTGGGTTGGTGGTAATGCTGTTTTAGTGCTTAAGGGAAAGCTTGAATGGCAAACGATAAATTCACTATAAAATTAAGTTTAGATATGCTTTACCAGTGTAAGGTGTGCGGATACGTTTACGATGAGAAGGAAGGATGTCCTTGGTTCGATAAGTTTGAATTTAGATGCCCAATATGTGGTAATGAAGAATTTGAAAGGCTCGATTAACGCTTCAAAAACTTCACACCATCCTTACAACCTAATATGACTTCATCCACATTGCAGAATAGTCCATTTTCAACAACTCCAGCAATCGAGTTCAAGTCAGATTCTAAGCTTTCAGGATTTTCAATCTCACCGAAGTCGCAGTCTATTATGAAGTTTCCGTTATCAGTCACAACGGGTCCAACCTTTCCACTCCCAAACCTTAACCTACAAACACCACCTATCTCACTCAACTTCCTCTTAATGTAACCGTAGGCAAATGGCAGAACTTCTATCGGAACTGGCATGTTCAGTTTTTCTACAAACTTTCTCCCCTCAGCTATCACGACAAACCTTTTTGAAGCTTGAGAGACTATCTTTTCTCTTGTCAAAGCTCCTCCTCCGCCCTTTATGCAGTTTAAATTTTTATCTATCTGATCAGCTCCATCTATGCACAGATCAAGCTCCGGATATTCAAACAGATCCACAATTTTGATCCCAACCTCAACCGCAACGAGGTGAGACTGGTAAGAACTTGGAACCCCGTAGATTTCTAAACCCTCACTTTTGATCTTATCTCCAAGTTTTCTTAAGAAGAGTTCTACGGTCGTACCGCTTCCTATTCCAAGAATCATCCCATCTCTTACGATCTCAACAGCTTCCTCTGCAACCATCTCCTTCTCATTCATTCAACCACCTCTCAATATTATCCAAATCAACTCTGGCAGTTAAATCTACACTTATAGGCGTTACAGATATGTAACCGTTTCTTAAAGCGTGTATATCCGTTCCAACTTCCGCATTTTCCACCTCAACACCGTAAATCCAATAGTACTCCCTACCTCTTGGATCAAGCCTCTTCTCAACCTTCGTTCTGTAAAGTTTCCTCGCAAGTCTTGTAACAACTATCCTATCACTCTTAGCTTTTGAAGGAATGTTCACGTTTAGGACATCAACACCCTTCGGCAAACCATCCTTCAAAACCTTCTCAGCAATCTTCCTAAGCACCCTTTTTGCTAAGCTAAAGTCAAATTCCTTAGGAAAAACTTCAAACTTCTCGTGATCTGGAAGTTCCAAGGATATTGCTATGGCCTTGCATCCCTGCGTAGCAGCTTCTAAGGCTGAGCAAACTGTTCCAGAAGTAGTTACCGCTTCAGTAGATAAATTCTCACCCAAATTTATACCTGAAACAACCAAATCTGGAATGTCACCGATGATCTCGTAAATTCCCAATATGACAGCATCTGTAGGAGTTCCATCAACAGCATAAACCTCCATACCGTTTACATTTACTTTGTGCATTCTGATGGGAGTCATTATCGATATACTCCTACCTACACCGCTCTTCTGGATCATCGGAGCTACTACGTAAACGTCTCCTAAATCTTTCAAAGCCTCGTAACTAGCTTTTAATCCTAAGGAGTATAATCCGTCATCGTTCGTAATGAGTATCTTTAGTTTCATCAGCTTATCTCAATTTTTTTAAGTCTCTTCTCCTTCTTCTCCTCAACCCTCTTTATTCCCTCATCTATCAAGCTCCTTAAAGCCAATAGAAATTCTTTGTAAGCGTTGGCCATGTGCTCCTTGAATTCCTTAGGGAGAACATCATCCAGTGTCGGTATTCTAATTTTTATTTCTCTCATAACTTTTCGTAGTACCTCAACATTTAAAAAGTTTACAAAGGCTCAAAGTCCATTAAGGGATACCTAAGCTCGTCCACCCATCTAAGAATTCCTTTAACCTTAGAACCTTCAACATCAACCAAAACCTCCGCTTTAATCATCTCTTGCGAAAGTGTAGTGTATCCAAACTTTGAAAGATTTTTTTCAAGCTTTTTCCTGTCTATTTCAACCTTCACATCCCTAACGTACGGCTGAAGCTTGATACAACTCTCTATGGCTTTCTCAACTATATCAACATTTTCTAGTCCTATCGGAATTCCTACGAACTGGTGAAAAATCGTACCGAGCTTTATCCCTACCTCAAAACACGCTCTCTCAATCATAACTTAACCTTAAAGATTGGACTGATAACGTATGCTATAAGTAGTGCAAGGAGTATGTAAAGTGCGTCGTTAACAAATATGCTAAGAAGAACAACAATTCCTACAACTACCAGTACGTTTTTCCTCCTGACTTTAGAGTACCTTAAGTTACTAACCATCAAGAGAGCTAATATCAAACCTACAAATTCTACATAGGGCAAGTTTAAACTTACAAAGCAGACCATCATCAAAGCTGATGCAGTCGTTGGTAAACCTAAAAAGTCTTCAAATCTCAGCACGTTGAACCTTGCAAGTCTTATCAGAGACGATAGGAGGTAAGGGATTGATGCATAGACATGACCCAGCTTGAATAGTATGGCAGAAGGTAAAACTCCAAAGGATATAAGATCCGCTAGAGAGTCAAGCTCCTTTCCAAAATCGCTGTTTCCTTTTTTTCTTGCAATAAAACCGTCTATTCCATCCATCAATGCAGAAAGAAGAATTAGCTTTGTAGCAAAAATCAAATTTCCCTCAATTAGATTACACACTCCAAGAAATCCAAAAACTGCATTTAAGATTGAAAAAATATCAGCAATTTTTAATTGCAATTGTTTCACCCGCCTTAACCCTGTCACCAACCTTCTTAACAAATGAGAATCCTTTAGGTACTTCCAAAACTACTCTTGAACCCATTACGATCATACCTATCTTCTCACCCTTTCTAACCCTTTGCCCCTCCTCAACAAAGCATATTATCCTTCTTGCGAGAAATCCAGCTATCTGAACAACTTTAAAAGTTCCATAATCACTTTCAATATATATTTCGTTCCTCTCGGGATTTCTACACCTTAAAAATGCCGGTAACTTCGAACCTTTCTTGTAAACTATCTTTTTCACCACACCATCTACAGGAGATCTGTTAACATGACAGTCAAATATGTTCAGAAATATTTCGACCCTGTTGCCTCCAACATAGTCTATCCTACCGTCAGCTGGAGAAACTACACCCTCACCTACTTCCCTCTTTGGATCTCGAAAGAAGAGTAAGGTAAGGGCTGTTGCAATCAAGATTGGTATGAGGACATATTTATTGAAGATTGTCAATGGTATGAGTGTAAATTCCAGAGCCAACAGCTTAAAACCCTCTTTCACTATCACCCCTAATCACCTTCCAAACTTCATCTTTGAGATTGACTATTAACCTTTCAAGCTCTGGTAACTCTCTAAAGACTAGAAGTGTTATTATAATTAACGAAAGTGTGGCTAAGAACTTTGAAATGACATTGTGAGCTATATAGAAGCTGCTTTCCCCAAACCATCCGTAACCGTAAGAGGCAAGGACGAACACATTTCTAAATAGGTTTAAAACGTATATGACCGGAACTGAAACGATAAATGCTTTTATCTTCCTTGACAGTTCAGCCTTAATACCAAAACAAGCTCCGGCAAACAATGCCATACTTTCTATTCCTGTACAAGCTAAAATTATCCTAACACCCCTACCGTTTAGAAATATCTTGTTCCAATCTACCCTTTCAAATTCAAAACCCAAAGCTCTTCCAAGTTCAAACGTCTGATCAGTAACGATCTTTATTAAAGCGTTACCCAAGGGTTTGTAAAGCTCAAACGGAAAATAAAAGACTATTGCCAGTAATGAAAACCTTGTAGCTTCTACCATAACATCCAAATTCCCCCTTAAGGCCGTGTAACCGAATATGCAGAAAAGTATGGAGGCTAAGGTAAATACCGTGGCATTGAAGTAATCATGAATTGAAAGGAAGATAGGCACTTTTTGAAGAAATGCTAGGCCTGTTGTAATCCAAGCTAAGAAACCTATCCACTTCCTTTTTGTTATCACAAAGGATAACATGAGAATGGACGAGATTACTATTAGCATCCTTCGAACGAAGGGATTACGAATTTTAAATCTTTCTCCTCCTGTACTCTATCAAGATCTCCTCAATCCTATCGAGCTTTCTCCTCTTTATCTCCTCAACCTTCTTCTTGTAAACCTTCTCAAAGCTCTCATAATTCACCAAAGCAAACCAATCACTCTCTATAATCTCTAAATCTTTTGCATCTATTACTGGTATTTCTCTCTCTTCAAATACCGTAGCAGCTAAATGGGACATATCATTTTTAACCACAATAGCCTTAACACCCTTCTCGCACAAGTATTCTGCCCCACTTTTACCCCCACAACTTGCATCTCCAATTAAAATTATGTCTCCACTTTCTATTCCAAATTCCCTCTCAAGTCTGTTAATCTCCTCCCTCGTAAACTTCCTTAAAACCTTGACACTCCTCCAACCCTTGAGTTCAAGAACTTTCAATCTCTTCAACTCTTCAACGACTTTCTCAAGCTCTGAAATCCTTTCCTCTTTCTCCTTTAACTTCCTTCTTAGTTCAGCAATTTCACTTTGAAGGGATCTAACGAGATTGTCTCTTCTTATCTTCTCATAGGTTTCCTTAGACATCTCAACGATCTTATTTCTCAGCTTCTCCACTTCCTCACTGAGTTCTTTCACCTTCTTCCTCAAAACTACATTCTCTCTTCTAAGCTCCTCAACGATCTTAATGTTTACAATCGGTTGCTCAACTCTACTTGGCGTTTCAACGTTCTCTTCTTTCTTCTCCTCACCTCTAATTATCTCCTTAAGAGAACTCCCTCTTATCACCTCAGCCTTTACAAAGTCGATATCCAAGCCAGCAGGAACCCTCTTCTCAATGTTCCTTATCTTGTTCTTGAAGGTGTTGTACGCCGAAATTGCAACTGCTATAGCATCTCTCTCATGATCGTTTAGATAGTTATAATTAGAAGTAAGGCTCCTCTTCCTTTCGACGCTCATATCCTCCTTTGGCGTCCAAAGGACGGCATTGAAAGATGCTTTGAGTTTTAGAACGAATTCTGGTGGGTTAGATTTGTCAGTTGCAATCACAACTGGCCTTCCAACCGATGTTATGTATTCTATGACATCACTACAACTCCAACTTTTCTTACTTCTAACGTCTATAAGATTCCCATTTAAATCGAGCATAGCAACAGCTGTAGTAGTTCCTGGATCAACACCAACTATCACGAAGGGCTTTGATTTTCTAAGAGGTATGAACTCAACCTTCTCCTTTTCAACAGCCTCAACTCTAACCTGTACATCTCCAAACCTAAACGAATTTATTGGGATCGAATTCTTAGGTGCATTGACTATTAGAATTCCCTTTGAAATTCCACCGTAACCGTGTTTAACCTCTTCAACATAATCCAAACCAATCTCATCGAGCTTTCTCTTTATCTCATTGAATACATGTCTTACGGAGTTGTGTATCTTCCTCATGTACTTCTTCTGCCTCCATCCACCTCTTCCCAAGCTCCTATTTCTTGATACCGTTATTATTGTTCGATCTGTGAACACGGAAACTTCCTCACCGACTCCAAGCTTAGCTAAATATGCACAGGCTTTAGCCTCATCCATCGGATTTCTCGCATTTATGTTCAAGCCGAACCTCTTGGCTAGAGATGGTAAAGAGAATTTTCCAGCGACTTGAACTAGTTTCGTGTTTGGTGGTACATTTCTCAGAAATGATATCAACTCCTCCTTTGACTCGAAAAGCTCAAAAACGTTATCTATGGCTATTATACATGGTTTATACCTTCTGATAAGTCTGAAGAGCTTGGCTTTAGAGACAACCTTTCCCTCATTCCTTTCGAGCATGAACAAGGCGTATCTCTTCTCACCAACGATGTCTACGCCAAAGACTTCCACCTATAGAAGGTGTGCTCAATTGTTAATATCGGTTTTGGTGTAGGTTATTATTACTGTCAAAAGTTAACAAATCATATTGCAAAACTTTTACACAGAGACGAATATTTATAGCCAATTGACTCTATCAAATTCACATCAGAACTTTAAAGACTGCCAATTGATAACTTTTGGTAACTATATGGCGACAGTAATAATTGTTAAGTTATTCTTAACATAGCTCTCTTACCATTGACTGTAACTTCAAAGACTCCTCTGTCAATCTCTTCAACCTCTACATCATACTCCTTATCAAAAACCTTAACTCTATATTTCACAATCTCATCCTCCCAAGCTTCTTCCAGTAGCTTATACCTCTCACGTAATCATTCGGCATATTTTTCTTATCTTTTAGATACATTCTAATGGCAGCAACACACGCTAAGAACTCCTCAGGTGTCATAAGACATCACACTTCTTTGGAGGCAACTTTCTTCTCTTTGTCTCAAGTAACCTTAGGGCGTTTATTATCTTGCTCCTCGTCCACTTGACATCTATAACATCGTCAACAAGAAGTTCAAAGGCTAACTTTCTAACACCTTCAACATAATCCTTTCTTTCAACTCCAAGCTTTGATGAATCCGTGTCTGCATCTATTACAGCAAACTCCGCATTTGGATATGAAAATACTACATCTGAACCTGTTAAACCCATCGCGATCAATCCTGAATACGCCTTTCTAACAATAACTGTTATCACTGGAGTCGTAGCTTGTGAATAAACATCTACTAGCCTGCTCATATACCTCGCCAAACCACTGATCTCTTGCTCGAAATCAGGTAAAAACCCGGGTGTATCAACGAAGTTCACGACTGGTATGTTAAACGCATCACAGAATCTCACGAAAGATATTATTTTCTTCATTCCATCGATATCTAAGCAACCCAACTCGTAAGCTGGATTGTTTGCAACTATCCCGACACTTACTCCATCAAGCCTACCGAAACCAACTATCACGTTCTGAGCATAGGCCTCTTGAATTTCAAAAAACTCTTCATCATCCAAAACCTGTGAAATTAAACCTTTCATGTCAAACGGCTGATAAGGGTCTGAAGGAATCTCAAAATCTATAGTTCTCCTAACATCGTCCCTCGTTTCGGCTATTGGAGGATCTTCCATATTGTTTAAGGGCAAAAAACTTATCAGTTTCCTAACCAAGCTAAAAACAACTTCGTCGCTCTCACCGATTATGTGACAGTTTCCAGACTTCATATGGAATTCTGCTGAAATTTCAACGTCTTTTCCTGTGAAAGATTTTATTACCTCTGGCATAACTAAGCTGTACTCAACATTTTCACTAACCGCAACGAAGTCTGTTTGATAGCTCAAAAGCCAATGAACCTTATTTAAGAAGACTGTTATTCGAGGAACAACACCATTGGCTAATCCAAGCTTTGATAGGAGATTGATGGCTTCTGAGAATGTTTTCAAGCTTACTTCGAAGTCTTCACAGTTGAAGATGTTCACTATTGGTACACCAACCTTCAAAGCTAAGTCGATCACATCGCACTTACATCCATCAAAAACTCCCTCCTTGTACAGGACACAAACAGGTCTTCTGTCTATCGTACCAAAATAACCATCTGAAAAGCGTGAAGGGCTACCTTCATCGAGCAGAAGTTCGATCATCGCTTAGCGAGAAATCGATCATAATAAATAATTTTCGATGTAAGCGTAGGGCGAAGTTTAATAACACCGATTACCTACTTAGCATGGGCTCGTGGGGTAGGTGGAGATCCTGAGGGGC
>CAZFVO010000021.1:0-20919 GCA_964522325.1 uncultured archaeon | reverse complement strand
TTCATTCTATTTAGAGGATTGTGCAGACCTTTGCACCACCTCATAACAGTAACTCTAGAAACTTTAACACCTTTAGCTTGAAGTATTCTTGCAATTTCGGAGTAACTTAAACCGTTTTCTCTTAGCTTTTTTGCTTCATTAACCAAATGAATCATGTTATCTAATACATCTTAATCAAATATAAATTTTTTGATAAAATAAATTTTCTACTTTATTATTAATTTTAACTTATTAAATATAAACAAATATTTTTATATTTATTTTATTTATTATTATGATAAAATAATATAAAAATTAAAACTAATTATCTAAATAATAATTTAAATAATTAGTTTTTTACTATTGATTATCGAGCAAACAATTATATTCTCATAACTATCTTTTGTATGGACAATCTTCTTAGAGTGGCTAAGTTGAAGTTTATAGAAATGGACAAGAATAACGTTTACGATGAGGAGCTTCTAAGATTAATCGTAAAATACGGATTGATAAAACCTAGAAGCTGTTATGAGTTATGTGAAGTAGTTAAACGTTTAGCTAAATACAATCCCTCGATAGCCTTAAGTTTAACCGCACATCACTTGGCACTTTACTGTTTAAAGAATCACGAACTTTCTAATAGAGATTGTTTCTTTGCCTTTGCCATGACGGAAAAGGTAGGGAGTGATGTTAAAGCCGTTGAGACTTTAGCTGAAGACAGGAATGGCTCTTACGTTATAAGGGGTATCAAGAACTTTGTAACAAATGCGGAGTTTGCTGAAGTATTTGTAGTTACAGCCAAACGTGGAGAAAAAGTTCAAGTTTTTGCAGTTGAGAAAGATGGTGTTAAAACTGAAAGTGTCAACCTCAGCTGTTTTAGAGGGAGTGGAATTGCAAGGGTTTACATCGATGCTGAAGTTCCAAAGGAGAATCTGTTGGGTAGTCTGAGACTGGCAGTCTCAGCTTTGATTAGGAGTAGAGTAGTTTTAGCATCTTTAGCTTTGGGAATTGCTGAGAGATGCTTCGAGCTGGCTTTAGGTAGGGCTAGGAGGAGAGGTTTGCTTGAAAATCGGGGTATAAGGTGGAGATTTGCTGAGATAAAGGCTGAAATTGAAATATTAAGAGAGTTCATATCAAGAACGGCAAGGGATGCTGATAGAAAAGACATTACAGTTGATTCCGCAATATGCAAGCTAAAAGCTTCCGAATTGGCAAAGGTTTCGGCGGATCTTGCTGTAGAGATATTTGGTGCTAAAGGTTTGATAGCTCACACACCGACAGAGATCTTCTACAGGTATGCAAAGTCTTTGGATATAGCTGAAGGTACAAGCGAGATAATGAAGGAGATAATATCTCTGTCACTGTAACACCTTATCAATCAACTTTTCAAGCTCGACAGCATGAGTCTCCTTTACTACGTTTAAAACCAGCATAGTATAAGTTCGAGTTACGTGCTTAAGGCCAGCAACCTTCTTTACAAAAGCATTTAGATCTTCCCTCGTTTTGAATTTTGCAACAGCTATGACATCAAATTCACCAGTAACGTCATAAACAGCTGTAACGTTTGGCTCCTTAGCAAGTATCTCCTCAAGTTCAATAAGATGCTTACCTTCAGCGGTTATCCCTATTATAGCTGTTAGATCAAATCCGAGCTTGGAGTGATTTATTATCGGTATAAACTTCTCTATAATCCCCATTTTCTTAAGTTTGTTTATCCTGTTATAAACCGTACCTTCTGCAACATCAAGTTTTTCGGCAATTTCTCTCAAACTTTTCCTTGCATCTTTTTGAAGTTCAATCAATATTTCTATGTCAAGTTTGTCGATCTTTTCAGCCATCGATCCATACTGCTAAAAATTCTTTAAAAATTTTTCTAACTTATGTCTCCACACGAACAGAATATTTCGTTTATAACCGAAAAGACTTCGTCGAAGTTTTCCCTTTTTAGAGCGGATATCTTCACAATCCTGAACCTTAGGGTTGTGTAGTCTATCAGTGCCATAAGTTTTTCAATTATTTCACCCATAACACCTTTTACTTCTTTAAGCCTCCCTAAAACTTCATTCAAGTCAATGTTGATAACATCGCATTTGTTGAAAACTGTTACCGTAGGCATCGATAATCTTAGAGATATTACTGCGTTTTGAGCTACAATAGATGCGAAGTTCTCTGGTGTCGAAGCCACTTCAGAATCTATTACGAATAGGCAGACACTCCAGTTGAAGTTTGCAATCTTCTCAGCCATTCTTAAACCAGATCTACTGTAGAGAAAGAGTTCCATCTGTCCCGGTGTATCGTATATGACGTAATCTCCCTCAACTATGAGATTATCCATGTGTTCAAGAGCTAGATCAATCGATTTTAGAAGAGCTCCATTTATTCCTAGTCCATACTCCTTCATGACTTCCTCAGTTTTTACGTAGTCTCTAACATCTCTATCTGCCTTGTAAATTGGATCGGACGCTGGATCCAAGTTAACAACTTTGACGTCGTAGTCCTTCAAGTATTCTGAGAAGTTCTTGACGAACGTGCTCTTTCCACTTCCAGCGGGACCAATTACTACGATGTTCATAGGAGGAAGCTCGGAATTTTTTGTTTAGTTATCAAATCACCATAACTCTCAGCTTCTCTTATCACATACCACCTATTCCCATTAACAAGCACCTCAGCGCATCTCGGCCTTCCATTATACTGACTACTCATGACAAAGCCGTAAGCTCCTGTATCGAATATTGCAATCAGATCTCCCTTCTCAACTTTTGGAAGTCTTCTGTCCTCCGCCAAAACATCACCACTCTCGCATATCGGTCCAACTATCGTATAAACTTCTTCAGCAGGTTTGTCCATCTTGTTAACAACAGCTACCCTGTGATACGCTTGATACAGAACTGGACGTATCAGAAGGTTGAAACCAGCATCTACAGCTACAAAGTTCTTGTAAGCCCTTTTGACTGCATTGACCTTTGTAAGCAGGATCGTCGTGTTTCCAACTATACTCCTTCCTGGCTCTAACCAAAGTTTAGGCTTTGATCTCGTCTCCTTTAATCTCTCCTCATAAACTGGTAATATGGCTTTTGCAAAATCCTTAGGAGTTGGTGCCCCTTCGCCAGTGTAGTCGATGGCTAAGCCACCTCCCAGATCCAAGAATTTGATCTCTAATCCCATATCTTCAAGCTTCAAAGCCAAGTCAAATAATTTGTTCAAAGCCAGTACAAACGGCTCTAACTCCTTGATCTGGCTACCTATGTGGCAGTGTATGCCTACAGGATTTACGTTCGGTAAGTCCATGGCTGTTTTGTAAACATCTACAACTTCTTCCCAAGGTATGCCAAATTTAGATGTTCTTAGGCCAGTTGCAATCTTAGGATGTGTCTTCGGGCTTATGTCTGGGTTGACTCTGAAGGCTATATCTACTTCAACACCCTCTTCCTTTGCAATGCGGGATATCGTATAAAGTTCATCAAGACTGTCAACGCTGAACTTGACTCCAGCTCTTATACCCATTGCAATCTCCTCATCGCTCTTGGAGTTGCCGTTGAACAGTATCTTATCTGAATCGAAGCCAGCCAACTTAGCCATATAGAGTTCTCCACCGCTGAAAACATCAGCTCCAAATCCATGCCTTGCTATAATACGCATTATAGCCAAGTTGTTGTTGGCTTTTACGGCGTACAATATTTCAGCATTCGGAAATGCCGACTTATAAGCTTTAATGTTCTCTTCAAGCTTTGCCTTTGAAGTTACGTAGAGTGGTGTACCGAGCTCTTTTGCAAGCTCAATGACATTTACATCCTCAACATACAAAATACCATCGATTACCTTGAACATAATCGAAGTTTTGTCGATGGTTTAATTAAGCTTTCAGTTGTTACATGAGTTCACAAATTTTAATAGGTTGAAATTAGCAAAGTTTTTTGAATACCGTGTATTTAAACGATTCCATGAAGTTTAAGGGAAAACATTCTGAAGTTTATGTTGAAAGTGGTAAAGCTGTAAAGAAGTTTAAACCTCAATTCAAATACAACTTTTGGAAGGAGGTAAGGTACTTAACTATACTTCAGAGGAGAAGTTTTGTCCCAAAGGTTTACAGTTTTGATCCGAACAATCTTACGATAGAGATGGAATTCGTAAATGGCTTGACAATTAGGGATTTCGTTAAGGAGAGAGAATTCGATGAGATAGTAAGTGTACTAAAAAAGAGCTTGGATATATGCTTTTACTTAGACAGAATGAGAATTCAGAAGGAGGAGATGAATCATCCACACAAACATATAATTATCGCTGATAGAATTGTATTTATAGATTTCGAGAGAGCTTATGAAAACCCCAATCCAAGCAACGTAACCCAATTCCTAGAGTACATAAGGAAAGTAGCAAAGTTAAGTGTTGATAAAGAGTTGATTAAAAGGTACAAGGATTACTTTAGAATAAGGGATTACAACATCCTTAAAGCAACACTTTTCAGCGCTTGCAAATCTTAACGAAGTTTCTGTAAAAATCTACACCGTATTCCGTGTGATAAACTTCAGGATGCCACTGCACCCCATAGATCGGCTTATCCTTATGTCTCATGGCCTCTATTTCGCATATGTCCGATTTAGCCAGAAGTTTAAAGTCCTTTGGAAGTAACTTTACTTCATCCATGTGACTTGCCCAAGCTCTGAACCCCTTTGGAATTCCCTCAAATATTTCATCATCTTCAACAACCTTTATAATTACTTCAGCGTAACCTCCTGCTTGACCCCTACCAACTTCTCCACCGAATACCTTCGCTATGAGTTGATGGCCTAAACATATACCCAAAATAGGTATATCAAGCTCTTTAATGTATATCTCACAGTTGCCAGTTCTGTCGAGAGATGGACCACCCCCTAAAACCAAGCCATCCACATCTCTGAGCTCTTCAACTGGAGTTGTGTTTTGTATTAACTTCGTTTCCACGCCTAAGTCTCTCAGAGTTCTGTGAATCAGATGATTGTACTGTCCATAGTTGTAAATCACGTAAATCTTCACCATTGCTCTGAGTGATACTGTGAAGTATTTAATTTTTCACTCTGGAAGTCCAAATTCAAATAGCGATTGTTCCTCCTTCTTTTTCCTTCTACCAAAGCCAAAGCCTAAAATTCTTCTCTTAACAACTTTGATCTCTATCTCCTTTTTAAGTTCATCCAAATTTGACTTTGCATCGATCTCAACCTTAAAAACACCCTCATAATTAGGTACAGCCTTGACTTCGCTCCTCACTGTCATACCTCTTTTTATGGGTGGAAATTCAACTGTTTTCGGTTCAATTTCAAAGTACTTCTCAAAATCAGTCAAATCAACCTTTAGATTATCAACGATATCGTAAAGAATATTTTTGTAAGCTAAAGTTATTGTAAATTCCTTCTCAAGTACAACCTTTTTAGGTATCCTTATGAGAAGTTGGTCTTTCCTTAACTCATCTAAAGCCTTCGTAACGCACTCATAGCTTTTACCATAGTTTTTCGATTTAAAGAGTTTTTCAGCCATTTTTACCAATTTCTTAGCGTTCTTTGGCTTTAACTCCTTAGCATTTTTTAAGAACATTTTCAACTCCTCAATCTTCTTTGGAATGTAGATTTGAGGAAATGGCAGAAACTTGAAATCGTAATCCTCCTTAACAACTTCCACTATGTTACCGTTGAGATCGAACTTTACTTTATTACCAAGTGTATATACTGTTATGAAATCGTTTATATGAATATCATAAATAATTTCGTCAAGCTTCTTCTTCCAGAGTATATCACCTTCTCTCGTTAAGACCATGAATTCGTCGTAATTTGCCAGGGCTATAACGAATCCACATCTAACTAAATTAGCCTTTAAATCAACCTTCCAAATCTCCTTCTTCTCGAAGTTTAGGCATTTAACGGCCTTATCTGTTGCAACTACGATAATTTCATCATCAAAATCTAAGGCTAAAATCTTACCAACTTTCTTTTTAAGTATAACATCACCACTCTCATTAAAGATTACGATCTTCCTTCCTACACCTACAGCAACCTTATCGTTGTGACAACTCACTGCGTTAGCCTTAATCTCCTTCTTCCAAACAATCTCACCATCTCTTCTAATTAGAACAACTTCATTCTCAGTTCTAACAGCTATACTTTTATCTACAGAGATCTCCAATACTGGTCTTTCAAACCTGATTGAAAAATTCCTACTTACGAGTATGTTCTCATGGCATACAAATTCATCCTTCTTACAATATACCCACTTCTCGACGGGCTTAACTATCCTTATTTTAGGTTTTTCCTCTGTTGTTGAAGTTTCAAGTTCCATTGCAATTAATTTAAAAATTATAGTATATAGCTTTAACAGTCAACCGAAAGGTTTATTGACCACTCATGTCCCTTGCAATGTGAAGCAATTTGTAGAGGTAATTAAGCCAAAACAGACTGCTTTACTGATGATCACCTGCGTGATAGCTTATATAGTTGCTTCAAAGGGTATTGTGATTAATTTAACTCATTTTACAGTAAGCATGATTGCAACGTTCTTAGCAATTGCTGGAACAACTGCATTGAATATGTGGCTTGACAGGGATATAGATGCCATAATGTACAGAACTAGGAATAGACCTGTACCATCTGGTAAACTCAGCCCAAGGGCTTGCATGATTTACGGGTTTAGTCTATTTTTGCTTGGTTTTGGATTGGGGTTTTACATAAACTTTGTATTTGCAACTGTTCTACTCCTAGGCCTAATCTTCGATATAATCATATATACAGTATTGCTAAAGCGTAGATCCCCATATTCTATTGTTCTGGGCGGTTTTGCTGGTGCTATGCCAGCTTTGGCTGGATGGTGTGCCGTTAAAGGTTACGACATTTGGGGTGGTCTGATACTTGCAACAATAGTCCTATTGTGGATTCCGGCACACATATGGTACATAACGATGCACTACGAAGACGACTACAGAAAAGCTAGAATACCAATGTATCCCCTTGTTGTTGGAATGGAAAAAGCATCTTGGGCCATAGTTTTCTGTACATCTCTAATGCTGATAGCTGTGACACTACTTTACCTTCTTGTTGATTTAAACATATTTTACCTCGTTGTTTCCATTTTAACTGTGGTGTACTTCCTTTACAAGGCGATAAAGTTTGCAAAATCTCCAGATAGGATTAAAGCTAAGAAAATGTACAAGCTTGCAAGTATGACATTAGGCATTGTCTACATCTCCATGCTTTTTGGTCTTTGGTGAAATCTTTTCAATTCCCTCGGGTGGTGTATCGAATCCCCTACTGAGATAGGGACAGTGTTTCATGCAGAATTCAAATTGTTTCATCTGAGCTTTAAGTTCAAACTCCATCTGCTTATATTTAGCTCTGTACAGATCTTCCCTTGCCTTCATGTAGAGATCGAAAGCCTTGCATACTACCACATTAAGACGTCTATCAAACTCTATGAGATCTCCAATATTCAGTTTCAACTTCTTCAAAACTATGTCTCTAAGATAAAAGAGTGTGCCTATACTTCCTCCGGCTGAAAGCCTTGAATCTGTAGCTAAATATCTCATTAACCCGTCTAAAGCTTCTTCAATGTTCTTAAAGTTGTTCTCAGCTATCGCGTAAACTATACCCTTGGAACATTCATCTAAGAAGTCTACTATTTCAATTGGAGGTCTAATTGGATATCTACTCAGGAAAAACTCTCTCCACTCCTTTGCAATCTCATCCTTCTTTTTCTCCAACTCTCTCAGCATGATGTTTAAAATCTGGCACAACTTAAAAAGTTAAAGACTGTTCTCAAGAATGTCGTACAGCATCTCTCTTGTAAATTCAAAGTCTACCCTTTTGATTAGATACTTAAGACTACCGAAGACTATACTTTCTACATCCTTAAAGTCATCTTTACCAAATCCGTAATCACTTAGCCTCTCTTCAAAACCGACGGAACTGAGAAAATCTCTAAAAGCTCTTTCAGCGTCATGCTCAGACTTTATATCTCTACCAACTAAACACCTTAAAATCTTTGCAGAATTTTCAGAATACTTATGGATCCAGTATATGGCCCTCGAACCTACAATTGCCAATCCACATCCGTGTGCAAGATTAGGATTTATGCCACTTAGTGCATGCTCTATAGCATGGATGATGTGAGCAGGGCTGATGTCCAAAGCTATACCAGCTATCATAGATGCGTAGAGTAGGTTGTACTTCTCCTCAAGCTTGTGTTCTCTAGGCAAAACTTCACCAATTATCCTTGCACATTCAAAAGCTAAAGTTTCGACAAAGGGATTTGTAGCTTTTGAAGTTACCGCCTCATACGCATGAAAGAAAGCATCTATCGTTGTATATACTGTTTGATCTTTTGGCAACGTGAGTGTATACTTAGGATCGTTAAAGCTTACATCTGGGTACCTTATGGAGATACCTACTTTTTCATTACCATCGGTTAAAACTGCAAATCTGTCTATCTCACTCCCAGTTCCATGTGTCAAATTTACTGCAAAGAGTGGCAGATAACTTTTAGCTCTCCTACCCTTTAAGTAATCCCTTGCACATCCACCACTCAAGGCTATGCAAGATGAGACCTTTGCAACGTCTATTACACTTCCTCCTCCTATCGCAATCAGACAGTCACTTGAATTTCTCCATAAAAATTCGGCAAGTTCATCGGCAATTTCAACGGTTGGATTCGCCCTAACCTTATCGTATACATTGTACTCGACATCAAGATCGTTCAAAATGTATTCGACATCCTTAAGAGCTCCACTAATCTTTGCAGAACTCTTTCCAGTTACTATTGTGACATTCTCAATGCCATTCAAATGATCTCTCAACCTTTCCACGACGTTCAAACCAAAATAAAGCTTTGTGTCGGCATACTTAAGCTCAAAACTTTTCATAACTCTATGACCTCCCCAATCTTAACAATTCTACATCTTATTCCTTCTTTTTCAAGTCTCTCCTTTAAGCCTTCAGCGTTCTTCAACTTTCTTTCGGGATCGTAATGGATTGGAATTACAAGATCGGGCTTTAGTCTCAGCATCTCAGCGACATAGTCATCGTAGAAGTCTGGGAAGCATGCTGTGAATGCTACCTTAACACCCTCAGCATCTGGGAATTTAGCTGAGTCACCAGTATGCAGAACTCCTTTATAGAAGTAGCTGACGGATTCCTCAGCTTTCCAGCACCAACTCGGCAGAATCTTTATTCCTTCAAACTCCTTGCCAACTTCAGCCTTGATACCTTCGAGGTTATATGTTTTAAGAGTGTATTCTGGAGCGACCAGATGCTTGTAATCCAAACTCTTGAGCTTTTCAACGTCTATGTGATCAGTGTGTTCATGCGTGATTAGAATGTAGTCAATATTTGGCTCTGGTTCGATGATGTAGTTTGGATCGATTAGTATGTGCAAATCGTCGATTATTTCAACACAAGAGTTGCCAAGCCATTTCAGCTTCATGGTTATATGTTTGTCCTGAGATTTAAAACCTTTCAGAGCCTAAAGCTGTCATCATCGCATCGCTCAGTCGAGAACCGATTCATCATTTACTTAATACTAATTCACACAATTTAAAGGCATTTTTCAACTCATTTACTCTTGGATGCGACTTGGCTAAAATATCCTCTAACAGTTTTTCAACTTTGTTTGGATTTGCAAGTGTAATTATCTTGAATCTATTAATATTATCTGGAAGTTTATAGTTTCTAAGACTAATCCCTAAGACTCTTGCTGTCTGTATAATCCAAGTCTCGTGATCTGGACAGAGCACAATAAGATAATTGTTTCTTTTCTTATCATAGGCGATTTTAATATCATGGTTATTTCGAATTAGGGAATTTTGAAGCAAATTTTCCATATATGGTGGTGATCTGCCTCTTTTATATGTATCTTCATCAACAAGTCCGCAAGAGTTTATACTCTCTTTGAGTTTGTTACAAACTTCTCCAATACCACCAGCACAGATGACACATTTCTTAAATCCAAGTTTAAAAACTAATATTTTATCCGTTTTGCACTCGATGAAAATTCTATTCTCAAACTTAATATTCATAGTTTAATCCTCCAAGAGTACGTCAAGATTGAAAAATGTACTCGATCCTAAATCAAGAATCTCTTGAAGCTTTTTCTCACTTAACATTTTAACTTTAGTTTGAAAGTCCTCATAGTAAGTAACAAAGACTGCTAAATCCTCTCTTGGAGTTTTTTCAATTATTGTAGATAGAAAATAGGGATTATGTGTTGTTATAAAATATTGATTACCGTTCTGATCTAAAGCTATTAGCTCAGCTAAGTATTTTGTATGAAACGGAAAAGCGTGAGCTTCAGGTTCTTCCATCGCTATTATTGAGTTTTTGTTTGTTAAGATCGCTGAGAGGTAGAATATCAAGCGTTGGAAGGTGTCAGAAATCGTTTGGTAAGGATGCTCGATAAGGAAGTCTTCAGTCTCTTTCACAAATGTTATCTTATTTGATTCTAATTCGAGCTTAACCTTAAGACCATACGTACTCATGATTTCTTTAAAAATAGATTTTAAACTTTTATGAGTTAGATAAACTGATGGTAGATTTCTACCATCTGGTGGAAGCAGAAAATCACTTTCCCTTCTGTCAAATTTTTCTAATTGTCTGAATCTATAAAACTTAAAACGCTTTGAAATGTCATCAAATTTATATTTACCTGAGTAACTAGGTGGAAAAGAAATCTCAGAGAGTAAATTCGGATTAACTTTACATCTGTAATCATCTTTAAAATAAATCGACACTTCAAAATCTAAATGACCATTAAACTTCTTAAATCTAACATTTACTGCTTCCTCCAAGTTATTATCATAGAAAACGTTATAGATTTTTTCAAACCTTATAAAATACTTAGTATTACTACCAGCAAATCTAGTTGAATTATAATAAAATGCAGATGGTAAACCTACGATTGCTTCAAGTATATTCGACTTACCCGTATTTGGCTCACCTATGAAAACGTTTATTCTCCTACAGTTCAGCTCAAGATATTTTATCGACTTAAAGTTCTCTATTTCAACCTCTCTAATTGGAGGTAACACTTCGACTTTGGCTTCAGCAGATACCGAGTTCATTAATCTTAATAAATCTAAAGAAAAATAAAAACTTTCTCAATCCCACAAAATCTCAACGCTCTCAATTCTAAAATCTGGTTTAGCATACGATTCTTCTAAAGGAGTAACGTAACCGTGCTTATACATAAGTAAGCCAGTATATGCAATCATAGCGCCGTTATCTCCCATCAACTCTTTTGGCGGTGCGTAAAACTTTGCACCTCTATCCTCACACATGATTCTCAACATCTCTTGCAATCTCTTGTTAGCTCCAACCCCTCCAACAAGCAAAACTTCATCCAAGCCTAAATACGCTAAAGCTCTCTCTGTCACTTCGACAAGCATGGCAAAAGCAGTTTCCTGAAAGCTAAAGGCAACATCTTCCGCTTTGGCTCCAGAATCATACAGCCTTTGAGCTGAGGTCACTAAACCGCTAAACGAAAAATCCATACCCTTAACTACATAGGGCAATTCGTAGAAGATCGTTCCTTTCTCAGCCAACTTCTCTATCTTAGGTCCACCTGGGTGTTTTAAACCCATATGTCTTGCAAGCTTATCTAAAGCGTTGCCTATGCCTATATCAAGTGTTTCTCCAAAAACCCTATATCTGTTGCCTCTCCTTGCTATAACTTGACTGTTTCCACCACTCACATATAGTGTTACAGGGTTCTTAGCCTTAGTCTTCCACCTTCCTACTTCAAGGTGGGCTAAACAGTGGTTGACACCTATTAACTGTTTGTTAAACTTCAAAGCCAAGAACCTTGCTACAGTAGCAACTACCCTTAAACACGGTCCCAAGCCTGGACCTTGAGAGAAAGCTATAACATCTATCTCGTCAATTGGAACTTTTGAAAAAATTTTTTTGATCAAACCACCAATCTTTTCGGAGTGATGCTGTGATGCTTCTCTTGGGTGAATACCTCCCTCTTTAGGTATGTAGGGATCACTTTCCATCACTATTACGTCGTTTTCATCCACTACAGCAACACTTAAGCTCCAGGCAGTCCCTTCAATACCTAAAGCCTTCATCTCTTAAATCTGGCTTATATCACTTCTTAAATTCCGTGTATCCGCACTTGCCACAAGTCCTTCTGTCTGGATGCTCAGCTAGGAAAACACCTTCACCACACCTTGGACAGAACTTTCTCTTCCTTATGACCTTATCTCCCTTTATCTCATAATACTTTGAAACACATTCCGCTCCCTTAGCCATATAACCACCTTACTCCGCTTGAGCTTGCTCACCTTCTCCCTCAGCCTTTTCCTCTTCACCAAAGTTCCTCCTAATTATGTGTTTCTCCTCAATTGCTTTAAGATCTTCTGGTGTGTCATATATCTTAACGTAGCACTTAGCTTCCTGCTTCCCGAACTCTGGTTTGATGTACTGAACTACAATCCTATCAAGTTCAGCATTAAATAGACCAGCAAACTTCTCCCTTACCTCTTGCCTCTTAGGAGTTCCACCTTCTCCCCAGTATACAACCCTTGCATGTATCTCCCTTCTCTTTAATAGGGGATTGTACCTATCTCTCTCAACGACTATTTCCATCTGACCACCTCCTTATCTTTTCTAAGGTTCTTCCATGGCTTTCCATCCTCTCAAGCATGCTCAATATTATAAATTTTCTCTCCTCAGTTACGTCAACTCTAACCACCCCCTCACTAGGCTGCCCGTATAAGATAACAGACCCTTCAGGAAGTAAAGCTACAAAGGGCATTACAGCCAAATCCTCTTCCCCCTCAACAAATATCCTAACATTCTTTCCTTTAAGGGCCGAATTTATAGCTTGAAGGATCTTCTCTGTTAAATCTTCAGTTATACAGCCTGCCGGATTCTTAGCTTTAAGCTCTTTATAACCCTCCGAAAGTAATCTTATCTCGTCAGCGACAAGATCTAAGGGCCTTCTAATGCTCTTACCGTCAAAAACAATTATCTTCGGCTTGAAACCAGCTTTAAGTGCCGTAAGAGAAACTATGTCTCCAACACACGTCAAAAACTCATCTCCCCTTACCGCCTTTTTAATGGCGTTATCTCCTTTAAAAAGGATTCCAAAGGGCTTTTTTGCAAAAGTTCTTACCTCTTCCGTTAACCTTAGCATGTCATTCAACTTGTAGGGCATACTTCCCCGGCTTGTTTATTCCAAGTTTCTTTGCTATCTCACTTTTTTCAGGATCGACTATGATCACGTATCCATACCACTCCTTTGTTAACTCCGTGCTACCACAGTTTACGCATACTTCTGTATCAACATTAACAAACCTACAGCGTTTACAAGCCAACTCAGCCATGCTGACCCCTCTCTATTGCCTCATCAATCCACTCAAGCTTACCCAGCCAGGGCTGTCTCATCGTCAAACCGATCTTACTCTTTGAAGGATCCCTCTCCTTCAAGCTTAGAGCGACGATCCTTGCCCTCACCAAATCACCCTTCCCTATCGTTTTCTTCGTCTCCCTTCCAATCAACCTCTCGTTCTTTTCATCGTAAACTATGTAGTCATCCATTATCTGACTTCTGTGCAGCAAAGCATCTAGAGGTCCAATCGAAATAAAGGCACCGAACTCAACAACCTCTACAACTTCTCCTTCAATAACTTCATGCAAGAGGGGTTTGAAAACTATTGCAGAAAACTCTACATCGAAGTAGACTCCTCCATCTCCTTCAACGATCTTACCCTCACCGATACTATCAATACTCTCAATTCCAATGACCATACCATATTCAGAATCAAGTCTACCTTCAAACTGTTCCCAAAGGAGATCTCGAATTACCTCCTCTAAGTCTTCATTGAGCCTGTCTGGCGGAACCCTAACAACATCCTTAACCTTTACCCTTGCATACATACTACCACCGTAAAAAATTGTGTTGACCTTTGCTTCATTCGTCTTTTAAGTTTTTCTTCATAAGTGATAAGTGTCAATTGTATGCAAACGACCGTAATGGTTAAAAGAGGAATGATTGCTGGGATACCGATTGCAATAGGCTACTTCCCAGTTGCTGTAACCTTTGGCTTAACAGCGCTGGCTATGGGGATAAACAAGACTGAAGCTATACTAGCATCGATGTTAATCTTCGCTGGCGCTGCCCAATTTGCTCTTGTAAATCTCATATATTCTTCTCCGATCAACGCTACGCTTATTCCAATCTTTCTTAACCTAAGACATTTAATCTACGGTTGTATAGTCTCACAAAGACTGAATGTTGCTAAACCCTTTCTAACAGCATTCGGTTTAACTGATGAAGTCTTTGCAATGTCGTTCAAAGGTGATGATGAGAAGTTCGTTTGGGGTTTAGCTTTAGTAGCCTACTTAGCATGGGTATTTGGAACCGTTTTAGGTGTGTTAGGTGGATCGATCATCGTTTCAAATGAGACGATCTATCCGTCATTGGTATTTGCATTTCCAGCACTTTTCTTCATCTTGCTTATATCTAACCTGAAGAGCTGGCATCTCGCTTCAGCTCTTTTAGGTGGTTTTATTGCTCTAGTCTTTCACTTTTACAATTACTCATCTCTCGGAATTCTACTAGCTGGAATTCTTACACCTCCGATTATATTAACTCTTAAGAGGTGGTTCGAATGATACTGGCAATAATACTGATCGTTGCAATTGGAACATATCTCACAAGGCTTTTACCACTGCTCTTTAAGGAGAGGTTCAAATTTGATGAGTGGAGCGAATTTCTCTCCTACTCATCAACAGCCCTCATTTCCGCACTCTTCGTAACGTCCTTTGTATCCTTTCCGATAGATTCAAAGGAGCTGGGTGTGGGTATAATGGCTTTAGCCGTTGTACTTATAGCATACTTAAAATGGAAGAACTTAGGTTCGGCAATACTTCTGGGAATAACTTCACATCTTATCAGCAGACTACTTATATGAGAGTTATAATAGTGCTGATTAATCTGTAAGTAAGCATGGACTATCGACATCACAGTCAATGTTGCTGATGAAATACTGAAGCCAATACTAATAAATTAGAATAAATTCTTCTGTGAAGCTCTGGAGGGTTGTCGGTTTCGATGACAGCTTTAAAGATAACTTAGCTTATCTAGTTGGATGTGTGACTTGCAGAGATTACGTTGAAGGGTTCTTGATTGACAGAATAGAGGTTGATGGATGGGATGTTAGCGAGAAAATCGTAAATCTAATTGCAAAATCAAAATTTCACAAGCAAGTGAAGTGTATACTTCTTAGTGGCATAACATTTGCAGGTTTTAACATCGCCGATTTAGAGTACATATACAATTCGCTTAAAATACCTATAGTAATCGTTTTGAGAAAAAATCCAAATTTCGAAAAGATAGAGAGAGCTTTGAGGAACTTGGAAGGTTTTAGAAGGAGATTAGAGCTTATAAGGAAAGCAGGCGAAGTAAAAATGTTAAAGGGAATTTACGTTCAAATGTACGCATGTGATTTAGATTTTGCAGAAAAGATCCTAGAACTTACCATTAGAAGGGGAAAGATTCCCGAACCTTTAAGAATTGCTCATTTAGTTGCTTCAGCTTTAATTCATAAGGAGTCAAAGAGGCGATAGTGTTAAATATTCTCTTATCCAGTTCAGCACATGCCAAAGAGGGAGAAGGTAAGGACGCCACCTTTGATGTCTTCGGCTGGTATAATGAGATACTTTGAAGAGGAGAGAACTCAGATAAGGATCAGTCCTAAAAGTGTCTTAGTATTTGGACTTACAATAGGAGTACTTGTAATAATTCTGAACATCTACTACGGTCTTTGGCCAAAATGATCGAAATAGTATTTGCAGGCAGATCTAACGTTGGTAAATCCACTCTTTTTTACCAACTCTTTGGTGTTAAGGTTAGGAAGGGTAAGAAACCTGGAACAACGATAAAACCAAATCAGATAACATATAAGGATTTGATCATAACAGATTTACCAGGATTTGGTTATATCTCTGGTGTTGATAGGGAATTTAACGAGAGAGTTAAGGATTTTATAGTTAGGTATATCGAAGAAAATGCGAATAGGATAATTTTGGCAATTCAAGTTGTAGATGGTAAGTCGTTTTTGGAGATTGCCGAAAGGTGGGAAAAAAGGGGATATATACCGGTTGAAGTTGAGATGTTCGAGTTTTTGAATGAGGTGTGCCCAAAGGTGTTTTTAGCAGTTAACAAGATGGATAAGGTTGACAATCCAGATGAAACACTCGATGCGATAGCTGAGAAGTTGGGGATGATACCACCTTGGACCAATTGGAGGCACGTGATATTTCCAATTTCTGCTAAGAAGGGGAAAGTTGAGAACTTGAGAAATGCTATTAAAAGGAGGTTAATTGAAATAAAGAGAAGTGATCTTATACCCGTGTTAAAAGGTAAGAAATCTTAACATTATTAACTTTAGAATAGCTAAATTTGAACAATGAATATCCATATAGCTCTACTGGATGTTGCCAAACTTGTCAGAATAGTAGCACCAATAATGCTGATAGGTTTACTAATTTCGAACTTCCTTTTCTCTCTGCCACAGTTTAGACTTATTCTAAAACCTATTGAAAGAATGACAAGATTTGCAAACCTAAGGAGCAGTGTTGCAATCTTGTCATTCTTACTCCATCCGATTCAATATTATCATAAATGTATAAAAATAAATTAATAGATTTTAGAGAAACTGTAATAGCTGTCATCATTTCAACTTTTCCACGTAGTATTAGGGCTATGATAATATTTCTAGCACCATTTTCAATTTCGATATTAGGTTTTGAGCTAGGTTTGAAGTTCATAGCACTCGAAATGGTTGCAAAGTTGATTGTAGTGTCTGTCGGAATTCTAATTGGGAAAGTTGTACTATCGGGTGATGATTTTAAGCAGATAAAATAGTATGAATGTAAAAGATTTAAAATTAAAGAAATTATAAAGATATTTCTTAGAACTATTACAATAATGTCTGTATTGGCTTTTTTCGTGTCTGTATTACTCAATTCGGATTTAGTTTCCTCTTATCTCAGCTTCATACCAGAAAAAATGCTGATGATAGTTCTATCTGGAATTGCAAGTGCGACAGCTGGGATAAGCGTAGCTGGCTCCTTACTCTCCAAGGGTCTGGTAGATGGGGAGGTAGCGTTGCTTGCCATATTCGTGTCGAGGTTTTTTCACATCTTCATTGAATCCGTTAGGATATCTCTACCAATATACACATCTTTTTTTGTATTTAGGATTGGCATTAGGCTTTCAATAATTCATTATACTCTGTAGATGCCTTTCAATTGCAATTGCAATCTTCATCTTGTTAAGTTTAAGATGAGAACATTTAACCTTGTGATCTTTTACCTGTACCATTTTGGTGGTAAATCTCGTTACATCAGCTGGATTGTGAGTAGCGTGGAGAATTGTTACCTTACGAATCTTTAAGAGTTTTTCCAACAGTGACAGTATTAAGGATTTAGTACTCACATCGAGATTAATGTTCATCAAGTATCGACAGATCTAGTTCTATGGCAAAAGCCCTTGCAATTGCAACCTTCCGCAATCCTCCACTAAGCTGATTTGGAAAGACGTTTTGAGCAACGTATTCGATGGTAGTAGGATGAAAAATACTCGACGTCGGTTGTGGAACTGGCTTCATCTCATTGATCCTAGCTGAGTTGGGGCATGATGTTGTTGGATTGGATATATCGAGGGACACGCTAAAAGTTGCGCTTGAAAAAGCCAAGAAAAGGAGATTAAACGTTCAGTTTAAGTTGGGTGATGCTGAAAACCTACCGTTTAAGGACAACTCGTTCGATGCTGTTATATGTAGACATCTAATCTGGACACTGCCAAATCCCAAAAAGGCTATTTCGGAGTTTGCAAGGGTCTCAAGACACAAGGTTGTGATTATAGACGGTAAGTGTATGGATAAATCTCTTATCGCAAAGTTTAGAAGAGGTTTTGAAAAGTTACTGATATCCCTTTACGCGAAGAGAAACCCGTTCAGAGATTTTCATTGTCAAAAGGACATAAATGAATCGCTACCTTTCTACAGTGGTACTAAGCCCGAAACAATAGTTGAAATTTTCAAAGAGATTGGTTTAAAGCCCTACGTCGCAGATTTAAGTTGTATCAGAGATTTGTTGCGAAGGGACTTGCCAATAGTCTACAAAATCGCTTGAGGTAAAAGAGAATACTTCATGGTTCAAGGAATAAAGTCTTCTCCCACTCACTAAGTGATGGGCAAATTGTGCATCCTAAGCGGTAAAATCCCTTGTAGTACAACGGATGTAGCTCCAAACCGTTCATGAGTATGTAAAGTTGAACCATAGCACCGCTCCAATACTTTATAGGAAAAATCTCTTTCGTAATCCTCTCCAAAACCTCTGGTCTTTTACGTCTAATTCTACTCTCTGCCTCTCGGTCACCTACGATGAGTGTCTTTATCCCCTCCTGCTTCACAGCCTTTTCCAAAGCCTGCATCTTTAACTTAGTACACCATCTGTTCGCATGTGTTGGCATTCCATACTTTTCAACATCGAATTCAACCTTTACTGTGATCAAATCGACCTTGAGTTTATCGCATACCTCTGCCACGTATTCTTCGGTTTGAGGTGGATCGTAGTTTGTCTTTACGAATATTGCCTTTACATCACTTAAAGCCTTCTTAGCCAATATTAAGCAGGCTAAGCTGTCCTTACCACCGCTAAACGGAACTGCCGAGTTATCTGCATTCTTACGTATGAATTCGATTGAAACTCTTTCAAGCTTTTTCAGAAACTGACTATTCTTGTTTATAATACGTTCAATTTTCATTCTTCTCGGTTTTACATCTCTACACAACTTAACACTCAAAGGTTCACCGATTTTCTTGCTAATGATAGCTTTAAGCTCTGGCACGTAAATCCACTCCTCGTTATAGAGTTTTCTAACAATTAGGTTGCCTTCTTCGACATCGATGCTAAACAGTTTTTTTGTGTTCTCGACGAACTCTTTACCAATTATAAAGTAAGCATCGTAGTCAGGGTGTATTTCAATTCCAAACTCGTTCTTTTGAGAAAAGACGAATACATCATCAAATCTAAATCCTAACCTTATTCGAGCTTTAGCTATTTCGAATTTTTCCTTAATCTCTTCCATCCTCGTATTCCTGACTGCTTTCTTGCTTAACACTATTACTTGATAAATTGGAGTTATCTCAGCAATCTTTCGTTCAGCTTGTAAAGCCAGATCTACTTCATCCCTGCCAAAGAAGAATATAGGTATTACATTTTCAAAAACGGAGAAATCAATGTCGTCTAAACTCCTAACTCCACCTAAGCTAATGGTTTCACATTTTAAGGCATGACTTAAAGCCTTTGCATCCTTCTTAGCCCTTGCAACTGCAACTATCATGCTCTTATCTTGAGAATCTTATCTTGAGCAGGTAGGCTATGCCTACGATCAAAAGCAAAACTCCAAGAACATATGAGTTCAGCAAAATACCCTTGAATAGGAGTAACAATCCCAAGGCTACGAGTATATAGGCTAAAAACTCCTTACTTCTCTTTTCGTCAAATTCTTGTGGTGATTTATCACCTTCTGGCATTATCAAAGCCATTGGAAGATATGCAAGCAAAAATCTCGGCTCAAAAACCATTGCCACAACAAATATCAGCCCTACAACTATAGAATCCACTCCAAAGTATTCGGCAATGTCACCACACACACCGAATACGATTCTATCCCTTCTACTTTTACGCAATCTCTTAGACATCTTTTTTCAATACCTTCAACCTGTAGATTATCTCACACGAATGCTCTAAGTAGCATGCCTTGTTAAAAGCCTCGGTTATGTCTTTGCCAGCTGAATAGACACCATGTCCTCTGTGAATCACCACACCATTTCTGGCAATCTCTTCTGCAATTACATTAGCCAATTCATCGCTACCAAACTCACCCTCGACAACTCTAACTCTCTTTAAAAACAGCCCACCTTCCAAATCTTTTGGAACAATCTCATCCTGCATCAGCGAGAGCACAACGTTGTAAACACCATGACAGTGCAGAACAGCTTTGTAATCCGTTTTTTCGTAAATAGTTTGATGAACTTTTAAATCACTCGAAGCTTCATGCGATCTTTCACCAATCTTTAAAACTACAAAATCCTTTGGTGTTAATTCGTCAAGTTGTGTTCCAGATTTTGTTATAACGATTGTATCTTCAACTCTACAGCTCATATTGCCACTTGAACCGTCTATAAGTCTATACCTTCCAAGCTTTTGCCCGACTCTGATCATCTCGCTAATAACCTTGAGCATGGTCATAATTTCTCATGTTCTGTAAAAACTTTATGAGTTTGTCCCTAATCTTAACAACATCACCGATAACAACTATCGCAGGTGGATGTATGTTTTCTTTTTTTGCAACTTCCACGATGTTTTCGAGTGTTGAAACTACAACCCTCTGTTGTGGTGTACAGCCATTTTCAATTATTGCAACTGGCGTTTTTGGATCCTTACCATTCTCGATTAAATTCCTTACATTTTTCTCAAGGTTTGTTATACCCATGAGTATGACTATCGTTGCGTTTAACTCCGCTAAGGCCTTCCAATTAAGCCTTTCTTTCGCCTCTCTTCCAGTTATGAAAACCACAGCTGGATCAAATTTTCTGTGGGTGATAGGTATTCCAGCATAAGCTGGGACTGCAATAGCAGACGTAATTCCAGGTATTACTTCAAACGGTATTCCGTTCTCAGCCAAAAACTCCACCTCTTCTCCACCTCTACCGAATACAAAGGGATCTCCACCCTTAAGTCTTACAACCGTTTTACCCTCTTTTGCAAGTTTAACCATTAATTCGTTGATTTCTTCCTGCTTCTTCTTGTGTTTACCGATTCTCTTGCCTACATCTATTAATTCCGCATCAAGTGTTTTTAAAAAAGACTTGATTTCTTCACCTACAAGTTCGTCATAAAGGATTACATC
>CAZFVO010000020.1:0-22128 GCA_964522325.1 uncultured archaeon | reverse complement strand
CCGGATTCGAACCGGGGTCGCGGGATCCAGAGTCCCGCAGGATTGACCACTACCCTACGGGGCTCCGTACATTGATCAGTTCTATGGATTTATAAAAGTTATCCACCTTAAGTAGTCATTAAGACAAAATTTAAATAAACGAGTTTAAATGTTAACGCTATGGGCACGGTAAAACCCGCTTACATTAAAAATATAGCAGTGGAGCTGTTGAAAAAGTATCCAGACGTTTGGACTAGCAACTTTGACATAAACAAGAAACTCGTACAGGAGCTAACAAATATAAGGAGTAAGAGAGTCAGGAATAGGGTAGCTGGCTATATAACGAGAAAGGTTAACAGAGGGTGGGTAAATGTTTGAGGGAATAATCCCCGCCCTTGTAACACCATTTAAGGAAAACTTTGAGGTAGATTTTGAAGGAATTGCTAAGAACCTCGATTACCTTGAGAAGCATGTTGATGCCGTAGTTCCAGTTGGAACTACTGGTGAATCCGCAACATTAAGCTATCAGGAGCACATAAATGTTGTAAAGTATGTCTGTGAAGTTTCAAACGTTCCAGTCATAGCAGGAGCTGGATCAAACTCTACGAGGGAAGCTATATTCTTGGGAAAGGAGGTTGAAAAGGCTGGAGCAGATGCTGCAATGTTCATAACACCTTACTACAATAAACCAAATAAGGAAGGACTTTATAGACATTACAAGAAGATTGCTGAGGAGATATCGATTCCAATAATAATATATAACGTTCCCAGTAGAACTGCATGTAACATAACACCTGATGTCGTTTTAAAGCTTGCAAACGATTTTGACAACATCGTTGGAATTAAGGAGGCAAGTGGTAACTTGAAGCAGGTTTCAGAGATAATAAGAAATGCTCCAGAGAACTTCGTAGTACTCTCAGGCGATGACTTTCTAACGCTGCCAATCCTCGCCTTAGGGGGAAAGGGAGTGGTGAGTGTTGCGGCAAATGTAGCTCCACATCTGATGAAGGAGATGTACTTGGCTTTTAAGGAAGGTAACTTGGAAAAAGCTAGAGAGCTTCACCATAAACTTACACCGCTCTTCGAAGTTCTCTTCATAGACACAAATCCGATACCCGTCAAGAAAGCTCTTGAACTTATGGGGTTACCGGCAGGAAAGCCACGTTTACCTCTTGTTGAACTTGATCAAGAAAAGACTGAGAAGTTAAAGGCTGTTTTACAATCCTTAGGACTACTTTAACCTTTAAGCTCCATCTCAGCACTCTCAATCGTCTTGACTATATATTCGACAATATCAGCAACAACCCCCTCAGATACCTCCTTTTTCAAGTTCCTTATTTTCCTTTCAAGGTCGTCCAAAACATCAACTATTCTCTTGTAGTGCGTGTCGAGCTGTGATATTGCATATATCTTAAGCATGCTAAGGTTATTCAATGCTTCTTCAACAGTTATGTCTCCACCATAGAACTTGTCCATTATGTACTCAACATCACTCCTAAACATCTCTTTTATATTTTCATCATCTGTTAACTCCTTCACAGCCTTCTCTATGTCGTTTGCGACATCCAGCACGTGTTTCAATAGCTCTCCCATCTTCTCAAGGTATGTGTTTCGGTACATCATAAACAAAATCTCCCACTGATTTAAAAACTTGATGCGAAAGCTTATATATTCTCGTGAAAATCCTTAGCTATGTCTCTGAGAGAAAAAGTTGAAGAGGTTGTCAATAAAGAGATTCGACCGTACTTGATTGCGGATGGTGGAAACATCGTTGTAGTTGATGTAGATGAGAAAGAGGGTATAGTTAAGGTGAAGCTTTTGGGTGCATGTTACGGCTGTCCCATGGCTCAAATAACTCTGACATCGTTTGTCGAACAGCACCTCAAGAGTAGGGTTCCAGAGGTTAAGAAGGTAGTCAGTGTATGAGGGCTTGTATAATAAGCCCTCTTCAAAAGATCTTCTTTGAGGGTAAGGTTTACGATTTCGAACCTGTTGACAGTTTATTTGGTGGATTTTGCGATTGTGGAGGAGTGATGACACAGAAGGGATGGGTTGACAACTGGCTTATGATTTCAGAATGTGAGTCTTGCTGGAAGTTGGAGGCGTTTCTATACGAAAATTACAGGTTCGTTGAAAGATTTGAAATACCATCTGTTGATCTAAAAGATTTCCTGAGAGAAATCCTAACCCCCTTAGAATTCGAAGCTATTGTTCAAAAGGCAAATGGACAAAGCTACAGCTACACTACATTCAGCAGAGCTAAGAAGAAGATAGAGGAGATGAATTTAGTTCTGGATGAAATAATCGAAGCTTTAAGAGCATAACTTCTTCAAGAGCTGTTCACTCTCCCTTGTCCCCTTAGCTATTAGAACATCTCCTGCAAATATCTTAGTTCCAGCACTTGGCTTAGTTACCCACTTATTGCCTCTCTTTATGGCTATAATGTGCATTCCCGTATTTGTTTCAACCCTTGCCTCTCCAAGTGTCTTACCGTGAAGCTTTGAGCCTTCTTTGACTTCAACCATAGTTATTATCTCGTCAGTCTCTTTCATTGCATGAAGAAGTATTGGATGAACCTCCATCTTTTCAAGAACGATCTCTGCAATTTCTCTTGCCGAATCTGCAATCTGTTCACTTGAGTGAGCAAGTTCAAGTAGGGCTATGAGAGGTTTCATCTCGCTGAAGTGCTTGCTACTCTTCAAAACCCAGTACTGCAGTTCAAACTTCATATTGTCAATTCTCTCCTCAAGATACGCAACCTCCTGAGCTATATCCTCATTATAATAGAGTATTGATGAATAGCTCAGATCGACAGCTAATTCAGACAGGTTTTTCATATCTGCAAGGATGTCAACAGCTTTGTCAAGATCCTCAACCTCAATCTCAACATCTTCCTCTTCAACCCTCACATCCTTTCCAGTAACCATCTTGAAGAACTTTGGTATACCACTCACATCTCCCCTTGCAAAGAGAACATCACCAACTAAGACCTTCGTATCTCTATTGGGATTAAATATCCAGTCAAATCCCCTTTTTATGGCTATAACTCTCATACCAGTTCTCGTATGAAGCTTCACATCTCCCAAAGTCTTGTTTGCAACATCACCCTCCTCACTGACAACCGCCTTAACTATCGTTTCCTCAAGCTTGTTCATTATAGCCTTTACCATATCCCTCTGAAGCTTGAAACCTCTTAACACAAGTGTGGCTACGTCACCAGCAGCGTTTCCTATCCTCTGAGAAGCTGAACCAATCTGAAGTATTGGTGACAAAAGCTTTGCAACATCTTTGTTCCTCGTAGAAACTATAGCTAAAAATCTCAGCTCCTGTAAAAGGTCTAAAATCTTTTCCTCCAAATCTAAGACCTCTTCAGCTATATCCTCCATATCGAAAAGCAATGCGGAATACGCTAAATCTACAATGAGTTCAGTCGTGTTCTTTATATCCACAAGCAAATCTTTAACGGTTCTACGCATTCAGCTTAAATTAAAAAAGACGACATTAAAAATTTTTTGAAAAGACTTAGGCTCTCCTAGCTACACCTTTTATAAGTGCGATTACGCTAGCAATTATGTATACTATAAGTGTTATCACAGCCAATCCCAATCCAACACTGGCAACTGGATCGACACCAATTCTCAAACCCGCAAAGCCCTCTGTGTACATCATGAAGGGTATGTATGCCAAAAGTGCAATGTTAACAATCGTTATAGCTCCAAAGAGGTAGCATATTGGATGAGTTCTCTTCTCCTCTTCCTCAACACCCACCTCCTCTGCCAAAGGAACCCAGTTCTGATGCTCATGTAGAGCTTTCTTTTTGGACATTAGACCACTGAATATACTCATGTTTATTGGGAAGTTTCCTGGAGTAAGATGTAAAATGCCCGCATGGGCTAGGACAAACAGTATCAAGAAGAATGCCACACCAGCATGAATCGCTCTTATAACGAAGAACAATCCAGGATTCTCAACTATGAACGGAAAGCTCCTTGGGAACCACATTATCGTACCAGTTATTATCTCAATGAAGGCAAGTGTTGGTAGAAGATATATGTCTCCAACCATTATCCAGTCGTACTTACCGAACTTTGGTCTCTCTTTTCTTAAACCCAAAGTCCAAAGGATATCCCTCACAGCTCCAGCGACAACTTCGCTTATGAAACTCGCAGAGAATCCAAAGTTCTTTATGTTAGAATCACCTCTCCCCTTTACAATCCTTTCAAGTATGAAGTAAGTGCCAAAGTAAGCAAAGCTGAATATCAGAATTATTGCAAATACTCTGTGAAGGAACATTGTTACAGCTGAACCTCCGAGGGCATCCATAAACCATCTAAGCTGATTTGGGAACATTATAGGTAGACCAGTCAGTAAAAGTATCATTCCCGAAATTGAACCGACGAAGTGCGCAATTCTCTGATGCCACGAAAATCTCTTAAGCATTCACATCTCCTCCTTATAAATTTTGTGGTATTTATAATACTCTATGATTGTTAGTATAAACACAAATATCCCCGCCAATTCGAGTAGTATCTTTAAGATCGTATTCGTCTTCTCACTCAACTTCATCGCACTTTCGTAGACATTTGCTCTCACTGGTAAAGGTATCTCACTCCACTTTAAGACGTAAGCGCTACCTATCTCTGAAACCGTTGAGATGTTTGCAACAAACGGATAAGTCACTGCAATTGCTACTATCAAAGAAATTAAGATAATGGCCTTGCTCATTTTAATCACCTAAAATTAGATGAGGAATAGGCTCTCTATCTTCGATGCTGTTAGAGCTCCAACCCTCTCTCTCATCTTCTTCGTTATTTCGGACATCTCACCAGCAAGTATGGTTTCACATGGGCATACTAAAGCGCATCTCGGCACTGGATCTCTGTATATTATGTCTCCTTTCTCATCTCTTTCTGGCTCGTATGGAAGAACACAGTATGTACACTTGTCCATCTTACCCTTACTGCCAAATGCTCCACCCTCTGGGAATTGTGGAGCACCAAATGGACATGCAAATGCACAGTAGCCACAACCTATGCACCTGTCCTTGTCAACGAGGACTATTCCATCTTCTCTCTTGTATATAGCCTTCATTGGGCAAACTTTCATGCATGGCGGATCGCTACAGTGCATGCACATCAACGGTATGTTCAGCTGTCCCGGTTTACCCTCGTTTATAGTTATGACTCTTATCCTGTAAACTCCCTTTGGAGTCTTATTGTAGTTCTTACAGATCGCCTCACATCCCTTACACTTTATACAGAGGTTGTGGTGAGTATCAACCAAAAATTTTAGAGGCATTTAGCATCACCTCACCCCATAACCTTCATCTTAGCCAACTCCGACTTAAGCTTGGTGATTTTATCTTTATAAGTTGCAAGGAATTCCTGCAATTTGTCAGCCCTTACAACGTTGCATATCCCCGATTTAGTAGATTGCATCTGTGTCTCTGGATCCCAGCCTGGTGGTGTGAGTATGTTTGCCGAATCACCCCAGACTATTGGACGTGTGTCCATGTCCTCGGTCACCGGGAATCTGTCCAAGTAAGGAGTACCCTGGAACTGTCCAGCCCAGTGGAACGGTGTAAATACAACTCCTGGTGGAACAGCTTCCGTGACCTTTGCCTTAACTATTATGTAGGCTGGAGTGTCATCGTACTCTAAGCTTCTCGGAGATACCACAGCAACTATGTCACCGTTCTTAATTCCTCTATCGTTTGCATCCTTAGGATTGATCTCCACGTACATCTCGGGCTGTAATTCTGCAAGTATCGGGTTGCTCCTCGTTCCAGCTCCACCACCCATGTGTTCAACTTGTCTACCAGATGTCCAGATGAGCGGGAAGACGTCTGTTATCATGGCATTCTTCCAAGCGATCTGCCAACTCCTTCCCTTTATCTTCACCCTGTAGTGGAACTCACCGTACTTCTCGTCCTCATACACTGGATACTTGTCTATTAAGTCCAAGCGTGGTGAATACAATGGCTCTCTATGTACTGGTACGGGATCCTTCATGTTCCAAGCGTAGAACCTAGCCCTACCTCTTCCAGATGGAACCATGTTCTTATTGAGGTACTCCTCAAACGTCTCACCTATGGCAAAGCACCATTTGACACCGTCTATGAATATCTGATCATGTCCGTTTATACCACTGAGCATCGAAGCACCATCGGGCTTCGCCTTAGCACCCCACTTGACTCTGAAGTCATGACCACCCTCCCATACCGGTATGTCGTTTCTATAGAGTATCGGTGTTCCAGGATGCTTTTCATTCCAGCATGGCCATGGCAGTCCCCAATACTCCCCATCGCAAGGACCTCCATAAGCTCTACAGTCCTCTGGACTGAACGTATAGTCGTACTCTTGCTGTCTCTTAATTCTCCAGCTCTTCTGACCGAGCATTCCGATTGTAATACATCCAACCATAATTTCCTTATCCCACACCTCCTCTGGCCTGATTTCCTCAGGCTTCTTACCTCCAAAGTTTGCTGTGAACTTAGCATATAAGCCTGGCTCATACTTGTCGAGTTTTTCGACTAGCTTAAAGAGTATCCACATGTCAGGCTTTGAATCCCATCTTGGAGAAACAACCCTGTTCCTCCACTGTATCTGTCTCGCAGAGTTCGTAACGAAGCCCTCAGTTTCGAACTGCGTACAAGCTGGAAGTATTATTATGCCATCTGGTCTATCTGGTAGTGCTGCAGCAGTTTCTACGAACGGATCTACAACAACTAATAGCTCAACAGACTCAAAAGCCTCCTTCACGAGCTTTATGTCACCTATTGAAGCAGTTGAGTGTCCCCACCATATTATGACCTTGATCGGGCAAGGCTGATCTAGCTTCCATCCGTACTTTTCAGCTGTAGCTCCAACAGCAAATCTGGACATTGTGAAACCTTTCTTGTGCATCATCTCTTCGCTAGCAAACCTACTCTTCAGCCACTCGTAATCAACATTCCAAACCTTGCACCAGTGGTTCCAAGCAGCTTCGCTCAAACCGTAGTAAGCTGGCAGTGAATGGCTCAAAACACACATGTCTGTAGCTCCCTGTACGTTGTCATGACCTCTGAAGGCGTTTACACCTCCACCAGGCTTTCCCGCATTACCCAGCAGTAGCTGGAGTATTGCAAAGCTCCTTATGTTCTGAGAACCGTAGGGGTGCTGTGTAGCTCCCATTGCATATTGCAGAGTTGCTGGTTTGTTGTGTGCTAAGAGATAAGCTGCCTTCTTTATCTTTTCAGCTGGAACACCCGTTATCTTCTCAACATTTTCTGGAGAGTAATCATCCTTCATTACTTCCTCCTTGAAGTACTCGAAACCGTAAGTCCTCTGCTTTATGAACTCTTCATCGTACCAGCCGTTCTTTATTATTTCATGGCATATGCCATAAACTAAGGCAATATCTGTTCCAGGTCTGAACTGCAGATGGAGATCACTTACCGCAGCCGTTCTGCTAAACCTTGGATCACAGCAGATTAAAATAGCCCCTCTCCTCTTAGCCTCATAGATGTGGTAAAAGCTGACTGGATGTGCCTCGGCGGGGTTTGAGAAGAATATTATACATTTTGCATTTCTCATGTCGTTGAAGTTGTTAGTCATTGCTCCATATCCCCATGTGTTACCCAAACCCGCAACCGTCGTAGAGTGACATATTCTGGCTTGATGGTCTATGTTGTTGCTACCCCAGAAGGCCATGAACTTTCTCTGTAAGTAAGCCATCTCGGTGCTTACCTTAGCCGATCCAGCGAAGAATACAGCATCCGGCCCGTACTTTTGTCTAACTTCGTGAAGTTTCTTGGCTATTATCTCCAAAGCCTCATCCCAGCTTATCTTTTCCCACTTTCCATTCCTCTTTATCATTGGATACTTCAATCTCTTTGGAGAATGGACGAAGTAGTTGGCCGATGCTCCCTTACAGCACAACTTACCCCTGTTTATTGGGTTGTTTATCCAAGGTTCCACCCAGAGCCACTGATCGTCCTTAACGACTGCTAACAAACCACAACCGACTGCACAACAAGTACAAACAGTCTTGACAAGTTTGTAGCCCTTCTCAACCTCTTTCTTCTGAACCTCTTCAGCCTTCTTGATTATATCTCCTCTCGAATATTTAATGAGCCCACTAGCAACAGCCAAGCCAACCGCTGAAGCCTTTAAGAAGTCTCTTCTTGTCATTTTTAGTTTCATAAGAACACCTCCTACAACCACTATTTAATGATCTCTAAAATATATATTTTTCGATATTCAAAATATGTATGATTGGAAATATTTCAAACCAAAAGCGATTTAACCTAAGAAAAACCCTGTGGAATTATGATTGTTTTATGCAAAAAACTTAGTCTTGACTTTGAGAATGCAAAAGTTATTGAGAGTTGCGATGAAAGCTTTGATGTGGAAGGATTTACAATTTTCACATGCCCAGCACTCTATCATAGGGTTAAGGATGTAGTTACAGATTACAGAGTTCTCGATTTGAGAGTTCTCAAGGCATTTGAAAATCCAAATAGAGTTGCTAAAGCTCTCTTATCTGCTGAGGAGGTTGAAGTTGAATATGTGTACGATGTAGTCGAAGTTGGTAGAGATGTCGTTTACGTTGGTGACAATTTGGAGATAATAAACGACCTATCACTTCACTGTAACTTAACCGTAATAACTGAGAATGAAGATGTTATTGAAAGACTTTACCCCTATGATGTTAGAGTAATTAAGGGTGTTGTGAAGAAGATCGAGGGTAGTATTGGCAACTTTAATATTTACGTTGATGGGTACGATTTGGTCAGAGGTTCTAAGATTGAGGTCATTAAGGCTGGACAGATAATACATCCAAAGTTTGATGGAGATGTGGAGGGCATTTATAAGGATGAATACTACGGGGCCTTTAAAGTACTTTCAAACTTGGGCGGTTTCATGAAGCTCGTAACTGTAAATATAAATCTTGATGTTTGTGGTGTTTTTAAGAGTGGTCTGATAGGTTGTGATTACTGTCTCCAATGTCCAACTGGAAGTTTGAAGTTAAAAAACGGTAAGATCGTTGTAGATTACACTACCTGTATTGGCTGTGGATACTGCTCATCAATATGCTTTACATCTGCCATAGAGAATAAACTTTTACCTCAAGACAAACTGATTGAAAAGATAGATAGAGTTACATCGGTAACGGACTGTAAGGTCTTAGCCTTTGTCTGTGAGAAATCGCTTGGATCTTTAAGGAGATTTAAAGACCTTCCAGATGTGGCTCCAATCTTGGTACCATGCATAAATTCGGTTTCGGAGGTACATTACCTCTATGCAGTTCTGAAAGGTTTTAGAGTCCTTGCTGTGAAGTGCGATTGTCAAAATCTCAGGACTGAATGTTTCGACATCGCTAAGAAAACACTCAGAGCATTTGGTTTCGACTGCCTTGAAATGACAGATTGGGCCAACTTTAAAGATATCTATGAAAAGTTGAGTGTTAGAGATGTTCCAAAGGTCGATTTCAAGCTTAAAGGTAAGAACAAGCGAGAGATGTGGTTAAGCCTTATCGAATCTCTGATGGTGTATGAACTTAAGGAGAGGAAATTTGATTCAAAGTTCTTTGGAAAAATTAGGGTTGGAGAGAGTTGTACACTCTGCAATACCTGTATAAACTTCTGTCCAATGAATGCGATAAGGAAAGAGGATGGGAAATTGATATTTACACATGCCCTCTGTATAGCCTGTAACCTTTGCTCAAAGGCCTGTCCTGAAAAGGCCATTCAAGTTGAAAATGTGCTCGACTTTGGTGAGTTAGGTGAGAAGGTTGTATTCGAAGATGAGATGATAAGATGTCCAAGATGCGGAAAGCCACACATCTCAAAGAGGGCTTATGAGAAGATTAAAGCTTTAACGGGTATGGAGAAAGCTCTGATGTTCTGTAAGGACTGTAGACCAGTAGTACTGTTGGAAGGTTTGTACGAAGAGGTTTTGAAGGACATTGAGGAGATGAGAAGAAGAAAGCTTGGTGATTGAGATGGAAGAGGTTGTTAAAGGTAGGATTGGTATGTACACTTTCTTCTCATCGGTACTAATAGACGTACCACCAAGAGAGCTGTTAAAAGATCTCTACGAGGGAAAGATAGAATTTCCAAAGCTTAAAGGTGTTGAGATTGTTAGGGAGTTCCCAAAGAGGTTTAAGTCGTTTGAAGATTTTGAGAGAGCTATAAGACAGGAGTACACAGCTGTCTTCGTCGGACCTTTCAAGGATTACGTTTCACCTTACAAGTCAGATTACAAGGGAGACTACCCGTATGGTAAAGTGACGCTCGAAGTGAAGGAAATGTTTAGAGAGCTTGGATACGAGTATAATTACAACGAGCCTGCCGATCATATAGGTGTTTTCATGGCTTTCATGGCGGAAAGTTGTAAGGAACTACTCAACGGTAATTTTGATGAGCTTAAGAAGCAACAGAGAGTTATGAAAGATCTAGAAACTTGGGCTTTTGAATTCTGTGATAGAGTTATAAACCATCCAGAAGCCCAGTTTTATAAGGGTGTTGCAATCATGCTCAAGGACTTTCTAAAATTAGATAGAAGCTTAATAAATGAATTAATTCTATATACATCCCGTGAGAAGTGATCTTACCTCCCCATCTATCTTCACAACTTCACTCTCACATGACTTGGCTAAATATCCAATACTCATCAGAGCATCCATGATAATGTTCTCAACAGTCTCGTAAAGTTCCAAAAGCATCCTTCCTGCAGGTGTAAGACGAGTACCACCTTTACCTCTCCCGCCTCTCCTCATTTCGACGACAGGCTCACCAAGATTTGATTCAAGTCTTTTAATGTAGTTCCAAATGAACTTGTAAGACATTCCCAAAACTTCAGATGCCTTAGCAATTGAACCGTATTGGTCTATAGTTTTAAGAATTTCGTAACCACCCTTTCCAATCAATGGCTTGCAGTCCTTCTCAAGCCAAATTTTAAACTTAACCTCCATATAAGTAATTGTTGAAGTAAACGTATTTACTACTTTTTGTTTGTTCGATGCAACCTACCACATTTTTATACTTTGAAAGCACAAGTATTATCGATGCTAGGATGGGAAGAACTTGCATTAATATTGGTGTTAGCTATAATACTCCTCGGTCCAGATAAGCTTGCAGACTTAGCAAGAACACTTGGGAAGATATACGGTGAGTATAAAAAAGCAAAGAGACAGCTGGAGCTAGAACTTCTGTACGGATACGAAATACCAACGAAAGAAAAGCTTGAAGAAATAGCAAGAAAGAAGATGGAGGCTATAACTTCAGACTTTATCAAGAGCGTTGAAGAGGTTAAGAAACTCAGCAAGCCTTAAATACTTTTGAAATCACTTCACTTAGGTGAGAGCATGTTCAGTATAGGCCCTAACGAACTCCTATTAATACTTGTGATAGTGTTCTTACTATTCGGTGCAAGTAAGTTGCCGGAGCTTGCAAGGAGTTTAGGCAGAGCGAAGGCAGAATTTAAGAAAGCTGAGAGAGAAGCTGAGCTTGAGCTTATTGAGTTTGAGAAAAAGCTTAGAGAAGGAAAGTACAAGAGTAGAGAGGAGCTTGAGAAGGTTGCAAGAGATCTAGGTGTGGAAACTGAAGGAAAGAGTGATGAAGAATTGGTGAGGGAAATAAGAGGTGTCATAAGGGAAAAATCTGAGCCCTAAACAAAAAACTTTAAAAGTTTTGATAATTGCTTGAGTTCATGAGGGTGCAAACTGAGGTTAGGCAGCTCAAGGAAGGTGGTTACATTGTAATCGACGATGAACCTTGTGAAATCGTCAGTATCTCAATCAGTAAACCGGGTAAACACGGTGCTGCAAAGGCAAGGATAGATGCGATAGGAATCTTCGACGGTCAGAAGAGAAGTATAGTACAGCCAGTTACAGCCAAAGTTTACGTTCCGATAGTCGAGAGAAAGAGGGCCCAGGTTATAAGTGTTGTAGGCAACACCGCACAGCTTATGGACTTGGAAACTTATGAGACTTTTGAACTTCAGATACCTGAAGAGCTTAAAGACAAGGTTGAGCCAGGAAAGGAGATAGTTTACTTAGAATCGTTAGGTAAGAGGAAGATAGTTGAGAGATAAATGCACATTGACTCCTACTTTTCACTTTCAAATTCAGATCTAAATTCAGCTGAGTTTGTGATATTTGGTATTCCATACGATAGAAGTCAATCTTTTAGATCTGGATCGAGGTTTGCTCCAAGCGAGATAAGAATTGCAAGTTGGAACTTAGAAAGTTACTCATCCTTTTTTAAAGTTGAATTGGACCTTGTTAAGGTTCATGACGCTGGAAATGTCAACGCTGACGGTGATTTTGAGAGTGTAATGAAAAACGTTGAAGACTTTTTAAGTGGAATAGATTTAGGTAAACAAATTCCCATAGCCTTAGGTGGAGAACACACGGTAAGTTATGCGGTTGTAAGAGCTTTGAAACCAGAATGCTATCTCGTCTTTGATGCGCACTTAGACTTGAGATATTCCTTTGATAACGAACTGTATAACCACGCGTGCACTTGCAGGAGAATCGCTGAACTTGGAATAGATATTGTATTCGTTGGGGCGAGGAGTTACACCAAGGAGGAGCTCGATTTTGCAAGGAGTAGTAATTTTAGAATATACAACCCCTTAAATTTCAAAGTTGAAAAACTTGTTGACGATTTGAGTTGCTACAACAGGATATATTTGTCTATAGATGTCGATGTGTTTGATCCAGCCTATGCGCCGAGCGTTTCTACTCCAGAACCTTTTGGCTTAAATCCCATCGTCATGTTGGATGTTTTTAGAGCACTCTCTGATAAGGTGTTTGCAATGGACATTGTTGAAGCCATTCCAGACCACAACTACGTAACACCGATGCTCTGTGCCAAACTCATCTTTGAATTTATAGCTTCGAAAACTTTATCATCTACGTAGCAACCTTGCCCCATGGCAAAAGCACACGAAAGAAGATCAGCAAGACTCCTTGCATTCATCTTAGCTCTGATAATGGTCGCATCAGTCTTAGCTTATGCCTTCAGAAATCCTTCAAAGCCAGAGGAAAGGGAGATAAAGTTTGACATGGGTGAAAGTTGGAGAGACTGGATAAGGTATCTGCCAAATACAACAGAATACATATTCTACTTCAACTACACCGAGAAAAATGAAACCTTAAGGAGTTTTATATACAACAAAACTCTTGACAACATAAATCCGTATGTGTTCAGAGATTTTAGACCTACTCTGCCTTACTTTAGCAAGATGATGATATTCGATGCGTACAATTATCTTATAGACTTAAACAGATCTAAGGTTTACTTTGCCTATAAGCAGAAGGACATTTATAGGAATTTTACCATGAAGGTTGGAGTTTCAGCTGGCAGGATTTACACATTGATAGATGGGATGCATCCAGTTGTCTTGGCATACCCACATTATGCGAAGATGATTGTGGATGTTATAACGAACAACTCAACAAGTTTTATCGATGATTATGGCAACTACACATCACGCATAAACGGAAGCTTTAGCTACGCGTTCATCATCGCTGGAGAAACTGCTAAGAGAACTTTGACTGATAACGGAACACCCATAGCAGACTTTTACTTCGAAGGATACAGAATGAATGGGTCGATTTACGAAAAGGTCGTTGGAATTCATTTTACGAGATACTACTTCTTCGTAAAGACGAACGAAACTTTGAACAAAACAGCATATTACTACTATGAGAACTACGACGATAGATTTAGCATAGCTATAATGGGTAGCTACAACTTCACGAATTTGACAACGCTGATGCCTGAGATGAGAACAGTCATAATCAAGTTCGGTAACGAGACCAGTTAATCTTTTAAATTCTACACAAACTTTTTTCAATGCTCGTTGAGAAGGATACAACTCTTCTAATAGAAGGTAGTGCAGATGTCGTCGTTAGAGGAAAAGCTGAGGTCTTTGGTTGCAGAGTTGAAAGAATTACTGTAGAAAAGGGAAAAATCGTACCCTTGTATATCTTGGAAGATTCTGAAGTAGAAGTTTCTGGAAATTACATTGCTGTTAGGGGATCAACAATTCCAAAGAGTTGGAATTCACTTGTAAAAAAGATAGAGGAGGAAGGATACAAAAAGATAATGCTCTTTGGCGAAATAGATTCTGGTAAGAGCTCCTTAGCTACATACTTAGCTAATAAGCTTGAAGGGAAGAAGTGGATAGTCGATTTAGATATTGGACAGGCAGACGTTGCTCATCCCTGTGCAATGGGATTCGGGTTCACTGATGGTGGAATAATCTCAATATCAAACGTTGAGATGGTTGACGGCTTCTTTGTCGGAGTTGTGAGTCCAACGGGAAAAGAGGCAAGATGTCTGCAGGGTGTAGCTAAGATAATGAACAGAATTGAAAAGCTTAGGGGAGAAGATTACGTAATAATAGATACCACGGGTTGGGTTAAGGGAAAGAAGGCAAGAACTTACAAGCTCGCAAAGATCGAGATAATAGATCCAGATCTTATAGTATGCTTTGGTGAAACTCCATACTATCTCAAAGATTACAACACGTTTGAAGTTGAATCCTTTGTTCTAAAGAAGAGAAGTAAAGAGTTGAGGAGTGAGATAAGGAGTAGAATTTATGAGAGGTGGCTTGAAAATTCACAACTCAGAAGGTTCAGTATTGAAGAAGTTGATATCGGCAACACTACGCTTTTCAAGGGCGAGGAGGTTGAGTTTTTGGAGGGTGTTTTGGAGACAAGGGTTCTCTTCGCTGAGAAGGGATACGATTTTCTAAACGTTTGTGTTGAAGAGGAAGTAAATGTAGGCTTGGAGTTGATAAAGGCACTCTTAGATGTCTATGATGTCAGAGATGTATGTATATTCTCCATAGATCAGATCAGAGGCCTTTTAGTTGGGTTGTACAGTGATAGATACTTAGGATGCGGTCTCTTGAAGGATATAGATGTTGAAAATAAGGAGATAGTGGTTGAAACGCCAGTCAGTGAAGATGTAAAGAGAATAGAGTTTGGAGAGATAAAGCTTGAAAACTTTAAAGAGGTTCAAGTTAGAGTCCCTTAATCTGGTACATCCAAACCTATAGTCTTCCTATACCTCATTCCTGGGAAACTTATCTTGAATATTGCATTATAGGCTTTCTCCCTCGCCTCTTCAAGAGTTTTTCCTCTTCCAACAACCGTTAAAACTCTTCCCCCAGTTGTTACGTAGCCGTTTGGCTTAGCAATGCCGTTTGCGTATATTGTCGCAATCTTCATAGCTTCCTCCAAACCTTCTATCGGTTGGCTTGTATAGTGGTCTGAAGGATAGCCAGGCTTTAATCCTTCCCTACCCTTCAAAGCACCGCTGACAGCACAAACAGCAACACAATAGTCCGAACTGAACTTCACATCCACATCTTCAAGCTCTCCATTTACGACAGCCCACGCAATTTCAGCCATGTCAGTTTCGAGCCGAGGTAGCTTGGCTTGAGCGCCAGGATCACAATCTCTCACGTTTATCTCAAGAACCTTTGGAATCAACTCACCATCTTCTTCAACGAGCATTATAACTGGATAGATTACTCCCTTAAAAGTCCTTCCTTCTAGACGCTTAAACTCCCTTATAACTGGCTCAACAACCATCTCCATGATTCTCTTTTCAATCTCCTTGCTAACTTTGGGATGTGGACTTACAGCACCCATTCCTCCTGTGTTGGGATTTAAAAGCTTCCCCCCCTTGTAAAGCCTTTCAGCATCAGCCTTGGTTATGAACTTCTTGAAGAAACCTATGTAAAACTCTCTCATTCCATCAACATCATTTGGATCAAAGGCTCTCTTGTAATCCTTTGCATGCCCAAAGGGTTTCACAGTTTTACCATCACTTATAGCTGTAAATGCAACCTCTATGCCGTACAATCTCTCTTCTATCACAATTCTGTTTCCAGCATCTCCAAACCTCTTTCTCACCATTATCTCATCTATGGCAAAATAAGCTTCATCCAAGCTGTCACATACAAAAACACCCTTACCAGCTGCCAGTCCGTCAGCCTTAACCACAACCTTCTTCCCACTTTCAAACATCTCCTTAGCATATTCTTTAGCACTCTCAGGATTGTCAAAGTTCCTGTACTCTGGGATTGGCACACCAATCCTCTTCAAGAAGTCTTTGCACCAGCACTTGCTTGCTTCTAAGATTGTAGCCTCTTTCTTCGGACCTACAGCCGAAATACCTTCTTCCTCAAGCCTATCAACCAAACCCAAGCTTAAGGGCTCTTCCGGACCTATGTAAACCAAATCAACATCGTTAACTTTTGCAAATTTAACAATCTCATCTATAGCCCTTATCGACGGTATGAACTTTCCATTAAGCTTAGCCTGCCTACATTTAGCAAAAAACTCACTACCAGCATTCCCTGGAGCTACAAAAACTTCCTTAACTTTCTCACTTCTCGAAAAGGCGTGAGCTATTGCGTTACCTCTCCCCCCAGCATCGACAACGAGAACCTTCATGAGCAAATTTTAATCTAAAGTGGAATAAAAAGATTAACTTTTCACTTCCTCGGGTATTATCTCAGCTCTAACACTTTCAACTTTTTCGGAAGCTTCCTTTTCCATTCCTTTCTCCTCCTTCTTAACCTCCTCAAACGTCGGTACCTCAGACTTCCTATGCCTCTCCACTATCTCAACCTCCTCAATGTCCAAGTACTTGAATATCCTTGCAAGGGCCGACACCTTATTTAGAGGTGCGTAAGGAACGAAGTGGAATGTTCTTGGAACTTCAACTACTGCCTTTTTACCATCAACCTTTGCCTTAACCTCCATTCCCGTATAGATCATGAATATAGCCTCTATCTTCTTTGCGACATCCTCAACCTTCTCCTTGATCTCATACTCGAATATTATAGGTTTTCCAGCTAGAGGGTGGTTGAAATCCACTATAGCCCTCCTACCAATAACCCTCTCCACAACACCAACCCTATCTCCTACCCTAACCCTGTCTCCAGGTTTTGGTTTCTCCTTTAACCTCGCTATGCTTATCACTTCCTTCTTTTCGGGATCGTAATTGCCGAAAGCCTTCTCTGGTGGAACTTTCACGATACCCTTGTAACCAACATCCTTACCGATCAAATCTTCTTCAAAACCCTCTACAACATTCCTTTCGCCTACAATCACGTAGACATCGCCATATCGGTAGTCTTCACTGTATATTCCAAATTCTCTTGCAGTCTTTTCGTCGGTTGTATCTATGACTGTCCCATCCTCAAGTTTGGCTGTGTAAGCTATCTTAATTATATCTCCCCTCTCAATCGGCATAGGGCGAGTGATTTTGCAAGTTATAAAAAACTTTCAAAGTCTCTTTAAGGCGCTGATCATTAGATCTTCCCACCTTCTATGCTCCATGAAGTGGTTGTTCGGATCCTTCGTAAGCGTGTAAACCCAGTAAAGGCCAAAAAATCCTAAGGTTACAAGAGATAGAACGAAGTATAAGATTGTGCTTCTATCTGGGATTGAACTGTACCTGATATAATTGAATTCAATTCCAGCCTTTGAAAGCGTGGTTGAGAGGGCGTTGAGGAAGTGTTCTTCTCTCTTCTCATGCTTATAAAAGTCTTTGTTTAGGAAGTGATAAACGTAAATAAGGAGGAATCCTCCCACATACGGTATAAACTGTACCAAAGCCCACAGAACGGCGTTCTTCTCATTCTCTTCAATATCGATTTCCATACATATTGCCTCAAGTCTTGAAACTTCTAGACCTTTGGATTTTAAGAAGTTCTTAACAGCGTTGAAAAGTAGCTTTTGTCTCTTAAAGTGTTCATTCCTTCTCCAAATCCACTTGTAAACGATATAAACGTTTATAGCCAAAGCTAAAATTGTGAGAACTAAGTAAATTCCTAAAAAGCCATAGATAATTTCTTCAGCTTCCAAGTTGTAAGTATAGTTATAGTAATATTCAAAATAGTAAGTTCTACGATCACCATAGATTATCAACATTATGAAAAACCAGAGAAAGGTTGTCAAGGATAAGATAATCGGCAGAAAAGGTAGCCAAACTGGCATTATGTAATCCGTAAAGTCTCTACGTCTAACATACTCCTCAATTTGATCTATCGTAGCCATTGGGATTTTAAAAATTTTAAAAAATTTAAAACTTACTCCCTTTCGAGTTCAACTATCTTCAAACTGTAACCTTTTAAACATGGTACCGGAGGATCTCCTACTATAGCCTTAACTACAACTGAATCTCCGTCATTAAGCTCAAGGGGGTTGCATAGGTTGTAGAGTTCACAGTGTATATAGTCACATCTCCTCTCAAACTTCATCTTTGCACCCTCAACTGCAACTTTAGAGTCAACAAGCGCTAATATTGGTAGCTCAACAACCTCAACGGCCACAACACCCTCATCGTGCAGTGGGCACTCATGAACGACACCATTCCTCAAACCAACTATTTTGTACTTTGCCCCCTCCCTAAGCCTTAGACATATGTTCTTTAGCCTACAATTTTCGCACTCCTGCTTTCCTCCCAAGAATATGAACTCTACACCGATTTTAGCCCAATCTTTACCGCATAACGTGATGATCTTGTTCACGTCCATAAGCCTAATCTTCTTCCTCCTTATTTAAGACTTCTTCTTCTGTCAAAACCTCGACACCGTTGAGTATTAAGAGTGCAGTAGTCACACCTACACCTCTCTTTAATTTCCCACTAAAAGTCCCATCGTATATCATCTTAACTCCACAAGACGGACTTAAATCCTTCAGTACAGCCCTCTTAATCCCAAAAAGCTTCACCAACTTTAAAACCTCGTTAGCCCCCCTAACAAACCACTCAGTTAAATCCAAACCACTCCTCGAAATAACCTTAGCTTTACCCTTTAAGACGTCAAATCCATCTCCACCAACTATTTCACAGCTCTCCCTTGGCGTTGGAAGACCACTTAACTGTTCAGGGCATATCGGTATCAAAGTGTACCTTTTGGCAAGCTGAATTAACTTTCTACTCAACACATTTCCTCCATCGTACCTACAGTTCAACCCAAGCAGGCATGCACTTACCAAAAACATGGAAAACGGAATATTTTTTAAACAAAAAGAGTTACTCTTGCAACAAAATGGGACTTAAAAAGATGTTTATTCTGTCGATACTTGTTGGTATAGTTTCAGGTTTAGGTGCACTACTATTCTATACCCTCCTCGATGTGTTTACACAGTTCTTCATGAAACTGTGCAATCTATACCTACCAAAAGCCGGAGGAGAACCAAAGCTGATAGAAATCGATGTTCAAGGAAACCTTCCAATATTCTTGGTTACCGCATTTGGGGGCTTAGTAAGTGGTCTGATAGTTTACACATTTGCACCAGAAGCGGAAGGTCATGGGACGGATGCAGTCATTAGATCTTTTCATCACCTTCGTGGTATTGTAAGGGGCAGAGTTCCGATCGTTAAGATTGTAGCATCTGCAATAACCATAGGAAGTGGTGGGAGTGGTGGTAGAGAAGGGCCAATAGCTCAGATTGGTGCTGGTTTTGGTTCCTATATAGCAACACTTCTGAATCTCACCGATAAGGAGAGAAGAATACTGCTTGTATGTGGAATGGCTGGAGGAATAGGTAGCATATTTAGATCACCACTCGGTGGAGCTATATTCAGCATTGAAGTTCTTTACAAGAGAGATTACGAGGTTGAAGCTATAATTCCTGCTTTTATTTCATCGATAATTGCCTATGTAACTTTTACCCAGACTGTAATGTTGACGGGATTTGAAACTACGAGTGTATTTGTAGTTCCTGATGTCAGAATTCACTCCGTATTGGAGATACCGATGTACGCCTTTCTAGGGATACTTAGTGCATTCTTTGCAATTCTATATGTAAAAACTTTTTATGGTATTCATAACCTCTTTAAGCGACTTGGAATTCCAAAGTACCTGAAACCGATGATAGGTGGACTTGTAACTGGCCTAATTGGTTTGTTTTTACCTTCAGCACTAGGAATGGGTTACGAATACGTTCAGGAACTGATAGACGGTAAGTTAGCTCTGACAATTATAGTACTAACTATCTTTGGAAAAATAGTAGCAACATCTTTCAGTATAGGAAGTGGAGGAAGTGGTGGCGTTTTTGGGCCAGCTGTGGTTATAGGAAGTTTCGTTGGTGGAGCTTTAGGATACTTCCTCTCTCAATACTATCCAATACAACCAGATGCATTTGTCCTTGTGGGAATGTCGGCATTCATAGCTGGAGCTTGCAAAACTCCAATAGCTGGAATTCTCATGACTGCGGAGATGACTGGTGGATACCATTTACTTCCAGCTTTAATGTTATCATCTGCAATTTCATACCTCCTGACGAGGGATTATACAATATATTCAGAACAGGTACCAACGAGGGTTGACAGTCCAGCTCATAGAATGGAAATGGCGGTAGACATACTTGAGGATATACCAGTTAGGGATGCGATGACGCCAAATGTTATCGCTGTGTCTCCTGAAAATACAGTTCTCGACGTAATGCATCTGATAGAGAAAACTGGACACATAGGCTACCCAGTTGTGAAGGATGGAAAACTCGTTGGAATAATAACGTTTACAGATGTTGAGAAGGTTCCTCCAGAGGATAGGGCTAAGATGAGGGTTAGAGATGTTATGACATCAAATCCAATCGTCACATATCCAAGCGAAGACCTAAAAACAGCCTTAGAAAAGATGGTTTTGAGAGGTGTGGGTAGGTTGCCAGTTGTTGAAGATAACAGGCTTGTTGGTATAATAACGAAGGGAGACATAGTTAGAACCTATGCAAAAGTAAGGAAAAAATACTTTTCCTAGCCATATCCGATGAAAGTTTTGACTTTTGCTCTTTCACTCTTGGCCTTCTCTTCAAACCTTTCATAGAAGCTGAGCATGGAATCTGTCACACTTGGCTTTATCTTCCTTAGAGCTTCAAGGAAGTGCCTCATGTGAACCTTTTCAGCGTTTATATCCTCTCTAAGTGCCAACATTACTGCTTCTCTACACACAGCCTCAATGTCAGCACCTACATATCCTTCAGTCATGTCGGCGAGCTCCTCTAGATCGACATCTTCAGCTAATGGCATGTTCCTCGTGTGTATCTTAAATATGGCCAATCTGCTTTTCTTGTCTGGTGGTCTGACATAAACTAAGCGATCAAATCTACCAGGCCTCAATAAAGCGGGATCTATTATGTCTGGTCTGTTTGTAGCACCAATCACAACAACACCTTCAAGCTCCTCCAAACCGTCCATCTCAGTCAGAAGCTGATTAACCACCCTTTCAACAGCCCTATTTTCTTCCAATCCTCTCATACCCGCAATTGCATCTATCTCATCAAAGAATATTATGCAGGGTGCAACTTGTCTAGCCTTCTTGAATATCTTCCTCACAGCCTTCTCACTCTCACCCAACCACTTACTAAGCAATTCAGGACCCTTGACACTTATGAAGTTTGCCTCAGCCTCATTGGCTACAGCTTTCGCAATGAGGGTTTTACCAGTACCAGGTGGCCCATACAAAAGCACTCCCTTCGGTGGCTTTATTCCAAACTTCTTGAACTTTTCAGGATACTTTAAAGGCCACTCTACAGCTTCAATGATCTCACGCTTGACATCTTCAAGCCCACCAACATCATCCCAAGTAACCTTTGGCACTTCAACCAACACTTCTCTCATGGCTGAAGGCTCTATCTCCTTCAAAGCTTCTCTGAAATCGTCAAACGTGACTTTCATGGATTCAAGCAGTTCAAGTGGTATCTCATCACTGTTCAGATCGATCTGTGGTATGTACCTTCTCAAAGCCTTCATTGCTGCCTCTTTACACAGAGCTTCTATGTCAGCACCGACAAACCCATGAGTCTGATCAGCTAAGTATCTCAGCATTGCCTTTATTATCTCCCTTTCCAGATCAGCGACTATCTCCTCTGGTAAATTTTTCCTAATAATTTCTTTGATCTTTTCTTTGTCTTCAATGTTCTTCACCTCATCGTACGTAACCTGTAGAGCTTCAAGTATCTCTTTATCGCTGTACTGTTTGTACAGATTTCTCAAAGCTTCCAAAACGAAATCTATCCTGTATTCTGGCTCTATAGGCATATTTCTCGTATGAATCTGCAAGATCTCGAATCTCCCCTCTCTATCTGGCACACCTATCTCAATTTCTCTATCAAATCTACCTGGCCTCC
>CAZFVO010000019.1:4304-22466 GCA_964522325.1 uncultured archaeon | reverse complement strand
CATCATGCAGATTTCGTTGGTAGCGGTTATGTAGTCTTAAATTTAAAAAATTATAGCGAAGAAGATGTATTGAAGACTTTGAAGTCTGGTAACTGCGATTTTAGCGGGAAACCATCTGGAATTTTCTGGAAGTTCAAGTGCTGACTATTGTATACTCTTCCCAACTGCAAATACCAAATAATTCGTTGGAATCACATTTTCACTGTCCTTTAAGATAAGAGCACCAGTTTTAGTCATCTCAGGATCAGGTTTAATTTTACTGTCCTTATCTAAGACATATCCTAACTAAGAATTCTATCTGTTCTGTTCATAAAATATTATTTATATTGTTAAATATATGCTTTTTCATCTTAAGGATCTCTGATTATTAAAATCAATCCTAGGAGGATTATAACAAATGCTAGCCTTAGCATAGTTCTGAAGCCGAGGAATTCCGCTAGGAATCCACCAAAGATTGGTCCTACAACCCACCCTATATGAACGATAGTATTGTAAACTCCCATGCTCTCTCCCCTTTTTTCACTGACATCCGCTATGTAGGCTGGTACACTCGTTCCAACAGTCGCCCAAGCGAAGCCCTCAAGGATATGTATTGGATATGCAAACATGTAATCCGTTATTATAGAATACAAGAGTACAACGAGGCCAAAACATATCTGTGAAAATACTATCATCCTCTTCCTTCCAAAGACATCTGAAATCTTCCCTACTAATATTGAAACAAGTGCACCTGTCAAAGCACCAATCGTGAAGAGTGAGCCAACAACGGTTTCACTTGCTCCAAGCTCCTTCGATATGTAGATTGGTAAAATGGAATAAAACATACCAGATGTTGTCATTAAAGGTAGTAGACTTAGACAGAACTTGGTCACACGATTCATAACTCATCGCAGAACTTTAACTCCTTCCTTATCTGCTCGTAAAACTTTACAAGAAACTCATGTCTCTCCTTAGCAAGCTTCTTTGCAGTTTCTGTATATAGCAAGTCTTTTAGCTTTAGTAGCTTTTCTTCAAAGTGTTTAAGAGTATCTTCGATCGACCTACCGTTTTCACCACTGAACATGAAAGCTCTTGCAATTCCGATTGCACCAATCGCATCTAACTTGTCTGCATCACTCAAAACCATAGCTTCAAGCGTTTTCGGTTTAATACCAGATGAGAAAGAATGTGCTTCGATACAGTGCACAACCTTCTCTATGAAATCTTCATTGTATCCTTTCCTCTTTAAAATATCCCTTGCAACCTTAGCAGATTCTATTGCATGGTTTGGCTTATCTCTCGCTATGTCGTGCAATTCTGCAGCTTTTTGAACTATCTCCACATTAGCCCCTTCCTTCTCAGCTATATAGACAGCCAGCTTAACAACCCTCTTCACATGATCGTCATCGTGAGAGCTCATAATCTCCTCCTCACAACTGCCTTGACACCACTCCTCTCCTCAAATTCAGCTGTTACCTCAAGCCATTCTGGTTTTAGAGTTTCAACCAAGTCATTAAACACTTTGCAAACCACAGCTTCATGATGCATCCTCTTATCAGCGAACGACTTGAAGTAATTGTCAAGGGATTCGTATTCTAAAATTCTGTTTTTAGGCTTGTACCTAATCTTTATTACCGCCTTATCTATCATTCCAGTGACTGGGCAGATGCACGTGAATTTGTTGTATGTAAACTCGGCTTCATGTTCACAGTAGACGTTTGGGATAGTTCTAATTTTACTCTCTTCAAGATTTCTCAAAGCTCTTATCAACTCCCCTTCACTCTTAACAACTGCACTTGCAAAGTGGATAGGCCAAGGAGATTTGACCTCTTCTGGACAGAATGCGACAACGGGCTTTCCCTTCATAGCCGAAATAACGACTTCCGCCATCGCCCCAAAACTCGGGTGTTTGGCAATTAAGACTATGACATCGGCTTTGTCACATAGCTCTAAATCTCTTCTCACAATTTTAGCACAGAGATCGGGCTTATCTCTAAAATCGTTGATGTGACTGTAATCGTGCTCAAACTGATCTAAAACATCGAAACCCTCTTTCCTCAAAATCTCTTGAATCCTTCTTATTTCCTCTTTGTGACCGTAACCTATTGAACCGCACACGAACACCTTCATGTAATTTCATCCACCGCAGAATTTATATGAATTGATAACCGCTTTGTCCCCATGCGAGAGATCATCGAGCTTAAAGGTCACATAATAGATTCGATGATACTGCCAAAGGTGCTTGATACGATAATGGACATGGGTGGTGATTTTGAGATACTTGAACTTAGAGTAGGTAAGACCAAGACTGACGAAAGCTATTGTAGAATGGTTGTTGAAGGTGACGAGAAGCTTTTTGAGGAACTTGAGAAGTTGGGTGCAATTTTACCTAAGAAAGAGGTTAAGGTAGCTCCAGCACCAGCTGATGGTGTTTTGCCAGATGGATTTTACGCTACAACTCACCATCCAACTTATGTCTACATAAACGGACAGTGGAAGAAGGTAAAACACATTGAGATGGACTGCGTCATTGTCATAGAGAACGGTGAGCCGATTTGTAAGAGGCAGGGTCTGGTTAAGAAGGGAGACTTGGTTGTTGTTGGAATGGATGGAATAAGGGTTGAGCCACCACAAAGGCCGAGAGAGCCGAGTGACGTTTTTGGTTTCATGACATCTGAAGTTTCGGCTGAAAAACCTGTAAATTCTCTCATCAAAAGGTTGGCGAGGGAGATGAAGAAGGTTAAGGACAACAACGGTTTCATAATTCATGTTGTAGGTACAGCTGTTGCTCACACTGGTGCCGATGAAGCTTTGGCTGAACTCATAAGGATGGGTTACTGTCAAGCGTTGTTTACTGGAAACGGATTTGCTGTAATGGACATAGAGAAACAGCTCTTTGGAACGACATTGGGTATGGATAAGGACAGTGGAAGAGTCTATAAGGGTGGTTATCGAAACCACTTGGTGGCTATAAACGAGATAAGAAAGGCTGGTAGCATAAAGAAGGCTGTTGAGATGGGTATTCTAAAATCTGGTGTTTTGTATGAGTGCGTGAAGAACAACGTTCCATTCGTAATTGCTGGATCTATAAGAGATGATGGACCACTGCCAGACACAATAACCGATGTTATGAAGGCGCAGGATGAGATGAGGAAGTACATCTGGCAGGCTGATGAGACTGGAAACGGTATGTGCATGATTTGGGCTTCGATGCTACATGGAATAGCAACTGGTAACATGCTTCCATCCACGATAAAAACTGTGATAATTGACATGAATCCCTACGTTGTTACAAGATTGCTCGACAGAGGGACAACTCACGCATTGGGTATTGTTAGCGATCCTGGTGTAGTTTTGCCAATGCTTGTCCAGGAGTTAAAGAAACTTGAGGAAGGTGAGGAGAGATGATGTGGAATCCGAGTATCGAAAGATTGCCCCAAAAAGATTTGGAGGAGATTCAGGAGAGAAAGCTTAAGGCGTTGGTTTTTTACGCCTATGAATATTCCCCTTTCTATAGGCGTAAGTTTAAGGAGGTTGGTTTAAATCCTTGGGATTTTAACGGTTTGAGAGACTTGGAGAAGTTACCATTCACGACAAAGCAAGATTTGAGAGATAACTACCCCTTCGGTATGTTTGCCGTACCTTTATCTCAGATCGTTAGGTTCCATGCTTCAAGTGGAACTACGGGTAAGCCTACAGTTGTAGGTTATACCAAGAACGATATAGACGTCTGGGTTGAGTGTTTATGTAGAGCTTTAACATCTTGTGGAGTTACTAGTAACGATATAGTTCAAATCTCTTACGGTTACGGTTTGTTCACTGGTGGCTTAGGATTTCATTACGCTGTGGAAAGGTTGGGGGCTAGTGTAATCCCAGCTTCAGCTGGAAACACTCGAAGGCAGATCGAGTTGATGAAGGACTTGCACACTACAGTCATCTGTTGTACCCCCTCTTACATGCTCTACATGAGTGAAGTAGCTAAAGAGATGGGTGTAGACATTAGAAGGGATACTAAACTCAGAATGGGTATATTTGGAGCTGAACCTTGGAGTGAAGAAACTAGAAAGAGAATTGAAGACAAGACGGGAATTACAGCTTACGACGTTTATGGTACATCCGAGCTTGGTGGGCCTTTATTTACAGAGTGTGTTGAGAGGCATGGAATACACATCTGGGCGGATCATTACCTTATCGAGATAGTCGATCCTGAGACTGGTGAGACCTTGGGTGAGGGAGAGAAGGGGGAGCTCGTTGTCACAACGCTAAGTAAGGAAGCTTTACCACTCATAAGATGGAGAACTGGGGATATAACATACATGGAAACTGACAAGTGTGCTTGCGGTAGAACACATCCAAGAATCATGAGAATTCTTGGAAGAGCTGACGATATGATAATAGTGAGAGGTGTGAACGTCTTTCCAAGCCAGATTGAACATGTGCTCATGCAGGTTCCAGAGCTTGGTGAGCATTACGTTATAATACTTGATAGAAAGCCCGATGGTTTGGATGAGATGACAATTCAGGTTGAGTTGAGTGATAGGGCTAAGATAGATAGAACGACGGATATACTGGAGCTGGAGAGGAGGGTAGAAGATCTTTTGAAGGAGTACTTGAACGTTAGGGCTAAAGTTGAGATAGTTAATCCAGGGACTTTACAGAGGTTTGAAGGAAAGGCTAAGAGGATAATAGATCGTAGAAAGATTTAAAGGTTTAACTTACTTGTTTCATGGACTTCAAGGAATATGTGAAGTCTCTTGGAGTTGAAGTTGGAGATAAGGTGGAACTTCTAGAGCTCTTTAGGAACCTCGGTTACGAGGATGATGAAATATTTGAAGATGTTACGATAAACCATCCCTTAACGAGGATTAGCTTCGATTATGGAATAGTTAAGTACGGTGAGGACTGTTATGGGATGATAGTTTGCGTCAAGGATGTTTGCGATGAAAACGTTGAGAAGTTGGTTGGGATGTGTAAGCTTGTCGGTGCAAGGTACGGTGTTTTAACAGATTTTAACGAAATTTGCGTTGTGAGAGTTGAGGGGTTTAAGCATGAGTTTGTTGATGAGATACCTCAGAGCTATGCCTTGAAGATGGAGCTTGGTCTTTTGGATGTATGCGCTATAGCGATAGATTACGATGAATTTGAGAAGGTTGATGATGTTGACTTCGTTGTTGAAAACAGTAACGTCGTTTATTCAGATGTCGAAAATGAAGAAGCTATTATATTTTCTCCCAACGGAAAACTCTTGGATTGGCTTAGGAGAAAGGGTATAAGGTTTAAGGTTTTGGATGAGGAAAGGTTGAGAAAAATTGTTTCAAAATATTTCTTGAATCTGAACGAACAAATTTAAATAATGGCTGAGAAATTTGAACATGCTTAAGCAGATATCCGTATTCGTTGAAAACAGACCAGGAAAGCTCGCCGAAGTTACGGAGGTCCTTTACAAAGAAGGTGTAAACTTAAGGGCTTTTACGATAGCTGAGGCTGGAGACTTTGGAATAATCAGGATGGTTGTCGATAAGACTGAGGAGGCGTATAAGGCTTTGAAATCTGCTGGATTTACTGTTGCTCTAACAGATGTGTTGGCAGTAGAGGTTAAGGATGAGCCTGGAGGTCTTTACAGGATAGCGAAAGCCTTGGGTGATGAAAACATAAACATCGAATACGTTTACGCATTCGCTTTTGAAAAGGAGAGGGCTTTGATAATATTGAAGCCGAACGATTTGGATAGAGCTAAAAAGGTTCTTGAGGAAAAAGGTTATCTGTTTAGAGAGAAGTTCGAATGAAGTGTGAGTGCGGTGCCGACCTTTTATCACCAACTTCTTATTGTTTATCGTGCGGAAAGGTTCATGCCCTAGCCTGTGGTGTTTACTTTGGCAAAAAGGCTTACTTTATAGCAATAGGAAAGAATGTTATTGAGACTAAGTCTTATGAGATTTACGATGAAGAAGAATCGATAAGAAATCTCTTTGAGATCTTAGCTGAGAGGATTCACGAGAGAAGAGTAGACAGTGTTTACGTTTGTGGTGAAAGCAATGAGCTTGTGGAATTTGCATTTGAGAATCTGAAGAGATATTCCTTGAGCAATCTGAGAATTTACAAGACGGAGCCTACAGATGTTAACGATTTTATTTCAAATCTGAGAGATTTCGTTTTGAAGAAAGAAGAGTTGAGAAAGGTGGATATACCACCAGAGAAAAAGATTCAAGGTTCACATACAACCATAATCGGTGGTAGAGTTGGAAGGGAGTACCTTTATAGGGTTGCCATGTGCGAGTACGTTAAGAAGATAGTTCCTGGAGTAATAACTGGTAACGCCACTTCGGGTGGTGGTGTAAGGTTTAAAGTCACAAGGTGTGATGAGAAGGGGAACATTAGAGGTATTCTGATAGATGGTTCAAGCGTTCAGGAAGTACACATAATAACTACGGCCAAAAATAAGGAGCAGGGTGAGATAGTTCTAAAGATTTTGAAGGGGACTTTAAGTAAAGATTAGATTCATTTGGCCTTCTTTTTCCGTTTAATTACAACGATATCTCCGAGTGTTGGAGTTATGGACTTTGATCCTTCAATTTTAACATCCTCCACTCTCTCCCTTAAGCTTATTCCTAGCGCCCTCTCAAGCTTTTCAACAACATCCTTTTCTGGTGTAATTTCACCCTTTTCTATCTTTTTTATAAGTGTAACCTTCTCCTGAATCTTCTTTGCAAGATCTTCTTGTGTCCACCCTCTCTTTTCTCTTTCTCTCCTTATTATTTCGTTAAAGTTCTCGATGAGTTCATGGTCGTCGACTATAGGCTTTGTAACTCTAATTTTTGGTTTAACGACGATCTTTACAGGCTTTTTAGCTTCAGCACCTAAATCTTTACAGCTTTCACAAACCGTAAGCTCGCTACCCTCAACTATTACTTTGTAACTCCTTCTAACAATTCTCTTTCCACAGATTTCACAGTACATATTCATCACTCCCCAAACTTGGATTTTGCGAATAAAAATGTTGAGGATTAACTTCATATACAACCTTTTTTAAATTGAATTGAATGAGTGAGGTTGACTACACATACCTGCTCGAAAGGCTCAAAAGGCTTGAAGAAGAATTTGAAAGGCTAAAAAAGATAGAAGAGGAGTATTATAAGCTCAGAGAGCATTATCGTAGGCTTGAAGATGAGAAGAGGTTTATCGAATCTGAAAGACTTAGATACGAGAGAGAAGTGAGAAGATTGAGAAGTGAGATTGAAAGACTTAGAAGTCCTCCTCTTCTCATAGGAACAGTCTCAGATGTTTTGGAGGATGGAAGAGTAATTGTTAAGAGTTCTACTGGTCCGAAATTCCTCGTTCACGTTTCTCAGTTTGTCGATCCTAAGGAACTGAAGCCAGGTGCGAGAGTTGCCATGAATCAGCAGACATTGGCTGTTGTAAGTGTTTTGCCACCTTCAAAGGATCCGATGGTTTACGCGTTTGAGGTTGAGGAAAGACCAAACGTGACGTATGAGGATATAGGAGGATTGGAAAAGCAGATTGAGGAGATTAGAGAGGCAATTGAACTTCCACTCTTAAAGCCAGAACTCTTTGAGGAAGTAGGAATTGAGCCACCAAAGGGTGTTTTGCTCTATGGACCACCTGGTACAGGAAAAACCCTACTTGCCAAAGCTGTTGCAAATAGAACTAAGGCTACATTCATAAGGGTTGTTGGAAGTGAGTTCGTCCAAAAGTATATTGGTGAAGGTGCTCGTTTGGTTAGAGAAGTCTTTGAGCTAGCAAGAGAAAAATCTCCATCAATAATATTTATAGACGAACTTGACGCTATAGCTGCGAGGAGGACATCTAGTGATACTAGTGGAGATAGGGAGGTGCAGAGAACACTTATGCAGTTACTTGCTGAGATGGATGGGTTCGATCCGAGAGGTGATGTAAAGATAATAGGTGCCACGAACAGGATAGACATCTTAGATCCAGCTATACTGAGACCAGGAAGGTTTGACAGGATAATAGAGGTGCCATTGCCAAGCTTTGAGGGTAGAATTCAGATATTCAAGATACATACAAGAAAGATGAAGCTAGCTGACAATATCGACTTCAACGAGCTTGCAAGGCTAACTGAGGGTGCAAGTGGAGCAGATATAAAGGCCATATGCACCGAGGCAGGTATGTTCGCCATAAGGGAAGAAAGGACTGTAGTCACAATGCAAGACTTCTTGAGAGCTGTTGAAAAAGTACTTAGGAGGGATGTTAGTTATAGAGAGAAGGGAGTTATGTTCGTTTAATTTCACTTTTCTTTAAAATTTAAAATATAATAGTTATAATTATTTTGATTTTTTCTTTTAAAAATCTTATTTAATTATTTAAATAATTCAGTTGTATATATTATCACCAATCTTCTATTAGCTTTTTGATTTTTTCAATATCTTCGACTGGTTTGTCTTCAACCTTAAGCTTTGGTCTATATCCAAGTTTCTCACCGTAGAGCTCAACGACAAGCTTTGCGGAGAGCTTTGCAATCTTTATTATATCTTCATCTATCTTGAGACTTTCCCTTCTCCTTTCCTTTCTCCTATCAATATAATATGGACAGAAGAGACATTTGTAAATGTTCAAAGGCTCTGGAGTTTTGTCCTCAAAAACATCGTCTAGACTTTCAAGCATGCAGTACTTTCCATCGCTGTACTTGCAGTACTTCACCCTTTCACTGCCAATCTTTCTTGCATAAGCTATAAACTCCGAAATTTCAAGAGGTTTAGCTTGATATCTCTTCAAAAAATACCAATCAAGTAAAGCAAGTATAAATTGGGATGGAGTGATACCTTTCTCTTCACACTTCTTTAAAAGCTTCTCCTCAATATCTGGTGGAATGTCTATCGTTATTCTCATTTCTTCTTACCCTTCTTTCCCTTTTCCTCTACTTCCTCAACCTCTTCTTTAACATCTTCTTTAACTACTCTTTCAATCTTCTCTCCTTTGAGCATCTTTGCAAGTTTGTAGTAACCCTTGGCATTAGAAGTTATTGGATCATCTGGCCTAATTACCTTTCCAATCTCCTCGAATTCCTTTTGGAACTCTTCATAAACCATAGGTAAAAGACTACCTCCTCCAGTCAGGACTAAGTTCTCTACTATGCTTGTAGATAGTCCCTCAAGTAGCATCTTGACTCTATTTGCAACCCTATCTATCCACCCCTTAACTATCTCCTCGTAACTTTGCATAACATCCTCTCTTTTAACCACAATTCTCTTACCACCCCTTATTCTTCCGACCTCTTCACCCTCAAGCAAAAGCTTTGCCATCTCTTCAGGTGTTATACTTATCCCAAATTCATTCCTCACGTAAAGTTCGAGATTGCTATAGATGTCATCAACACCCATCAGCAAAGTATCTCCCTTCAGATACTCCATATCAAACAAGACGACGATGTCTGTTGTTCCAAAGCCTATGTCGACGCAGACTCCTGTACTCTTTCCTATGTGTACTAGGCTACCAACTGGTTGAGGTAGAAGAATGACTTCACAGTTTAAAGCTTCTCTTAAACTCTTTGAAACTAATTCCCTCTCCTTCTTAGAAGATTTTACGGGTAATCCTGTTGCAATAATTTCAGTCTTATCTCTAAGCATTTTAATAGCGTACCTCGCTATTTCTATGTAAGATTGGTGCATTATCCTACCCTCATGCAAAGGCCTGAGAACTTCAACGTTTTCCATAGTTTGAGAGACTATCATAGCTTCTTCACCAATATAGACCTTCTTTCTTCCACCCTTAAGGCTCCAATCCTTCTCTTCACCGTAAACGACCAAACTCGGGAATACTACAACTTTCTCTCCGTCATTGGTAGCCTTAGTTAAGTTTGTTCCTATATCTAAGCCAACGATCATAACTGACCCCTTGCGAGATATCTAATAAACGTTCCGAAAACTATAACTTTTATTAATGCAAGACTAAATTATAATGATAGTCTATGGTAACTTCTTCTATCGAGGTAGAATTGTAGAATGCGGCGTAGAGATCGAAGATGGTATCATAGTTGATATAGGGAAGGACAAAAAAGGTGAGAAGGTAAATGGAATAATCATGCCTGCTGGTATAGATGTTCACGTTCATTTCAGAGATTTTAAGGAGAGTTACAAAGAAACGATAGAGAGTGGAAGCTTATCTGCTCTTTTTGGTGGAGTATGCTTGGTAGTTGATCAGCCAAATACTAATCCACCAATCATCGATGAAGATACCTACTTCAAAAGAATGGAGGTCGCAAAGAGAAGTACCTATATCGACTACTCCTTAAACTTAGGACTAACCGAAGACAATGTTGATAGGATTGATAAAATCCTAGAGAAAGTTGAGGAGAAACATTACGTTCCTGCAATTGGTGAGGTGTTTCTTAAGGGTAAGATGAGTGTGAGTTATGAAACACTTAAAAAGGCCCGGAACAAGGTTAAAAAGCTGATAACTGTCCATGCGGAAGATCCAAATGAGGAGGATGATGTAAAAGCTGAGATTAAAGCGGTTGAGAAGTGTTTGAAGATTGGAAAATTTCACTTCTGCCACATCTCAACGGCGAAAGCTTTGGATCTTATATATAACTCCGATTCAACATCTGAAGTAACCCCCCACCACCTTCTCTACTCAAGTCACGAAATTCCCTACAGAGTAAATCCACCTCTAAAGGATGTCGATGTTAGGATTGAACTTGTAAAAAACTTTTGGAAAGCTGACATTCTAGCTTCTGATCACGCACCACATACACTTGAAGAAAAAAAGGAAGGTGCTCCGGGATTTCCTGGTGTCGAAACAATTTATCCTATGTTCTTTTACATGGTGAAAAGGGGTTACATTAAGATAAACGATCTTGTAGAGAAGTTCGTTGTTAATCCAGCAAAAGTCTTCGGTTTTGATAAGTATGGGCCTATTGAAGTGGGGAAGTATGCAAACTTTGCGATATTCGATCCTAAGGATGAAAGACCGATAAAGGCTGAAAAGTTACATTCAAAGGCTGGATGGACTATCTACGAAAATCTCATGGCAATATTCCCAAAGATTATATTTATAAGGGGTGAAAAGGTTTTGGAGGATGGAGAAGTTTTAGTTAGTAGGGGGTTTGGGTGGATACTATGAGGTTTGTCCAGGTTGAGGTTTCAACAAAATGTCAGCTAAGTTGTATGATGTGTCCAAAGACTGTATTTAGAAAGGATTGGGTATTTGTAAACATGGATCTTGAAACGTTTAAGAAGATACCATTCAATAGATTCGATTTTGCACATCTACAGGGTTGGGGTGAACCCCTACTGAATCCGGACATAGGTGAGATGATAGAAATTGCAAAGAAATATTGTAAGGTTGGTTTAACCACTAATGGCTTGCTCTTGGATGAGTTTGATGAGGTTAAAAAGCTCGACTACCTTGCAATTTCGATTGCAAGCGCTGACGATGAGAAGCACAAAAGAATAAGGAAGTGTAGTCTTGAAGAACTTAAGGAAAAGATAAGGGTAGTTTCTGACAAAGTCTCGGTAACGTTAGCGTTCATGATGCTTAGGGATACATATGAGGAGTTACCTCAGATCGTGGAGATAGCTAAAAATGTTGGGGCTAAGGAGGTCATAGCAAACAACCTCGACTATATTCCGGCAAAAGAACTAGAAAGTCAGGCAATTTTTCTTCAAAGGGTGGATGAAAAGCCTATTGAGCTTGCCATCTTAAGAGCAAGGGAAATGGGGATAAAACTTACGGTAAAGTCAATAAGATTAGAAGAGGTGCTGGTTTGTGCAGAGAATCCTATTGAAAACTGCTTAGTAACAGTTGATGGTAGGATAACTCCCTGTGTCTACCTTCACTTGCCAACCAAATCTGAGAAGATAGTCAGATATTTCAATGGAAAACGTGTTGAAATTCCAAAGCTTTACTTCGGGAGTGTTGAAAACTTTGAGAAGGTTTGGAAGGGTAAAAGTTACGTTGAGTTTAGAAGGACATTCGAGCGTAGGGTTATGGGTGCCTACGAATTTCCACCAAACATACCAGAACTTCCTGAAGCTTGTAAAACTTGCTATAAGGCTTACGGTGTCTAAATTGGTGTCACAAATCCCCATTTTTCTATAGCCCTCGCCAACTCCTTATGCTCCTTTGCATACTCATCAAGTGGTATTCCCTGCTTTATTGCATCCATAGCTTGTCTTACCGCCTTTGCTCCAGCGTAAGCTCCATCTGGATGCCCCAAAACACCTCCACCCACCTGAATCACTATATCACTTCCCAAAGCATTAATTACTCCAGCGATGTTTCCAGGATGTAGACCGCCTGATGAAACGGGCATTGCAGACTTTATATGATAGAAATCCTGAGGTAGATGGAAAACATCGTTTTCATCTGGTTTGTAATTATTCTCTCTTAAAATCCTTGCGTACTGAATTACTTCCCACTTCTTACCTTCAAGCTTACCGTAGCCAGCTGTGCCTATGTGCAGTTGATCTGTACCTATAATACGGTAGAGCTTAGCCAAAACGAACATAGATATTCCGTGGTAGGGATTTCTCGTTATTGCAGCATGCATAGCCCTGTGAGCGTGTATAGCCAATCCATAATCTTCAGCAAGATCCCTAACGTATGTAAGGGCGCTCCAACCTGCTATGACAACATCGACCATTATGTACGGATTTCCGTACTCTGCGACAATTTTAATTCTTTCTTCCATTTCTCTGACATCCGCTGTTACATTTGCAAACCAAGCCTTCTTCTCCCCAGTCTCACTCTCAACTTTCTCAATGATTTTCATTATCCTCTTAGCTCTTTCCTCAAATCTACAGAAACTTGGACTAGTCAGATTTTCGTCATCCTTGATGTAATCCATTCCACCACTAAGAAGCTCGTATGCAAGTCTCTCTACCTCCTTGGGAGAATAGCCAACCTTAGGCTTTGGAACCGTTCCCACAATCGGACGATCATAGATGTTGAAAATTTTCCTAATGTCTTTCCCTCTGAATGGGCCCTTAAAATTTTTCAGAAACTTTTTGGGTAGATATATATCTTCAAGCCTCAACGATTTGACTCTGCGCATTCCAAATATGTTTCCAGCTATCGAGGCAAGCAAGCCTGATATGTTACCATCTTCAAATAGCTCGATTGGATAAGCAACCTTTACAATGTACGAGTCACCAATGTTGATAAACTCGTAAGCCTTAGCAGACAACTTTATCACCCTCTCAGCATCGTACCATGACGATAAGCTTGTCCAAGTTCCTGTAGAACTTTCAGAAGCAATTGCTCCAGCAGCATCCTCAATGCTAAAACCTTCAGCTGGCTTTATCCTGAAGACAGCTATAATATCATTTTTTAGGTCTGGTTCGTAGTTTTTGTCTATATACTCGGAGTACACCTCAAAATCCGACATGAACTATTCTTACTTACCTCCTTTAAAAACTTAACTTAGTCTATCTGAAGTACTATACTCCTGTTGAAGTAGTGTGGATGAAACTGTCTTATCCACTGTGGGATTGTTGAGTAGTTAAACTTCATGAAGACCTCAATTTTACCTCTGTAACCTCTCCTCCTTAATACCTTTTCAATAGCAGAATCGAGGTCTTCAAGGGTTTTGGCTATAACTTTTAAACCTTCTCCCTCAGCAATCCATACAGAATCATCAAACTTCAGACTTAACGTTATCTTCATGAATTTAGCTGGACTTTGGCAATTAAAAAATCTAACTAAAAACTAAAAAAGGTAAAAATTTTATGGTGTTACATGTGCAATCATCGACCAGCTTATGTAGTAGAGTACGACCAGTAATATAATAGCCAGTATTAAGCTCACTGCGACAAGTTTCTTCTCTACTGGTAGTATCTCTTCCTTGCCTATTATGGCATATTCTCTTCCACAGTTTGGACATCTAAGCACAGTTTTATCTTCCATTTCAACTATGTCGGCCATAGCTCCACAGTTTGGACAAGGTTCCTTTCTAATGACTCTCTCCATTCACATCACCTCTTTAGGAACAACCAGTGAACATCGTGGAAGAACAACCAGCTTATGAACAGCCCTATCCAGAGTATGAATCCGAAGAGACAGACGAAGTAGACCAATGCAAGTCTTCCAAGTCCCTCCTTTCTAAGTGCTGAGAACTCTGAAATTACTCCAATGCTGAAGAACGTCAGTGCGAAGAATATCCTTCTGAAGTTGTTCATCTCAGCTTTTACAGCCAATGACAATGGCTTTAACGCTTGGGCGTACTGTTCGTATGGAAGTCCAGCTGTGAATGCCTGTGCGATTAGCATGACGATAAAGAACGTCAGGAAGTAACCGATGACGAACTTTGGAAATCTGTACCATATCTCAAGCTTTTCAACCTTCTCTCCTGGCCTTCTCTCGATCCAGTAAACCCAGATAACTGCAAGTATGAATGCCCAAACACCAATGAATATGTCAATGAATATCTTCGTAATAACGGCTGCGTTCAAGATCCATCCACTGAGTGGTTCAAATTCTGGATGTAAACCAGTTATAAGAGCATCTACAATTTCACCGCTTGCAGCAGCAGCTCCATCGGTCTTAACAGCCAGACCCATCCAGGCTCCAGCTACTAACGGTTGATGCCATAAGAATTGCACTGCTAAGAATGGCACAAAGAGCAACTCTACTACAGCAAACACTATGACTAGAGATGCAACCATGACAGGTACAATTGGTCTCGCCCTAATTGCACCACCAGTTGCTATAGCTGCAGAGACACCACAGATCGCTATACCCGATGCAAGTGGTGCTGCCCACTCTCTTGTCAATCCGAAGAATCTCCTTGAGATCCAGTAGACCAGAGCCCAGTAGATCAAGTATGCTTCAACTATAGCGCATATACCTCTGAACAGGAAGTTCGCAAGGACTTCTGGTGGAACCGACGGTGCCTTCAAACCAACAACTGCACCCAGTAGAACTATAGCTGTTTTAATGAACCATTCTGGCTTTGCAGCCTCCTTTAACCAGTTTGCAAATCCCTTGAAGATGTTGCCTATCAGTAGGCCGACAATAAGTGCAACAATATATCCTGCCTCACCCGTCATGTGTAGTGACCAAGGCAATCCAAACTCTTCTGGTTTTGTTGCCGCAATCCAAGCGTTGTGTCCTATTATCCAGCACAACCATGTGATGAAGAATATAACCGTAAATCCTGCTGCAAACCTCCCTATTTTCCATCCCATCGCAGCGGCTCCTATGGTTGTAAGGATCAGCAGAACTACGTATGTAACTATTAGTGATCCAATTGGGCCAAGGTATGCGTAGTTAGGTGATCCCGGAGCCATAGCTTTAGATGGATCAATCCATACATTCGCTTTGACTACCCAACCCATGATATCGTAGCCATAGGCGGTTGCAAGACAGAGGAAGAATATCAACATTCCAAGCCACAATGACCACCAGTCTTCTTTTTTATATATCGAACTCCAATCTATTTTCCTTTCACTCGCCATAACACAAACACCCCTTCACGGGTTTCAACGGCCTGATAGGCCCACATATAGTTGAGTTAAAAACATATTTATAGCTTTCGGAAAATGATAACAGCTTTTACAAATGTTCATAATCTAATATATATTAAAAATGCTTAAAAATAAATATTATAAAATATAAATTTTTAAAATATAAACTTTGTGAGAATTGTGTTCAAGAGAGCCAAAAAATTGAAAAAAATAGCAAATTTTAAATATATCGCTACAGCGGTTTTGACGATCATTGTTCAATTGAAAATTTAGAAGGGTGATTGAACATGCAAAGCACAGAAGTTCTTGAAAGAATTAGAGAGGCTGAATTGAAAGTTGAAGAGGACATTGCTAAGGCAAAGGAAGAGGCTAAGGAAATCATCAAGAAGGCTAAGGAGGATGCAAAGAAGATAATTGAAGATGCGGAGAAGGAGGCTGAAAAGATTAAAGCTGAAATTTTGGAGAAGGCCAAGGCCGACATAGAGAAGGAGAAGCAGGATGTTAAGAATTCACTTAGTAAACAGATCTCAGAGATAGAATCAAAAGGTAAAGCAAATATGCAGAATGCCGTTGAATTTTTGTATAAAGAATTCATAGGGATGATCGAATATGCTCAAGCCTGAACGAATGATTAAGGTTTCGGTAGTGGGTCCCAAAGATTACTTTGAAAAAGTATCTGAGATACTCTATGAACTAAATTTAATTCACATTGAGGATCCAATTGAAACCGAATACTTTAAACTTGGAGAGCCCTTCGAGAAGGCTGGTAGAGTGTCAAGAAATTTGGTTCAGTTGAGGAGTATCTTAGCCTACTTAAAGCTCGATCCAGCAAAGTACTTCCCAAAGAGGAAGTTTAAGATTGAGAAGGTTATTTCAGAGCTTGATGCAAAGCTTGAAGAATACAGAACCGAAGTCAGTGCAAAAATAGACAAGATTAAGGAATTGCAAGAAAAATTGAAGGCATTGGATGATGAGTTAAAGGTTATAGAACCTCTTAAGACTTTGGGAATCCCACCGAAACTCTTGAAAGATTACAAAACGATAAAACCGTTTGTAGGTTTCATAAGGGCTGATCCAAGTCCAAGAATTAGAGAAGTAACGGAAGACTTTGAAGTTTTCCTTAAAGATTACGGCAAGGAATATGTTGTAGCTGTCTTTGTCAAGGTCGAGAACGCTGAAGAAGTCTTCAGAATTCTTCAGGAGTACGGTTTCAGAGAGGTTGTCGTACCAGACATAGAGGATTACGATGCAAGGATATCCGAAATCAAATCAGAAATGACTTTGATACAGGAAGAAATTAAGAAATTTGAAGCTGAAATTGAGGAGATAAAGGCTAAGGAAGCGGATTTAATGCTTGCAATTGAGGAGTACTTAAGCATGGAACTTGAAAAATCGGAATTGCCGTTAAGGTCACTCGTATCAAAGTACGTTTTCTTCGTAGTTGGTTACATACCAGAGAAAGAATTCGAGAAATTCAAGAGCAGGGTTGAAAGCGAGACTGATGGAAAGGTTGCAGTTGAAATTATAGAGGATAAAGAGAACTTCAATCCGCCAACGAAGCTGACAAACCCAGCTTATGTAAGAGATTTCGAAGTCCTCTCAACAACCTATGCTATACCAAAGTACCACGAAGTAGATCCGACTTGGGTTATGTCAATATTCTTCCCGTTGTTCTTCGGTTTGATGCTTGGTGATATTGGTTATGGAGCAATCATTACAGCCATATCGCTCTATCTGAAGAGAATATTCAAGACTGAAGGTTGGCAGAAGTTGCTCAACATAGGTATATATTCAGGTATAGTATCAATAATCTTCGGATTCATCTACGGTGAGTGCTTCGGTCCATTTGTAGTTGGAGAGGGACTGAAACCACATGAAGTACACTGGTTTGGAGATGCTATGGCTAGTTTATATGCCTTCAATCATCACCATCCAATCTTTGACAGAGTTGAGTCGTTTGGTGTCAAAGCACTTCTGTTCATAACGCTCGTCATAGGTATGTTCAAACTCCTTTGGGGTTTCGCTTTGGGCTTCAGAAATGTTGCAGTTGAACATGGATTTAAAGAGGCCCTTCTTGAGAAGGGTTGCTGGTTCATAGGTGTTCTTGGTCTGTGTTTCATAATACTTGGCTTCTCGTACAACCTTGGCATTTTCACTTCACCACCACCCGAGGGATTCGGTGAACTTCTACCGGACAACCTCTATGTCTTTGGAAGTTATACGGTTGAGCAAGGAAAAAATGTGCCATTACCGATCCCTGGACTTGTAAAGGGATGGCAGATGGGTGTAAACATATTCTACTTGGCTGCATTACCTCTCATAGTAATATGGTTCGTACTGTTTGCCAGGGCAGAGGTTCCAAAGATGGGCGCAATGGGTATAGTAATGGGTGTAGAATTGCTTACATGGTTCGGTCAGATACTCAGCTTTGCTCGATTGCTGGCTATAGGTTTGGCATCGGTTTACTTCGCATACGTCTTCAACTACCTGACAATAAAGATGGCATTCCCACCAGGAATGGCGATATTACCAGTTGCGATAATAATATTGCTACTTGGACACCTGATAAACTTGATACTTGGTATCTTAGATCCTGGTTTACAGTCACTTCGATTGCACTACGTTGAGTTCTTCACAAAGTTCTTTGAGGGTGGTGGTGTGTTGTATAAGCCGTTTGGTAGAATAAAGAAGTTTTTGGAGTAAGGAGGTGATGTAGGTGGCGGAGGCTTTGATTAGTGAT
>CAZFVO010000019.1:1343-4204 GCA_964522325.1 uncultured archaeon | reverse complement strand
ATCTTCGGACTGGTCATATCATTCATACTGATGTTCGCTTACGGTTAAACAAATCCTTTTAGGGTGTCTGCAATGGCACTTGAAAACGTAATTAACGAGATTTACGAAAAGGGAAGACAGGAGGTACAGAAGATTAAAGAAGAAGCTGAAAAAGAGGCTGAGAGAATTATAGCCGAAGCCAAGGAGAAAGCTGAAGAAATTCTAAGAAAGGCTAAGGAGGAGGGAGAAAAGGAGGCTGAAAGGCTAAGGAGACAAGAAATATCAAGCGTAAAACTTGAGATGAAAAGACAGATGCTCGATGTACAGAAGAGAATTTTAGATGGAGTCTTTGAAGCCTTAAAGCAGAGAATAAGCGAAATGGATGTTGAAACAAGAAGAAAGCTAACTATGGCTCTGCTGAAGTCTGCAGCTCCGGGTATGGTTGTGTACTCAAGGAAGGAGGATGAAGATCTTGTGAAGTCAATAATACAGGAGATGAAGCTTGATGTTAAATACGGTGGTTATGTGGAGTGCCTTGGGGGTGTTGTGTTAGAGAGTGAAGATGGAGAGGTTAGGCTGAACTTGACATTCGATGAACTCTTAAACAGACTTTACGAACAGAAGATGGGGGATGTAGCTAAGATACTGTTTGGGTGATAACTATGGTTTCTCTGACAGGAAAGCATGCAACTTGGGCGTATATAGTTGCAAGAGTAAAGGTAATGAAAAGAAGCCTGATACCTAGTGAAGAATATCGAAAGTTACTCAACATGAGCTTTGATGAGATAATAAGGTACCTAGAGGAGACTGCATACAAAAAGGAAATCGATGAGTTGGCTTACAAGTACAGTGGACCAAGACTTTTGGATTATGCCTTAACGCTCAACTTGGGTAGAACTTACAAGAAGATTCAGGATGTCTCGTTTGGTTTGGCAAGAGAGATAATAACAGAGTTCTTAAAAAGGTGGGATGTCTGGAACCTCTTGACAATTATAAAAGGTAAATTAGCTGGTGTTAGTCCTGAGGAGATCGAGGAATCTATCGTTCCTGTAGGTAGCTACACTATGGAGTTCTGGAAGACACTTATTCCAAAGGAGGTTGAAGAGATAATAAAGACGTTTGAAGGTACTCCTTATTACGAGCATTTATCTAAGATTGGACAGGTTAGCTTAAGTGAAATTGAGGATGAGCTCTACAAGGTCTATTACCAGAGAATTCTTGCAATGAAGCCAAGCGAACTTGCTTTGAAGCTCTTTGTCGACTTCATAAGGATGGAGGTTGACATAAAGAACATAAAGACAATTCTCAGGCTCAAGAGAGAAGATATAGCTGTTGATGAGATTATGAAGAGAATAATACCCGGAGGATACGAGTTAAGTGTAGATGAATGTGCAAAGCTTTCGGCAATGCCGTGGGATGAGCTAACGAAATCTCTTGAAGGATACTGGTTTGGTAAGGGATTGGAGATAACAGACAAGGAGCTTTCAAGAATTGAAATTCTGTTTGACAAGGCTTGGATGAAAGAGGTTGCGAGGAGGGCAAGTAACTATCCGTTATCTATATTACCTGTGCTACAATATATGATACTGAAGAAGATCGAAGTGGACAACCTCAGAACATTAGGTTGGGGTAAGTGGCATAACATACCGAATGAAGAGATCGAATCCCAGCTGGTGATACTATGAAGGTGGCGGTGATTGGTGATCCAGATTTTACGCTTGGATTTAGACTTGTTGGAATTAGGGATGTATATGAGGTTAGCAACGATGAGGAGCTTGTTAAAGCTGTAGAGGATGTTTTGAATAGAGATGATATTGGTGTTGTTGTCATAAGGTATGACGATCTAAGGAAGTTACCTCTTGCTTTAAGAAGGGAAATAGATGAGAGGGTTGAGCCAACTTTCGTTGCTGTTGGTGGTGTTGGTGCGGTTGAGGAGTTGAGAGATAGAATAAGAAAGGCGTTGGGTGTTGACCTATGGAAGTGAGAACGGCTGGTTCGGTTGGAGAGATTTACAGAATTTCAGGACCACTCGTAGTAGCTGAAGGTTTGAAGGCTAAGATGTACGATGTCTGCAAAGTCGGTGAAGAAGGTTTGATGGGTGAGGTTGTAGGTATAGTGGGAGAGAAAATTCTAATTCAGGTATACGAGGACACATCTGGAGTAAGACCAGGTGAGAAAGTCGTTAACACGGGAATGCCTCTCAGCGTTGAACTTGGACCTGGATTGCTTAGGAGTATCTATGACGGTGTTCAGAGGCCTTTACCAGTTTTGAGAGAGATGAGCGGAGACTTCATTGCAAGAGGACTTGAGGCTCCAGCTTTGGACAGGAAGAAGCAGTGGGAATTCAGACCAACGATTAAGAAGGGTGATAGGGTAAAGGGTGGACAGATAATAGGAGTAGTTCAGGAATCTGAGGTCATAGAGCACAAGATTCTTGTACCTCCAAACATGCCAGAAAGAACTGTAGTGGAAGTTTACGAAGGTAACTTCACTGTAGAAGACACAATTGCCGTACTTGACGATGGAACTGAGTTAAAGATGTATCATAGATGGCCTGTGAGGATTCCAAGACCTTACGTTGAGAAGTTGCCACCGGAGGTGCCACTTCTAACTGGTCAAAGAATTCTCGACATATTCTTCCCAATAGCTAAGGGTGGAACTGCAGCAATACCGGGAGGCTTTGGAACTGGAAAGACTGTTACGCAGCACCAGCTCGCTAAGTGGGCTGATGCACACGTCATAGTCTACATAGGATGTGGTGAGAGAGGAAACGAGATGACGGAAATTCTTGAGGAGTTCCCAGAGTTGATCGACCCAAGGACTGGTAAACCTCTGATGGAGAGGGCTGTGCTTGTTGCCAATACGTCGAACATGCCTGTAGC
>CAZFVO010000019.1:0-1243 GCA_964522325.1 uncultured archaeon | reverse complement strand
TGGATACAAAGCTTGCAGCGAGAAGACACTTCCCAGCTATAAACTGGCTCACAAGCTACAGCCTATATGCTGAAACCTTGCAGGACTGGTTTAAGCAGAGATTCCCAGAGTGGCCAGAAATCAGGAGATGGATGATGGAGGTACTTCAGGAGGAAGCTAACTTGCAGGAGATAGTGATGCTCGTTGGAAAGGATGCACTGCCAGACAGGCAGAGAGTGTTGCTTGAAATTGCAAGATACATAAGAGAGTTCATACTCTTGCAGTACGCATACCATGAAGTAGACACCTATTGCTCACCAGAGAAGATGTACGACATGATGAAGGCTGTAAAGGAGTTGGCAGATATATTCTACAAGGCTCTAGAGATGGGAAGGACTGTCGAGGAGATTGAGAACGTTGAGGGTAGAGATGATCTCATGAAGTCGAAGTACGAAGTTGACTACAAGCCTAAGCTTGAAGCTGCGTTGGAGAAGATTAGGAAGAACCTCTTGGGAGGGTGATTTAAATGGTTACGGAAGGTGGTGTTAAGGAATATAGGACAATTAGGGATATTGCTGGTCCTTTAATTTTTGTTGAGAAGACTGAGCCTGTTAGCTACGGTGAACTTGTTTTAATCACATTGCCGGATGGAACCGTTAGGAAAGGACAAGTTCTCGATACATCTAAAGATATTGTAGTGGTACAGTCGTTTGAAGGTACAAGAGGAATGGATAGATCTTGTGCTGTCAGGTTTACGGGAGATATCGTTAAGCTTGACTGTTCACCAGATATGCTTGGAAGGATCTTCAACGGTAGAGGTGAACCCATTGATGGTGGTCCAAGAATTGTCCCAGAGGAGAGGAGGCCAATAGTTGGTTCAGCTATAAACCCAGCTGCAAGAGCTTATCCAAGAGAGTTTATCCAGACTGGTATTTCAGCCATAGACGGAATGAACACACTTGTAAGGGGTCAGAAGTTACCAATCTTCAGCTGTTCTGGACTGCCACACAACGACATTGCTTTGCAGGTTGCGAGGCAGGCTAAGGTTAGAGGAACTGAAGAAGAGTTTGCTGTAGTTTTTGCCGCGATGGGTATAACCTTTGAAGAGGCTAACTACTTCATGAAGGACTTTGAGAGGACTGGTGCTTTGGAGAGAGCTGTTGTCTTCCTAAACCTTGCAAATGACCCAGCAATTGAGAGGTTGATAACACCGAGAATGGCTTTGACTGCTGCTGAGTACTTGGCTTTTGAATACGATTACCAC
>CAZFVO010000018.1:0-22561 GCA_964522325.1 uncultured archaeon | reverse complement strand
AGTCTACCTAACTTAGTCTTCGGAACCCAGCCTTCAGGAATCTGAACCTCCATGCCCATCACCCTGATAGTATTCTTTCTTTTACCTCTTCAACATGTTGAGGCAAATCTGTAGGCTTCAAACCCCTCCTCTCATAATCACTAAAGAGTTCGGGCCTCATCTCATAATATTGAGCAATATGTTCACCCCTTACACGAGAATCGTCTGGCAAAATTTCAGGATCATGAGGAATTTCCATTCCAGCTTCAACTGCACCTCTTAACACAGCAAAAACTCTCCCACCTCTCGTTGGGGTATGCAAACCGATGTCAAGAATTGCCTCCTTTATACCTTTCTCCAACGCCCTCTTTGCTACAAGCAATCCCGTTAAGTACGCAGCTGGAGTGTTATTAAGATCACCCTTCCAGCCATATTTCGTTAACATCGAAGAATCTACACCAACCAAAACTCGATCACCATTAGGATGATAATCTATAACTTGAGCAATCACACGTCTATTGGTTATTCTAACAACTAACCTCGGCTTTCTTGAGAGTAACAACTTGAGCCTCTTCCTGTAATTCGTCTTTCCCTCTCTCCTCCTTCTGTAGGGAACCTTATACCTTGGTCCTTTAGCCATTGCGATCACCTCGATAACAGCTGCTCTATATAAGCGTTTAGGTGTGCAACACTCCTGAACTCTCCACCCTTAGCCTTCCTGTAGAGTATTCTGTATGTCCTTCTGTCTATAACACCCTTATCTCTAAGTTCTCTCAATCTCTTCCTTAAAGCTCTAATTCTCATTATCCAAGCATCCTTTCTTGAGAGTCTTGCAGTTCTTTTACCCTTCCTACTTCCATGACCTCTCCTCCTTCCCTTCCTCTTCTGAGCCTTCTTGTAGTTTATCCTAACCCTACAAACTCCTTTCACAGGTTTCTTCTTTATCAAACCCTTTTCGATCAACTCTCTTATGTCATCCTTAGTTGCAGCTGAGGCTATTTCACCTAAAGCTGTAGGATCGAACCAAACCCTGTTCATTCCACACTTCAAAACCTCAGCAGCCAGTCTCCTCTGCAATCTGAGATCCATAAACATCACCTTTGGGTTGGATTTAGAATCTTAATCCCAAGCTCTTTGGCCTTCTCCTCAATAGCCAACCTCTTCTTCATTCCAACGCAAGATGCTATCCTTATCGCCTGCCTCTCCTTATCAACCTTCTCAAGATCTTTAACGTTGTAAACGAGCACCTCTTCATAGCCCGAAGGATGCAAACCCCTCACAGCTTTCGGTGAACCAAAGCCTATGTTGACCAGTATGCGACCACTCCACTTACCTCCTACTCTTTCTCTCCACTTGCTATGCAATCCCTTAGGTCTCCTCCAGCTTTTATCTCTTAATCTAAGCTTTGTATGAGCGTAAGGATGCCTAAAGTCAGGTTTCCTTGCCTTCTGTCTCATTCTAACCTTTAGCAACCTCTTAATCTCGTTCATAATACCACCTCACTTAGGTTTTTCAACGATGTAGATACCGTCTTGGAATACCCTTGGGTCTTTATCCTTTATCCTCGTAGCCTGCTCAAGATTTGCAGCTGTCTGACCACACTCTTCCTTATCAACGCCTTTCACTATTACCTCCTGTCCCCTTATCTCAACCTTGCACTTGCCTACGATCTTAGCCCTTCTCGGATGCTTCTCACCCAAGAAGTTCTCTATGATTACCTCATTACCTTCAACCCTCAACTTGATTGGGAAGTGAGCGTAAACGACCTTTAACTTGTATTCAAAACCCTCCTTAACACCCCTAATCAGATTCCTTATGTGTGCAGCAAAAGTTCCTACCATAGCTTTAAATCTTCTCCTATCCTCATTTGCGTATACTCTTACTTTCCCATCCTCTTTCTCAATGTACACGCCTCTAAACTTTAGAAAGCGCGAGTTTTCACCCAAAGGACCCTTCGCAGTAACAATGTAACCCTTTGCCGTATCCCCCTCAATTGTTACATCCACGCCTTCTGGAATCTCTACAACCCTCTCTATCATTCCCACCACCTCAGTAGACGTAAGCCAAAAGCACACCACCCAACCCCCTTTCTATGGCTTCCTTCTGAGACATTACGCCTTGGTTCGTCGACACTATCAAAATACCAAAGTCTCTAGCTGGTAAAAACCTCTTTTCAAACTTCTCGTATTCCGTCTTTTTCACAGAATAGCGAGGTCTTATTGCACCACAGTCATTGATTTTACCACTTAGCTCAACGATATACATACCACCTTTATGATCCTCCACATACTCAAAGCCTTTGATGTAACCATGCTCCTTCATAACCCTAAGGACATTACCGATTAACTTTGAAGCTGGTTTAATCTCACAAGTCTTCTTTCCAACCCTCTCCGCATTCTTTATGGCTGACATCGCATTTGAGAGAGTATCGACACTCATAGCCATCACCAGTACTTCTTAAATCCCAACTCAGATGCTACCTCTCTAAAGCACTGCCTACAGAGGTAGATTCCGTACTTCCTTATTAAACCCCTCTTCCTTCCACACCTTCTGCACTCGTTAGCTCCTCTACCGAAGATCTTATTTTTAGGCTTGCTCGCCATCACACCACCTCCACACCCAACGATTTCAACCACTCAATGGTCTCCTCCTTCGTTATTCTGTGCCTACTTCCAACCTTAGATCTGCATCTTCTCCTCCTTGCAACCCTGTAACCCCTCCTCCTTAGTACAACACAAACATCCATTCCGAATATACCAATGTCAGGATCGTAATCGACACCCGGCAAATCTATATGCTCCTGAATTCCAAACGAGAAGTTACCAGCATTTATAGATCTTGCACTTAACTTAAACTCCTTAACTTTCAAAGCTTTCATCAGAAAGTCCATAGCCTTTTGACCTCTAAGGGTTACTTTTACCCCTATGGCTTCTCCCCTTCTTATTCCAAAGTTCCTGATTGTTTGCGTTGCATAGGTTGCAACTGGCTTCTGTCCAGTCAACTGTTCAAGCAGTATCATAGCCTTTTTATGCCTTTCACCACTCTCACCGACACCTATGTTGATCACAACCTTGTCAAGTAGAATTTCCCTCATTGGATTTTCATCCTTCTTTCTCTTTTCCTCCTTGACTGTTAAGACCTGCATTTATCACACCCCCAGATCTATCACTGGCTTTTCATCCTCTTTCTTTCCAATGACAAACACGTAATCCTCAATCGTAGTTACCTCCCTTCCTCTAACATCAACTGTAACCAAGTTTGGTGAAGAGCTCCTCACGATCTTGTAATCCTTTATCCTTCCAATCTCTCCAGCGTGAGTTCCACCCGTTATCATAACTAAAGCGCCGATTTCAAAGGGTAAACGATCTACTATTTTCTTTTCAGGAATTTCAACAAGGATACTGTCTTTAGTCTTGTACGAGTTATCTCCCAATATGTTCGTTCCGTCAAAGAGGTTGAGCTGAATTCTACCTCCCTTAATCATGGTCTTGTTTACGATCTTGTAGAGCTTCAGGTTGTCATCCTCTATCTCAATTGGCACATACCTACCTTTTTCATCGAAAACCATTCTGTAACTCTTGTTAAGCTTGGGAATCTTTATAACATCAAAAAGACCAACTGGGAACTTGTAATCTTTCCTTGGTACTCCATCAACCAATATCTCACCATTTGCTATTATCCTTCTTGCCTCTCTTGCAGTATCAGCCAACTGAAGATAATCCCTAACAACTATAAGCAATGGAACAGCGTTCTTGTTATGTGGGCCCGGTGAAGGTTTGACTACCCACTTGTACACCTTTCTTGGAATCTTGTAAGTCTTTGGAGCTGACAACCTCTTCTGATGCATTTAAACCACCTCACTTTCTTTCAAGTATCTTCTTTCTCACATCATCAACTTCACCCAACTCGATTATCATGACGTTTGACGGGTGGATCGGAACGTAAACCTCAGTACCATCAGCCTTTCTCCTTGTAACACCCTCAACGTAAATTCTAATCTTTTTCATATCAACCTCAACAACCTTACCCTCATGTCCAGCAAATTCTCCCCTCATTATCCTGACCTTATCACCCTTTCTAACCCTTATAGCCCTCCTACCATACTTTTTCCTCAATTCCTTGGAAAGGGTTGCGTGGAGCAATCTGTGTCTTTCGTGAAGTTTGGATGTCTTGTAAAGCCACCTTCTCCACTTCCTTGGCTGTTTAGACTTCGGGATAGGCATACGCACCACCTCAAACAACTATCGTGGCAATTGAACCTATCTTCGGAAACCTTTCTGCAGCTTCTCTCGCAACAGGCCCTCTTATCTCCGATCCCTTCGGATTGCCCTTTGGATCCACTATGACAGCTGCGTTGTCCTCAAATTTGACCCTTGTACCATCAGGCCTCCTATACTCCTTCCTCTGCCTTATTATCACAGCGTAGTGCACCTGCTTTCTGATGTCTGGCGTTCCTTTCTTCACAGTAACAACAACCATATCTCCAACTCCAGCTGCGGGATATCTTCTCCTAACTCCCTTGTAACCTATAACCGCAATTATCTCAAGTTCTCTTGCTCCAGTGTTGTCAGCACAAACCAATCTCGCCCCAGTTGGTAAAGCTCGAGGAACGCAAGCCTTGATCGCTCTCATTTAATCACCTCCACTATTACGAAACTCTTTGTCTTACTAATTGGTCTGCATTCAGCAATTACAACCGTATCACCAGGTTTTGCGTTTATACACGGTGGATTGTGTGCATGAATCTTTGATCTCTTCTTGAGGTACCTCTCGTATTTCGGCACATACCTTATAAGCTCCCTCTCGACTACAGCAGTCTTTTCGTAAGTCTTTATGACTTTACCAGTTAGAATCTGCCCTCTAACTCTAAGATCACCGTGAAACGGGCAGTTCCTATCGTTACACTCCTTCTCAGGTGGCTTAACATCGATACCTATATCCTTCACCATATCCACACACCCTTTGCCCTTTTTAGGAGGAGTAAACCTCTCTTAATCCTATCTTCGGGCCTGAAATTTATGAGATCTCCACTCACATCCAACACCTTTCCAGCGAACTTGACCCTAAAGGTTCTACCCTTCTTAATCACTGTTTTTAAACCTTTTTCTGTAGCAATTTTAAGAGTGTTCTTAGTCTCATCAACGACTTTACCTCTTATCCCTACCTCACAGGGGTTTGGAGACTTCACAACTTCCACTTTCAAGCCGATCCACTCGTGTGCTATAACAAATTCGGGTCTCATACCTTGTAACCCTCTTCCCTCAAAGCTAACTTTATTCTCGCTATGTCCTTCCTTATGTTTCTGATAGCCATTGGATTTTCAAGTCCAGCACCGCTCCTTTTCTTAGTTCTAAGCTTTAAAAGCTCAAGTTCAAGTTCTCTAAGTTTTTTCAATTTTTCCTCTCTGCTCATCTTTCTGATTTCCTCCATCTTCATTGTGCAGCACCCTCCTCAACCTCTTGCATCACTTTCTTTTTAATTTCCTCAAGTTCCTCCTTGCTAACTTCTTTAACCTTGAATTCATCTGGCAGTTCCACATCTGGAGGTATTATCCTAACGCTGACACCGTAAACTCCAAGCTTCTTTATCGCAATATCGAATCCCTTGTCAACCAATTCAACAGCTGGATCTCCAGTGTGAACAATCGTTCCAGCTGCGAATTTCTCAGTCCTTGCCCTTTCACTCACAAGCTTACCACTTATTTCGATTTCACAACCTTTAGCTCCAGCCTCCATTATCCTGTATAAGAACCTGTAGCCCGCTCTTCTGAAGTACCATCCCCTCTCCAATGCTCTAGCTAGAAGTGTAGCCATTAGTTGTGCGTTGAACTCTGGCCTCTTAACCTCATCTACACTCAGCTGTGGATTATCCAATCCAAACTCCTTCAACTTCTCCTGAAGTATCCTTATCCTCCTCCCTCCTCTACCTATCACTAAGCCAGGTCTCTCTACGAACAGACTAACTTGAGTGCCCAATGGCGTTCTTACAATGTCTACTCCTCCAAATCCAGCATTCTTAACTTCTTTCTTAATCCACTCTTTGACCTTGAGCTTGATCATCCTATCTCTGATGAACTTCCTCTCAACAGCCATATCACTCCACCTCCTCAGCCACAATTTCAACTGTTGTTAATTGCTGGAACCAAGGCGTAGCTCTTCCAAAAGCTCTCGGTACATACTTCTTGATCTTTCTACCCATTTTAGCTTGAGCATGGACAATTACGAGCTTGTCAACATCCAATCCTTTGTATTCGGCATTAGCCTCCAAGTTCTTGAGAACCTGAAGTATGTATCTACAAGCCTTCTGCGGATACCTACCAGCATACCACTTCTCCAAACCGCTTTTATGAGCTACCTTCTTCTTGTACTTTTTAAACGGAACGGGTCTCTTAAGCTCTATGACCTCTTGCAGTATCCTTTTAGCTTCAGCTATTCTCCTACCTTTGATGAACCTACAGATCTCCACAGCGTGCTTGAAGCTTATTGGCATCTCGTATCCCATTGCTTTAGCAGCTTTCGTTTCATCAGCAGGCTGATAAGAGTATTTGATCCTCGCCATAGCGATCACTTCAGCGGTACGAATTTACTACTCCTTGTAGCACCAACTCCAGGACCACTGTGCTTCTCAAACTTTCTAGTTTGAGCAAACTCACCCAATCTGTGCCCTATCATCTCTGGTTTAATTTCGACTTTCACAAACTCCTTACCGTTGTGAACGTAGATAACTTTGCCAACCATCTCTGGAAGAACTATCATGTCCCTGCAGTGTGTCCTCACACTGTCCTTCTTCCTCAGTTTTCTCAACAGCTTAAGCTCCTGCTCAGTGAAGCCTCTCTTTATTTTTCTCCTCTCCCTTGCAGGCAAAAGCTCAGCCAACTGCTCTAAACTCATCTTCTGCAACTCTTCTAACGTGTAACCGCGATACCTGAACTCCTTCGGTCTTGTTATCTTACTCTTCATAGCCATACCCAACACCTCACGAAATGGGTATAAAAGTCATTTCCTGATACCCGTTCTCCTTGCAGCTATACTTCCAACCTTTCTTCCCGGTGGAGCATTCCTGCTTATAGTCTTTGGTCTACCCACATGTTGATGCTTACCTCCACCGAACGGATGATCGACTGCATTCATTGCAACTCCCCTCACTCTTGGCCACTTCGCAGCTTTGCTCTTCATCTTGTGGTACTTCTTTCCAGCTTTAACAAACGGTTTCTCAGTCCTTCCACCACCTGCTACAATGCCTATCGTAGCTCTGCACTTTGGATCAAACCATTTCAGCTTTCCAGAGGGCATCTGTACGAGTACTCTATCTTCCTCATGAGCCACAACGATGGCGTAAGTCCCACTAGCTCTTGCAAACTTACCACCATCACCTGGTTGATTTTCAACGTTACAAACATATGTACCCTCTGGAATGTTCTTGAGGTAAGTTGTATTACCTGGCTTGATTTCAACGTTATCACCAGCCTGAATTACGTCGCCAACTCCCATACCTTCAACAGCTAAAACGTACTCCTTCCTCCCATCTGGCAACCTCACCAGAGCTACTGGCCCATTCCTTGCAGGATCATGCTGGATGTCTATAACTTCAGCGGTAATGGTTTCACCTGGCCTGAATCTGAGGTGTTTTATCTCAGCCCTGTACTTGTGGGAAGGAGCGGTATATGTGGGGGTCCCCCTTCCTCTATTCTGTGAAATTATACGCTTACCCATCTACACCACCTCAGAACACACCCAGCTTCGAAAGGATCTCTTCAGCTGAACCTGTCTTCAGCTTGATGTAAGCCTTCTTCTCGCCCTTTGGAGTTATCAGCGTGTTTACTTTCTCTACCTCAACACCAAACAGCCTTTCAATTTCCCTCTTGATGTCTGGCTTTCTAGCTCTGATATCAACTATAGCGGTGAGTATGTTCTTGTCCAGCAAGCTTACAGCCTTTTCCGTAACCAAAAAGCACTTGATCAGCATAACCATCCCCTCAGATACTCTATTGCTGATTTAGTCCAAACCGTAAGTCTTCCAGCAACACAACCCGGTGCAAGTAATTCGACATTCAAGTCCTTCACCAAAACAGCATCGACACCCGGCAGGTTTTTGGCAGCCTTGATTACTCCATCATCCCTACCCACGACGAGGAGGATGCTCTTCTTCATTACGTACCTTCTTCCTCTCATCTTACCCTTCCCAGCTCTAACCCTCTTGGTCTCCTTAGCCCTCTCTACATCTGCGTAAACACCTATGGCTTTGAAAACCTCAGCAACCTCCTTAGTCTTCTTAATCGATTCTATGTCGTCAACAACAATCTTAGGCAACTCACCCTCAAATACGTGATTTCTAGCTTTAACCAACTCAGGGTTTGCAGTTGCGGCAATTGCGGACATCAAAGCCTTCCTCTTCTCCTTCTTGTTTATCTTCTCGGCCCACTTCTTCTGCACCTTTGGTGGATGTGCTCTCCTACCTCCAACAGCCTGAGGGACAACTACAGCCCTGCTACCTATCTTCCATCTTGGAACTCTTGCATAGCCGTATCCGGGCCCCCAGTTTTCCCATGCGTAATCAACTCCAGCCAAAGGATTTGTGCCATAAGGCTGTCTTCTGTGAGACTGAATTGCTAGGACTGCCCTCTTGATTATGTCTGGTCTGAACTCAGTCTCAAATACCTTAGGAAGCTCTATTTCCTCAACGATTTCTCCTTTTAGATTCAAAACCTTACCAATCATCACAATCACCTACCCTGCTTCGATTTTGTGCTGATATACACGATGTTTATCCCCTCATAGGTGTATCTCGGAGGTCTTATTGCATCCCTCATCCTGATAAGCCTCTTAACTGGCCCAGGAACACTGCCTGAGACTAAAACGTAATCGCTCCTTACAACTCCGTAGCGTACAAAACCACCTTCAGGAGTTATCTCCTCACCGTTCTCGCCAATCTTAATTATTCTCTTGTTGTATTCCGTTCTCTGATGGAATCCCATCTGTCCTGCTTGAGGAACAGTCCATCTGACTCTGTGTGGTGTCCATGGGCCAAGCGTTCCAACCCTTCTGTGCTTACTGCTTCTCGCATGCTTTGCATCGAGCGTAATTACGCCCCACCTCTTTACTGGTCCCTGGAATCCCTTACCCTTCGTTATGGCAATAACGTCGATGAAAGCTCCCTCCTGAAATACCTCAGAAACCCTTATTTCCTTTCCAAGCTTCGATATAGCGTAATCCAAAACTGCGTTAATATCTGAACCTCCAACTTTATACTCCATCACATCTGGTGTCTTTGAAGGAACGCCCGTTATCAAATAGGGCTGTGTGTAGGTAATCAGCCTAACTTCGGCAATGTTTTCAACATCCCTAAGAGATTCGACGTCTGTCTTTATCTTCTTTGGCAGGGGCAATCTTCTGCTTAGATGTTCATCAAGCTCGGTCGTCCATACTTCTTTTGCAATCTGCAAGCCGTACATTGTGTTCTTGTAAACTCTTATCCCAGCAACTCTCATGGGAGGACACTCCAAGACTGTAACAGGAACGACTATCTCCTCACCATAAGTTGGAGAATTCTTCCTGTCGTCGATCATGATTACGTGAGTCATTCCAGCCTTGTATCCTGCAAATCCAAGTAGCTTGGGTTCTCCCTCGTAGTTCGGCCAGCTCCTTATTCTTGGGACTACGTCCCTCGCTCTTTTTCTCGGGCTAAATGCAAGAGATCCTCTCCTTGGTCTGCTATACTTCATTCAACCCACCTCACATAATTTACTATGGCGAGAGTAGAGTATATCGCCTCCTCTAACCTCACAGTTTCAACTCCCTGCATGGGTATGGTGTTCCAACACCTTCCTTTCCAATTCAAACCCAACCTCTTCATTATCTCAAACACCCCTTCCACGGGACTTCCGAACACGAGCGTTAGTTCATCTATCTTTATTTCATCCAATTTTGGAACGCTACATCTTCTCGATGTAATCACCACATTCTTCCTTCTCAATACATCTCTAAGCTCCATTAACTTTACCTTATACCCCCAGTATTCATCCGGTCTGACCTCTTCAACTACCAACGGATTCTTCGAACAGACCCTGACGGTGACACGGGCACCCCTTTTTGCCTTAGATTTGAGGGGTGCCAGGGCGTTTACGCCTATATCCACCCATCGTGTCCCGTCAGGAGCAACCTTTACTACAACCCCTTCCCTCACCTCACCGACTTTTAAACGTTTCGGCTTATGAGATGGAATTTTCAAAGGAGGTAAAACACCAACGTATTTCAGTGTGCTCTTGATTGGAATGTATTTACGAAGGTATTGCGGTGTTTCAGCATATTCCAAAACGTCTTTAATGAACTGAGATTCGTTAAGCTTAGGATCGCGGTAAATGATTATCTCATCCACTCTAAATATTGCACAGGCCCTTGCTATCATTCCAACTTTATACGTTTTTATCTTTGGGTCGTTTTCATTTACCAGTGCCGATGAGGGTATTGCTACAGACAGCATCAAATCGATTATATTGGGAAGTTATTAGAGTTGTTCCTCAGACCATATTATCTTATCCAAAACCACCTCGTAATACCACTTTTTGAGATTGTATTCGGGAAAGGCTGATCTTATAATTGTAATGTACCTTCTTAATTCGTTGTTGAACTTCTCAATTCCAAGCTTAACGATGTTGAGCGAAAACGTATATATCATCTGACTTACGGTTTGAGAAAATATAGCACCGTTAAAAACCGTAACCAAATTTAAATTCTCATTGTATCTCGTTAAATTTGCTATTCTTGGATACAGATCCAAAAACGATTTCTCCGAGAATACTATGGCATAAAAATCGAGTCCCAAAATCAAAGCCAAAATTTTACCGCTTTTGCTTTTAAATATATTCCCTAGCCTTCCCGCTATTAAAGGTGCCGATTCGACATTACCTTTCTTCGAGAGAACCGTAACTACTTCCAAATCCTCAAGCTTGTCTCCGATTACTCTGTTTAAATATTCAAAGAACATGCGATGTGCATCCATGAAAGAAATCAACACAATGCTGTCGTAATCTTTAACCGCTCTAAGATAGTTGTAGATAAATATCTCCACTTCACTACCCACCTCATATTCTACAGCCGAAGGTGTTAGCTTGGCTGATGACTCGACGAATATCTTTAGCGGATCCATCAGATCAACCTCAATATATCCACAGCCTTTTCGAGAGTATCTATATCTTCATCTATTTCAAGCATTCTCTTTATTTCATCCACTATCATCATCTCAAGCAACCTACCGCTGTATTCACCAAATAGCTTGTTCACCAAATCCTTAAATTTTTTTGGATCTCTATACGCGAGCTCAAACCCGACATTGGCCGTTAGCTTTAGATGCATCTCAAGCAACTCCTCCAAAGCCGGATTTGCTCTTTTAGTTGCACTTCTAACAGCTTTGATCATCAAATCTTCCGGATTGCCTATCATAGTATCACCACCCCCTTGGATGTAATATCGAATCTGTGAATCTTCCTAGAATGGTTCGAGGATCTCGATTTAAGTATGAGCAACTTTCTACTCAATTCGTTTCCGTTAAAATCATACTTTAATATTATCATGTTATCAGCAAGTGTGCTCAAACCAGTAGTGGGAAAGACATTATTGAAATCCACATTGACCGTCATCATAGTTGCAATTTTCAGACTTTTAACCGTAAGTTGAAGATACCTTATCATCTTTTTGAGCTCATCCTTGTTCATGTTCTCTTCTATAGCTGAAAAGCTGTCTATGAACATTGCAATTGGCCTTTCATGCTCTATTATATCTTTTAACTTTATGAATATACTTACGGGACTGCACGATTCTGGAACTATAGCTTCTATTCTCATCCTATCCTTGACAAGATCGTAATCCATACCGTAGTTACTCATAGCCTTGAGTATGTTTTCAACCGATTCCTCAAAAGTCACAAATAGTGATTTATAACCCCTCAACGCGTTAGCGTATGTGAAGTGTAAGCCGAATGTAGTTTTACCTGTTCCAGTCTGTCCAGCTATAACGGTTACAGATCCCCTGTACACTCCACCGTCCATCAGCGCATCAAGAATGTCTATTCCTGTTGTAACCTTCTCCATTACAACTTCCTCTTTCCTCTTAAGTTCAGGCACATCGAAAAACGTTATTCCGTTCTCGGTTATCGTGTATTCGTATTGAGGTTTTTCTATCTTTCTTCTCCTCATTTTTGGAATTTCCAATACTCTTCTGTAATGTTCACCATACTTTAAAAATCTTAGAATTATGACTCCATCCACAACGAACTCTTCAACACCAACACCTAAACTCTCAACACCGAATGGTTTTTCGGCTATTAACAATGCTACGGCCTGATTTTTCTTTATTAAAGTTCCTAAAGACGTGTGTAAAAAAGATCTAACGTATTCATGTCCTATAAGACTTGTTAAAGCTGTTATGGAATCTATAACCAATAAATCGGGCTTAAACTTCAAAAATTCCTCTATAATAAGCTTCATCTGAGCATTCAAAGCGTCTTTACCTACTGCAAACAGATCGACATATTTAAAGTTTTCATCAAATTTCCATCCAAACTTGCTTATAGTTCTCATAAAATCTTCCTTTGTTTCGTTGAATGATATGTAAAGAACTTTCTTACCCTTTTTGAGTTCGTGAAAAGCTATAGCAGATGAAAATATGGTTTTACCCGTTCCCGGCTCACCAGAAATTAGGATCATAGAACCTTTTGGGAAACCGTTTGGCACTATTCTCTCATAAAAATATTCGATACCCATGCTACTATTATAAGTATTTCGATATTTAAAGATATGGTGAGGTTTGATAAGTTCTAACTCAAATCAATTTGAACGTTGTGCGGGTCGTCCGTATCGGGTTTTCACGAATCAAACCCGACCCCAACGACCCAAAAATGAATTTTAGGGAGGCAATAAAAAATTTACTCAACAACGTTAAAAAGTTCAAGAAGAACAGATACCAACCTTCTACCCGTTTCCGTTAACTTATACTTCTCATCGTTCTTTTCAACAATATTCAACTGCATTAAGGACTTAAGATGTCTGTCCAATATACCCGGATTCAACCTCGTCTTAAACATTAGCTGGGAAAATCTCATTGGACTTTTTTCCAAACTAAAGAGTATGGAACTAACACCGTTTCTTGATACAACCTTTAATAGCTTTTGATGTTTATCATTTAAATCTCTTAAAGAGTTCATAACCATCTCTGCCATCATACCCTCCTCCCCCCAGGCTACTTTTATTGTTGCATTGTTACTATAATGATAATTATGGTATTTATAACTTTCGCCATGATAATCTTATATAAAAGATTAAAACATATATCTAAATTGAGAATTTGTCTTTTATCACATCCAGCGTTTTTTCCGCTGACTGATATGTTTGTTCAACACTTGCGGTAATCTGCTGAATTGCAGCCGTTTGTTCTTCAATAGCCGCAGAAGTTTCTTCTGCTGATGCAGCAGATTCTTCAGCTGTTGAAGCTACCTCATCTATAAGTTTTGCAATCCTTTCAACTCCTTCCAAACCCTCATCGGCATGTTTAACTATCTCATCCATCTTGCGCTTTATATCCTTAACAATGTTTCCTATCTCAACGTTCATTTCAAGAGCATGCATAACCTCTTTCGATCCCTTTTCAGATTTTTCATAAGCTCTTTGAGTTGCCTGCGTTACTTTATCAGTTTCGGACATAATCAGTTTCACGATTTCGTTTATCTCCTCAGTGCTTTTTCTTGACTCTTCAGCAAGTTTTCTTATTTCATCCGCTACAACAGCAAACCCTCTTCCATATTCTCCAGCTCTAGCAGCCTCTATGGCAGCATTCAACGCTAACAGGTTCGTCTGATCAGCTATGCTCTTTATCCTCTCCGTTACCTTATCGATGTTTTTAGCTGCGTTGTTCATCTCATAAACGATTTTAACCACAGAGTTTATCTCCCTTATTATACTCTCTAAATTCTTCTGAGCCTCTTTGCTCTTCTCCTCTACAAGCTTAACCTTATCATAAGCATTGTTTGCAAACTCAGCCGAATCCTTAGCCTCATTCGTAAGCAGTTTTATATTGTCCACAACCTGCTTAGCCTCTGCAGCCGCTTCGTTTGCAATCTTGGATAGATTAGCCGCTCCTTGTGCTATCTGCTGAGATGCAGAACTTATCTGCTCCATTCCTGCATTTATTTGACTTATTGCCTCTCTTATCTGTCGAGTTCCAGAAACGTTCTCTTCAGCTATATCTCTCATTTCACCTATAAAGGACCTCAAACTACTACCTAAACTTTCGAGTGCTTTGGCGAATTCTGCAAACCTACCTTCCATCTTAACTTTAGTATCCAAAGATGTAGCAAAGTTGCCCTTGCTGTACTCTTCAACAACTCTCATTCCTTCCTCTATTGGAATGACTATATGTTCTATAAGCCCGTTTATGTTCTCAACGAGTCTTGCATAATCTCCATACGCCTTCACATTTGCTCTAACATTTAAATTGCCCTTCGAAGCTTCTTCAGCAACCCTCGAAATTTCTGAAAAAAGGTTTCTCATGTCATCTATAAAAGAGTTGAACTCTTTAAATACCGCTCCAACATCTCCATCGTATTCTGGTAGTTTTACACTGAAATCTCCCCTCTTTAATCTATGTATAGCACTTGCCAACTCTTTGAAAACTTCGTTTTCCAACAAGCCCTCCATATTCCACACCTCGCATGCTAATCATTGTTACAATTAGTAAAACAATAAGTAATAACATTTTCGTTTAACAGTATAATTTCATTTTGAAAATTCAATTTTCAGAAATGAGCTAAATCATGTTAATTATATCTAAAAGCTTTTCAAGAAGTTCATATCCCCTATCTGTTATGATGTATTTACTTTCACATTTCTCAACGAACCCCATCTCCGAAAGCTTCTTTAACATACTGCTCAAAACACTTGGACTCATGTTTAAAGTGAACATTATCTCGGTAAAACTCAAACTTCCGTTCTTTAACACCTTAAGGATTTTTATTGTATTTGGATGAACCAAAACTTTATACCTACAGACCATGCGATCAGACAGCACCATATAACGTTTTGTTATACTCAATGATTTAACGATATCGCTTTCAAATACGTATTTACAAAATATTAAATATTGGCTTTTACCATAATTTCAACAATGAAAAACGAAAGAAAAGATGTTATAATCTGTATACGCGTTCCTAAATCTCTAAAAAAGGAGATGGATGAAATAGATATAAATTGGAGCGAATACATTAGAGAAGTTATTGAGAGTAAGATAAAAGTTGAAAAGATGAAAAAAACTTGGAAAAAGATCGAAAATATCAAGCTCAATTTAAATGTGTGACCGATTCTGTGAGGTGGTATGCGTGTATGATCGCCGATTTAAACGTTGTTAAGAGCTGGATAATCCACGATAATCTGAATTCCCGTATTTTAAGGGAAATGATGGAAGAAGGCATGATAAATGTCAGAATACCTGAAATAGTTAAGTATGAAATGTGTAAGATTTTATCAGACTTAAATTTACCAACCGAAGTTTTGAGGAGATTGGTAGAACTTGTCATGGAATACTTGGACTTCTTCCTGATAAAGGTCGATGGTAAAACATTTTCCGATGCAATTGATATTTACAAGAGTTTAAAAAATGTTGACTTCACAACCGCAGTGTGTGTATCTCTTGCAAAGAGCTTAGGGGATGTATGTGTTACTACAGATCACACACTTGCAACATATTTAAGGAAGCACGGATTTTCGGTTTTAACGGTTGATGAAGTTATTAAAATTTTTAGGTGATACTTTCCTGTAAACCTTTTCCTTCAAACTCACGCATTGGAACTTGTCTTTAAATCCACTCGGTAATGTCTCGCTCTTACCTATTATCAAGTATCCCCCATCAACAAGAGCATTGTAGAAGTCGTTCACAACTTTTACCTTCTGCCTCTCGCTAAAGTATATCATAACGTTCCTACAAAATATTGTGTCGAAATACTTGGATATAGGTCCTTCGGTTGTTAAATCGTGCTTTCTGAACCTCACATATCTCTTGATAAAACCCTTTATTCTATATCCATCCTCTTCCTTTTCAAAGTATTTGTTTATCAACTCCTTACTCAGATTCTTCAGCTGATTAATTCTGTAAAAACCCTCCTTAGCCATTTGAAGGCAGTTCTCATCTATATCCGTTGCATATATCGATATGTTCCACCCCTTCCCGAGAGCTTCAAGAACGCATATGGCTATGCTGTATGGCTCCTCACCGCACGAACATCCGGCACTCCAAAATCTGAGAATGTTGCTACCCACTCTCTTCTTCTTCTCCGCTATCTCTGGGAGTATAACCTTCATAAAAAATTCGAACGGCGTTTTATCCCTCATAAACTCCGTTACATTTATGGTTATCGTATTCAATAGCTTTTTTATTTCCTCACTGCCGTTAGCTCTGAGGTATCGTAGATACTGCTCAAACGTCTGAAATCCAAGTATCTTCATTCTCAGCTCTACTCTCCTCCTTAAATAGCTCTCTCTATACATGCTCAAGTCGACTTTTGCTTCCCTACTAACGTAGTTTATCAGAGTTTTGAAGGCTAAATCCATTTCTCAACACCGTTGCTGTATCTTATCAGCATCCTGCCATCCATAACGTAAAAATAGATGCTTCTACCAACATTTCCTCCAACATCTTCCGAAACAAGCCTCAATCCAAATTTCTCAAGTTGTCTCTTAACAGCTTCAACGTTTCTATCCCCTATCTTTAAATTTTCGTGTGTCATGTGCTTGAATATCTGAGCTCCTCCAGCAATCTTAGCTATTACATTTCTTCTTCTTGCTCCCAAACGTTCCATGGCCTCAAGCATCATTTCAACAGCCTGATCGGCATACTTTGCAGACCTCTTTATTCCGTCCGATTGGGGCAATATGACATGAGCTAATCCTCCAACTTTTTTGAGCGGATCATAGAGGGCTATACCTACACACGATCCCAATCCTATAGTTTTCAATATAAAATTACCCTTCGCCACTCTAAACTCTCCTATACCTACAAGGAGTTCTGACATCATTCCACCATTCCTATGAGCTTTGCTATGTATTTCATGAAGTTCTCACTTGGCAGAAGCATAATTTCTATCTTAACGCTCTTATCCTCATCTCTCAGCTCCGTATTGAATATCAGTATGTGGTCTCCCTTGCTTGCCATTTGAGATAGAAGTGCATCAAGAATTGCAATGGAGTAATCCATCGCAAAGTTCGGAGGTGTGGGTATAAGCATAACTCCAAGCATCTCTGCAGTAGCACTACAGAAGGATGAAGATAGTATGTTTCCTATCTCCATTAAGGCGGATTCAAGCATCTCCTCATTCCCATCGAGTATTATGTTTGCTATTTTCTTCGTAGTCTCTTCCGGGAATACTATGTATAGATATCCCGCCTCTCCATTTTCTAAATCGTTTAATCCCGTTATCACTCCAGCCACGACTCTTTCAGCATCAACCACTTCATGTATCTTTGAAATCTCAACTATCTTTACCTCTGGAACGCTCATCTCTATCGTTTTTCCTATCATCTGCGATAGAGATGTTGCTGCATGCCCTGCACCTATGTTGCCAAGTTCCTTAATTGCCTCTATCTCCAGCTCTCCAAGCCTACTAAAATCCATGCATATCACCTCCCCAAAAGAGAGGAAACGTCTATTATGGGAACAACTCTACCGTCTCCAAGAATTGTAATACCACTAAACCCTTTAACCCTAGCTAAAAAATCCGTTAAAGGCTTTATGACTATCTCCAACTGATCAGTAATGGCATCGGCAATTAGAGCAACCTTTTCCCCCTCCTTTTCAACTATAATTCCAACTTCTCTTTCAACTCTCCCATTTTTAATGTTAAACAACTCTCTAAGCCTAAAAGCTGGAATTAGCGTGTTCCTAACGTATAAGAAGGGGTTGCCGTGCAAAACTTTGTAGTTTTCATCCGTTACGTATAAAACCTCAACAACGCTTGAAATTGGAATTGCATAATCTTCATCTCCAACCCTTATGAGCAAAGCCTTCGTTATCGCAACTGTAGGAGGTAGGGTGATCACGACCTTAGTTCCCTTACCCTTTTCGGAGTATATCTTAACATTTCCTCCGAGCTTCTCCACCCTCGTCTTGACAACATCCATTCCAACTCCTCTTCCCGAAACCTCCGTAACTTTATCTTTGGTAGAAAAGCCCGGAGCGAATATAAGCATCTTTATCTCTTCTTCACTCATCGTTTCAGCTTCCGCCGGAGTTATTATTCCTTTCTCAATTGCCTTCTTCTTAATCTTCTCCAAATCCAAACCTCTTCCGTCATCTTCAATTTCTATTATGATGTTGTTCTTCTCCCTCCTTGCACTCAAAACTATCCTACCAACCTCGCTCTTTCCGGCTTTAACCCTTTCTTCAGGCGTTTCTATACCGTGATCTACGGCGTTTCTAACAAGATGAACAAGTGGATCGCTTATCTCATCTAAAACCGTTCTGTCAAGTTCAGTGTCTGCACCTTCAATTATAAACTCAACCTTCTTACCCAACTTCCTCGCCAAATCTCTAACCATCCTCGGGAACTTGCTGAATATCTTCTCTATCTTGACCATTCTGAGACGCATTATCTCATCCTGCAGGCTTGTTATACACTTGTCAACTATACTTACAGCTTCCTTAAGTTCTGGGATGTCATAATCCTGTGCTATCTGAATTAATCTGCCCTTACTTATTACCAACTCACCGACAAGGTTCATTATAGTATCCAACTGCTCTATGTTCACTCTAATGCTCTCACTCTTTCTGTGATCTTGGGTCTTTGATTCAATTTTTATAGGCTCGTGCTTTTTAGACAACTCAACGATGTCAAAACGATCTATCTCGGCAATTCTGCTCATAACCTCTTCAACATCTTTCTTGTCTCCTTTGAGATAAACGCTGAATCTGCCATCAAAGTCTTCACTGTCCATTGCCTCCTCATCGGGATCTACACCAACTATTTCGCAAACTTCACTCAGAGATTCTAAAACAAGCGATGCTCTAACACTCTTCATTACACAGTCATTTGCAAGTTTAACATCAACTCTGAGATTTGCATCTTTAAAATCTGATGGCTGCTTTCTCTTTACTACTTCCTTCTTGCCTTCACCTATTATCTTTTCAAGCGCATCAACGACTTCATCGATGTCCACATCATCGCTATCCTCAGCTTCAATCTTATCGACAATCTCCTCAATCTTATCCACGGCTTTGAGCATTGTATCTATTATATCTTCACTTACCTTTACATTTCCATCCTTTATTCTGCCCATAGCACTTTCAAGCCTGTGACAGAGGAGTTCAAGTTTCTTATAGCCCATAAAACCAGCCATTCCCTTTATAGTATGAGCTACCCTAAAAATCTCATTTAAGGCATCTAAATCACCCTTTTCAAGGTTTATAAAGTTCTGATTCATGACATCTATGTATTCTCTAACTTCCTGCAGAAACTCTTGCTTATACTCCTTAAGATCCTCCATTGCACTTCACCTCCACAAATCTGACAATCTGCTCGGCAATTTCGTAAAGGGGTTTAACGACATCTATAGCCCCAAGCTCTATCGCCGCCTTAGGCATTCCGAATACAACACAAGTGTCTTCACTGCACGCAATCGTCTTTCCGCCAGCGGTTCTTATCAACTTCATTCCGTAAGCTCCGTCATTACCCATTCCGGTGAGTATAACACCTATAACGTTAGAACCGTAAGCTTGAACAACTGATTCTGCTGTGACATCTACAGAAGGTTTCACAGCATTTACTGGTCTTCCATCAACGATCTTTATCCTAACAATATCTAAAGCCCTCCTAACCTTCATGTGCTTACCGCCGGGAGCGATGTATACGACCCCATTCCTAACTCTCTCATTGTTCTCAGCCTCTTTTACCTCAAGCTCCGAGATAGAATCCAATCTTTCGGCGAGTTGCTGTGTAAACATCGGTGGCATATGCTGAACGACAAAGATTGGTGCCGGAAAGTCTGCGGGTAAGCGTGGTATTATCTGCTCTAAAGCTGATGGTCCGCCAGTAGAAGATCCTATTAACACGCATAAATCCGATCTGCACTTTTTCCAGTTTCCTCTTACCACTTCCCCTTTAAACCTCTTCAGATTTTGAAGTCTGAGTATATTTGGCGAGACTTCTACAGCAATCTTTATCTTCTCTATCAATTCATCGGCTATTGAAGATAAATCAGCCAAAGCTCCTTGAGGCTTAGTTACAAAGTCTACAGCTCCAAGTTTTAATGCTTCAAACGTTTCTTTTGCCCCTTCCTTTGTATAAGCACTGAGCATTATCACCGGTGTAGGACATTTCTCCATTATTATCTTCAAGGCGGTCAATCCGTCCATCACGGGCATGTTTATGTCTAAAGTTACTACATCGGGTTTCAATTTCATTACCTTCTCCACCGCCTCCTTACCGTTCTTTGCAGTACCAACTACCTCCATTCCCGCCTCTTTAAGTATCTCCGTCACAGTCAATCTTACAAATGCGGAATCGTCGACAACTAACACCCTTATCATAATCAGTTAAGCCCCAAAACCCTCTTAGCCTCTTCAATAACCTTCTGAGCTTGGAAAGGCTTTACGATGTATCCCTTAGCTCCAAGCTTTATTGCTGCCTTCACTATCTTCTCCTGCCCCACAGCGGTGCACATTATAACCTTAGCATTTGGATCGATCTGCTTTATCGCTTTTAAAGCCTCTATTCCGTTCATCTCTGGCATAACTATGTCAAGCATCACTAAATCGGGCTTTAACTGCTTATACATCTCCACTGCCTGCTTACCATTCTCAGCCTCCCCAACTATATCGAAACCTCCCTGAAACAGTATATTTCTAAGCAACTTCCTCATGAAAGCTGTATCATCAACTATCAAAACCCTCGGCATTCACATCACCTCCTACCTCCCTTCTTCATAATCTCATTAACGAGTGCAACACCCTTGGGTGTAAGCTGCAACTCCTTTCTGATCTTAACTACTCTTGCAAGTCCTAAGCTGACAAGTCTATCGAAGTAGTTGTTCAGCTCATCAGTGGTTATTCCAAGTATAGATTCTATATCCGTAGAGCTTAATCCAGAATAAAGCATCATGGCAATCTGCTCCTCTATCTCAGAAAGCTTTGCCTTAGGCTTAGCTTTATCGATAAGTCTGCGCAGATAATCTTCAAGCATTTCAAGAGTTGTTTCTGGACAGAGTATGAAGCTCGTTATAACTTCTCCGTTCTCAACATGCCCTACAACAAGCACAACTCTATCTTTACCGCCAACCGATCTAACGTCCTTCTCTACACTTCCGAGATTGCTGAAAGGAATTCTAATCTGCTTTGACGGAGATAAGAACCATATTGCTTCATCTGTTATGCTCAAATACCCTTTCTCCCATTTGGCATCTTTGACGACAACTCCACCTACAGTTGCTGGGGATAGGAAGTAAACGGCAAATCTGTCGGATTTTAAGTTGAATGCAAGGTATTTGAAAATCTGATTAAAAACTTTCTCTGGAAAGCTTACTATTACATCCTCACCCCTTTTTATCCTTATGGCCTTTTTACCACCTACATCCACCTTTTCTAAATCTTCTATCTCCCTCAGCAGTATTCTGTTATCACCCAAAGATATGCTCTGATCGGTTATAACCACATCCACCTTATTCCACTTCCCATTTTCGAATATCTCTGCTGGTGTCCTCAGCAGGACTTTTTCTGTCATGTCTACACCCTTATGCTGTCTACTTCTTCTTCGCTCAGCACCTTGTTAAGATCGATAAGTATCAGCAATCCATCTGGTAGCTTTCCTACTCCTTTGAGGAACTTCGCTTCGCTCCTTGAAGTCACTATACTCGGCAGCGGCTCTATATCGGCAGCTGAGAGGTATTTGACCTCGTTTACGGTATCGACCATCATCCCTATTACCGCATTGTTGTATTCTACAACTATAATCCTCGTGTCGTTGTCTATCTCCTTTGGAGGTAGTCCAAATCTCTTTCTGAGGTTTATTATTGTGGTAATTTGTCCTCTGAGGTTTATCACACCTTCAACAAAGTCCGGGGCGTTGGGTATTCTTGTAATCTTTGTGGGCCTTATTATCTCCCTCACCTGCGATATATCCACACCGTATTTCTCATCTCCAAGTGTAAACACTATAACCTGCATTATTTCGTCGCCCTTCAAAGCCTGCATCTCCACCACCCCCATTTTCACCACCCCATTATAAAAATTAAAAATTATTTATTTTTTTCCACTATTTGCTATAGTTTCTGCAGTTTTCATTTCAAAATCAAAATTTAATTTGAAGTTCTCAGCTATGGTGTCCATGACCTCTTTAGCTACCTGATTAACCTTTTCCATTACCATGCTGACCTGCTGAATTGCAGCCGTTTGTTCTTCAATAGCCGCAGAAGTTTCTTCACTGCTTGCGGCATTCTCTTCAGCCGTCGAAGCAACTTCTTCAAAGTTCTTGGCTATCTGTTCTATTCTTTCAAGCCCTTCCTTAGCCTTCTCAGAAACTTCTCTAAGCATATCGCTTATTCTGTTTACAGCCT